>NZ_CBCPJH010000004.1:0-146569 GCF_965118485.1 Psychrobacter glacincola | reverse complement strand
GGTAAGCGTTCAATCTAAATGGTAGTTATATAGAATGGCCTAATTACTTGATGAAGCCGTTTGCCATTTTAAGGATTTTTTCATACTATAAAAGTAGTGAAATTATAATTCTACTACTTCGAGTATGCCTGTATCAATGAGCTGTTGTTTAACAGAATCTTCTAATGTAGGCACTGAAATGAATAACTTATTCTTAGCTCTACTTGCTGCTACATAGTTGATTCGTTGTTCTTCTTTAGTAAGGTCTGGCTCAGTGATAAAAGCTAAATGCTTCGGATCTGATAATAAAAGCAATACATTATCGAACTCATTTCCCTTCGCTTTATGAATAGTTAAATAATCACTATCTTCATTTACTGCTCTTACACAAAGATAAAGACTAATAAAAGTGTTTTTTTCGTAAAATGTCTTAACTTTTCCTCGTGTAACATTAGGAAACGATATGTCTGCTAAATCAGCTACAAGCCTGGAGAACTCTAATAATGATTTCTCTTTAATAATTTCGAAGTTAGTAGCTAGCTTAGCTAGATAATCAAGAACCAGCTTCTTTGTTTGTGAGTCCTTCTTTGGATAGTTCTTCTGTAACTCCTTTATAGCTTCCTTGAAGTCACCATTTTGCATTAAAAACAAACCTCTAATAGAACTAGATATAAATTTAGAACGTACAAGATTAGAATCTTCTTCAGTCAGTTGTTCTAATGAATTTTTATTGAAACCTTCTAAACCTAATTCTGCTTTAGCTAAGTTTAAGGTAATATTATTACGTGATAAAGTTGTTAATTTTTCTTCAATTTTGTATACGTAATTATAAGCATTGAACATATCTCCAACCAGTATAGTCGGTTTTGAATCGGAAAAATTTCTAATAGGGTTCTGTACTAGGTCTTTTCTAACTGCGTTTAGAAAGTTAATAACTTCGTTAGAACTTCTACGATTATTTACTATTTGAAAATCCTGTATATTATCAATAACCAGATCATGAAAATCTGTAGGTTTTGCACCTTGAAAACCATATATAGATTGAGCTTGATCACCGATTACTCCTATTGTAGAGTATTGTGCTATATCTCTAAATACATGAATTTGCAACGGTGTTGAATCCTGAAATTCATCAATAAAGATATAGGGAAACTTCTCTGATATAAGTTTTGGGATAAATGGTACTTTATTTATAATTTGATAAGCGAAAAATATTATATCATCATGATGATATGTACCCTTCTCCCAAGCTAGCTTTTTATATTCTGAATAAGTTGCATTACTTAAATTATATTTACCTATTTGTATAGGGTAACTTGGTTTTATAACTAATTTATTTTCTGAGTCAAAATGCCAGAAGCATCTTTTAATAGCATCTACAAGTTTAAATTTATTTTCAGAAGAAACATAACTAACTTTAGGTTTTGTTAATAACTCCTGTACAAAAGGATAGCTAGACAGTATTTGATCATCATGTCCATCTATTTTGGTAAGATCCAAATTAAAATCTTCTGCTATTACGGAAATGTATGGTTTGACAATATACTGATAAAAAAAGCTATGTATTGTCATAACCTCTACCCTTGAGTTAGCATTACCAAGTCTTAAACGTAACGTTTTAACTGCATTGTTCGTATAAGTTAAGCATAGAACCTTTTTTGTAATAAACAATTTATTTGAAGTTCTAACGACATTATGGATATGTTGGGTTAGCCAATAGGTTTTACCTGCTCCAGGACCTGCCGAAACTCTAAAAGGTGAGTCGATATCAATAAGCTCATCTGACTCAATAGTTATTATTGGCATAATACTTCTAAAGCCTCTTGTATATAAGTTGGAATTACGACTTCAACATAGGCATCACTTCCCTTGTTCAATAAATTGTTCTGCAAAGCGATCGCTAACTCTAACGCATTCTCTCCCTTACTAACTGAATTTAAATACCTTGAAGCTATAATAGAGCGTTTTTTCTCGTCATCTGTCAAATTAGAGCTATTTATTCCTATCTTAATACGAGTATTTTCCTCACTACTGCGAAGCTTGTCTATTAATTGTTGAACTGTGGAATCTGGGTCATTATATGAATCCATGAGACCATATAACTCAGATGTGTTTTTAGTACTTTGTGTTACAAGTATTTTTAATGAAGGATTAAGATAGGCTAGCTCATACTCCAAGGTTTTGCCATGTATGCTATCTTGTTTAAATATTAATATATTACTAGACGCATGAACTACGTTATTAAGATCGTATTCATAAGTTTCATTGTCACTATTAAACTCGTATGGGTAACAAGTTTTGAAATTTCGATCTTTAACTTTATTTTTTCTTACTGGGTCTTTGTCTGTTAAACATACGATTTTCTTTGGTATTGAATACTCATTCACTTCATCGAAAAGATAGAAGAAGTGGTTAAAGTATCTTCCACCAATATTTACTATACTAATATGTTTGTCTTCCAAGAACTTGCCTTCATACTTAGCAAATATAGATATTAATAACTGTTCAGCAATACCTTCAACAAATAAAACTCTATCACTAAATAAAATATCAGACTTAACCGCATCTAAAAATCTTTCAATGTATTGCTTACTACCAATGACTTCGTTTCCATGTTCATCTTTAAAGGTTTTAGAAGGATATGCTACACTTGTGCCGTCGTTTTTCTCATATAGACAAATTATATTGTCTAAATCAACTGCGCTAGTTATGTGCGTAGAATGAGTAGTAACGAATATTTGTCTTACTTTTTTAGCCTTACGATTATTTTCTAAGAACTTAAGAAGTTTAAATTGCATTGATGGATGTAAGTGTGATTCAGGTTCTTCTATGATGAGCATTGAGAAGACTTTAGCGTTGCTGTCAAGATGTTCGACGTTAGCGTTCACCTGCATTTTAGCAAGGAGAAGAGACATATAGATTAAGTTGTTGTATCCTAAACCATTATTCCTAGCAGGTATCTTTATACCTGTTTCATACTCAACAATAAGTTGTAGAACGCTATATATTTCAAGCTCTGACAAAGCGCCTTCAAAGTTAGGTGATGCGTTGTTAAATGAAGCTCCTGTCTGTGTTGCGTATGATAGGATTTCTTCTTTACCATGTTCAATACGAACATGAATATCATTTAATAAATCATTTGACTTTGTCGAAAATTCATCTCTTCTAGTGTTTATAGCTACACTTTGTGCTTCTTTGTCTAACGTACTATCACTCTTGATATCATAATCCATGAAGAAGTCTATGACTTCTTTAAGCAAGGAGTTTTTGCCTGACAACATATCTCTCTCTACATCTCTTATCGCATCAAGAAATTGATAGTCAAACCTATCAAGCGTTTCTGAATCAAGTGTAGATTGATTCGTTACATCGCCGACCCAAATCTTGTGTTTATAGAACCTTAGGAAGTTTTTCTGTATCACCTTCCAGATTTTATTACTTATATCTCCACTACTTTTCTCTTCATTCTTTCCTTGAGTTACTATTTCTTCAGTAAAGGTTTTATACGTATCTTCATGTTTCTCAGGTAAGAAAAATTCATAAGTCAGCACTGCTTCATAATTATCATCAAAAATAGTAAGCCAATTCGCTAGCACTGAAAGATCGTCTTCTGTAGCAGTAGCTACATCTCCTTTTTTTATAGTAGCTTCAATAGTAATTTTAGGTGATGCATCTATTAAATATTGTTCATCGATAAATTTACAGAAATCATCAATTCCAAGCTTTTTGGTCGATCTCTTATCAAAGATTATAGAAAGGGCTCTAAGAAGATTCGACTTTCCAGAATTATTAGAGCCAATAATAGCGTTAATACCGTCGTTAAATTCAACTGTTATATCTTTAAAGCTTCTATAGTTAGTTATTTTTAATTGAGATATATACATCTTTACCAATATCCTTTTAAATAAATATTCTATTAATAATATATGATTTAAATTCGTTACTGACTTGAATCACAACAAGCTAGTCTAAATTTTTCTAATTGGTTTAAGAGCTTCTTCTGGAAGACAGCATGGTTCGTCTTGGTTGCTTTCGATTAGCGAATTTTAATTGTATTTTTACACTGGTCATCTGGAATCCCATAACCGCTACAGCCCCAAAACTTACCAAATTTGCTCTCCCGCATTCTCATAGGACGACCACATTTATTACAGATTTTTATTGAATTACCGCAGTCCCTGTTGTTGCATAAACTATCATGCTCTCTATCCACAGAGGGTGCCTCGCACTTAGTACAGACACGTGCCTTGCCTACCGAACAACCTCTACCAGAGCTACAGCCATAGAAACTACCATACGGCCCTTTGATTAAGCGTAGGTAGCCGTTTACGCAGTTAGGGCATTTAAATATTTTTCTATGCCGTTCTTGGAAGGATTTAGAAAAGATATTAATGTCATATTTGGGAGCTAATAATTCAAGGACAAATTCTGACGGGGCTGTCGGACTAGCAATAATATACGATTTCTTTTTACAACGCGTTATGCCGACATACAGCAAGCGTCGCTCTTCAGAATGAGGAAATGAGTCTAGTGTTGGAAGTAGCGCCTCAGGGATAGCATCCTCACAGTTGCCATTAGGGAAGCCGCTTTTCCCTTGGAAGAAACCAATTAGGATGCAGTAGTCAGCTTCAAGCCCTTTAGATTTGTGAAAGCTCCAAAAGTGAATATCTTTGGACTCTTCTTTACCTAGAAAATTACGTGAATCCTTTAATAGATAGTTATATCTAGCAATAATTGCTATCGAACCTTCAGGGTCATTTGCCCTGATCTTGTTGACAACCTCGGCGACTCTGCTATAGACACCATTCTCTTCACCAGTCTTATCATCTAATAAATATACTTGTGATTCATCAACCACGTCGTGTGTTTTGATGTGTTTCTGATACTGTTCAGGATTCTCCATAATGAACGTTCCAGCAGTATCAGCAATGCTATTATTATAGCGGAATGTCTTTTGGAGCATTGTCAGTGTATGCGATCCAACCAGCTCATTAAATCTAGTAGTGAGCTCAAGTTTACCACCTGAGAATCGATAGATAGACTGCCAATCATCACCGACAACCGTTAATGAAGGGTCAGGCCCTTTTTCAATAATGCTGTTAACAAACTCCATCCGAGAGGCAGATATGTCTTGAAACTCGTCAACAAGAATATATTTCCAGTGAGGTTTATATTGACCATTATCTACGACTGCAATTGCACGGTTAATCATATCGTCAAAGTCAATTGAATCAGTAGCTGCAAGCTCATCAACATACGCGTTGTGCAAGTCAGTTAGAATACGGGTCTTCTTCTTTGCTTGTGAGATACGAGCTTTCTCTAGCCTATCGAGAATTGAGTCTTCATCTAATCTTTCAAATCGAGTGGCTTGTAATGCCTTGATAAGCATTTTGCTCCAAGTGGCAATTTGATTACCTTCCTTAAGCTTAGAGAGTAACTCTTTTGAAGCGTCTTTAACCGAATTTTTATCGGGAATAACTCCCACGGCAGCCAGTCGTTCTTCAAGACGAGCTTCGAGTGCATCTTCGGTCCAGTCATAATGGAATGTTTCCACTAAAACTGTTTCAAGCTCTTTATGCAGTTTACGTTTGGTATCAATAGATTCGTTGTATGCTCGCTTATCTATATCGGGGCGAGTATTACCCTGTCTATCGATACCAAAGTGCTCGATGTAAATATTAGAGTCAGATATGTGAAAGTCAGGCTGGTAGTCGAATCCTATGTCAATTCTTCGCTTACTGATGTAACGAGCTTCGTATTCGTATGGGATCTTATGAATAGCTAGCCAATTAGCTATCCTAAGTTCTTGATACCCTTTGACCAACTCGCCTTGAAGAGTTCTAAACTCATTGTCTCTGATATGTCGCTCATACTCTTCTTGAGTCTTAAAGTCGAAAGGATTCACAGGTTCTGGGAATAGTGATATAAAATCGACCATTCTTTTGGGATCTTGTGTTAAATATTCTATCAACCACTCTGTTACCCACACACCTAGCTTTAAGCTGTCTTCAGTGAAGACGCTCATATAAGTTGAGATGTTAGATTCCCCTAAGATCTTTCTACCTAAAGCGTGGAATGTTGAGATCTGAGGTGTCTCTGTTAGTACGATGCCTGAATTCTCAGCTTTATCAGCAAGCCTATTTTTTAGCTCTTCAGCGGCTGATTTGTTGTAGGCTAGAACTAAAATCTCTTGAGGTGATGCCAACCCTCTATCGACAAGATCGAGAGCCTTAGCGACCATGACAGAGGTTTTACCCGTACCAGCAGCAGCCAGTACCATGTTTTTATCATTAGAACGTAGCACACCAAGTCTCTGTTCATCAGTTAAAGGATTTGATTCTACGTTATCAAAGAAATCCTTTCTTAGCGCCAGGTTGATTTTTTCATGATACGCGCCTAAGGCTTCTTGTTTGATAGGATAAAGACTGTATATTTTCTCAACTTCGCTATATAGTTTGGAATCGCTGAAGTAATCCCATGGCACTTTATCATCTTCATAGTATGTAGCCAGCTCATTTGCGACTAATTTGATTTGATCTAATTTTGAGTCTCTAGGGTAGTTACTCAAAACCTGAATGTTAAACTCTTCAATTAAGCTAATCAGATAGGGCTGTAGGGAGTGAGCAATTTTCCTGTTGATAGACTCTAAAAATGCTATAAAGTTTGTTTTTGATAAAAACTTATACTCTTCAAACGATTGGCTGTTATGAATAAATAGGGTTGCCCCGAAAAAACCCTCTTCAATGTAAGAAAATCTTTTAATTTCGGAGAATGAGACAAGTTCTTTTGCTCCTTTCTTGGTATCTAAAGACAAGCCTAGCTCTGTTAGAAGTATTGCTTTTTTGCAAAAAACCTTACCAATGAAATTAAAATTCAATTGTTCAACCGTAATAATATCCTTCACCTTTTCTCTCTTGTATGTCTATCATTAAATCTCTTGATGGATTTTTTCACTGGCAATTAGTGAAAAATGATAAGGTATAAAAAAATTGTGTTAATTCATCCTAGGATAGTGTATGCACTAACACAATCATGGAACAAACAATATACCCTCAAAAGGAAACAAAAGTAATGATTAGTTCTGAAAAATATGAATCGGTAGATACAAGTATGACAAAACGGACTGGATATCGCATCGCAGTAATCAACTCTTCAGGGAATACTGGTAAATCTCTCGTTAGTAACTACATGCTTAGGCCGAATATGGATTTGCAGCGTCATTATGTGATAGGTAATCTAAGTATGTATAGTAAAACGTATTCTGATGAAATTGTATTATCTGGAAAAAACTTTGATGAAGCTTTGAAAGCCTTGAGTAATATAGAGTCAGCTATTGTTGATATTGCTGCAGATAATACAGAGTATGTAATAGATACCATGAAGCACAATAGTAACTCTCATAAAGTATTCGATTACTTCTTAGTACCAATAGTAGAAGGTTTAAAGGAATTGGAAGATAGTTTAAATACAATCAAAGCTCTCTTAAAACTTGGAGTCCTACCTAACTCTATTAAGGTAACATTCAGTAATACAAAATCTACAGAAAACATAGATGATAAATTTGAATACCTTTTACCACATTTAGACGAACTTAAAATATCTTATGATACCAATGCGGCTATTGAGCATAATATCTTTTACCGAAGACTGTCTGAGCTAGACATTAGCTTATCAGAAATATTATCTATACCAATAGATGAAAAAAAGAATAGGAAAGAATACCTCAGGACTAAGAAGGATCCGGAACGGACAGAGGAGGAATACGCAGAGTTACAAGCATTGGTAGATTTAATTACGACTTGGCGGTGTGCACAGTCAGCTGTTCGAAATTTAGATGACGTGTATCATCTCTTATTTTCTAAATAGCAATTCTAGTTGGTAGAACAAAGTGAATAAAGGCAAGCTTATAGGCACTGATGATATTACAGTACACATAATTGATTCTCAGATAAAAGAAAGGTTCGTCTTACTTTTAATATTTTAGTCAACATTAAACTCCGTACGTCTTGCAGTTGCTTGCGTAGTTTGACTATCTATAAATTTTTCTACAAAGTACAGACTGGCCGCATGCCTGCAACCTCATCGGAAACAAACCTTGGGCTTGTCTTGTGCGCCACATCGATATCGCGTGGCTAACGCAGCTACGCTATGATGAAGTTTTATTACCACAATTGCGCTGGCAAGATATTGGTAGTGATAATGTGGTTGTGACTGATAAACACTTATATCAAGGCATAAGGTCGACTCTTTTGAACGATAAGCGCGAACTGCTCGATAAACAAATCCAAGCAATCGAATACTTATCTATTCTGATGTACACAGTAGTAATATCTTTAATTGGGTTTCTATGATGAATAAGCATTTAAATATTTTTAAAACATACACTAAGAAAAACAGAATCTATCAATTAGAAAATGACCTAACAAGAGCTTTAGCCATATGTCTACAAGAAGATACCTTATTTTTCCATGAAGTGCTAAAAACCATCATTGACAACTCAGGTATATACAACAGGTTGTTTGAAGATCTCGATGGTGATACCGAGATGCAAATAGAGATACAAAAGAGAACCAGTCAAGTTCAGGACTTTGATAAAGTTTTTGCTGTATCGTTGAGTGAAAGCGTTATGTCTGATTTTTGGCAACAAAAACATAATATTGAATATGACCCAATTTGCGACTTGGTAATCACCATAAATAATATTTTAATTGTTATAGAAGCAAAAAGAGATAATATCAACTGCACGTCACAACTTTATAACCAAGTACTTAATATTCTTGGTCATCAGAGTAAGTGCCTTGAGGACAATAAAGAAGTTATTACTCCAGTTGATCTGAATTGGAGGAAATTAATGGCAATAGCTGTCAAAGTTGCCAGCTTTGAAAAAACAACAGGTAACACAAACCGATTCCTTAACGATTTTATCCAATTAGTGAAAGAACATAATTTTAGTTGGCTACCAGAGACACCAATCGGCTCTCTAAAGAACGTTAATGCTAAATCCATTTCTAGAAGAATTGAATCAGCCATTATACAGTTTTGTGATAATAACGAGTCGATAGACAAGTTAACCTATAGGGATCGTCTAGGTACCACATTTACACATGGATGGGCCAATGAGCTCTTATTTAATATAGATGCAGAAACAGGTGAACTAATAGTAGAAATATATCCTGGTAATACCAAAGGACAAGGATATCATATATTCCATAGCGAACCGAAGTTCAACCAACAATTAGAAATTGATGGCGAATTTTATACCACAAAGGAAAGCTACCATATCAAGATGATGGGGCAATCATACATAACTGGTTTATGGCTTACTGAGGATGATTTTAGAAAGTCTCTTTACACTAAACACAACTTTAAGAAGCATACTGGTAGAGTCAAAAGAGACTCTTGGGGAGATGTTGAAGCCTTGTTAGATGAGCACTTGAGCTCAGACTGGAGAAGCACATCTAAATGGAATGATAAAATTTTAAATTCTAAGAGAACGGTGTTTAATATATCTTTTGGTTATCTCATTAAAATAAGAATTCCTTTTGAAAGGTTATCGCAGTTAGATATTGATCACAACGATGTTACTCCATTAGCTAACTTGATCGAAAGTATCTACAAAGCATTTGAAACAAGTTTACTTATCAAATAACCATTAACATGATGACCCAACAAGAACTAGAAAAATACCTCTAGGGTACAGACACTACCTTATGTGGCACGATTGATGCGGGCAACTACAAACAGTATATCTTTCTTTTACTGTTCTTTAAGCATATCTCTAATGTTTACGGCGAAGAGTATGGAAAAACATTTGCTGAATGAATTTGTATTTCTGTCTGTGAGCTCATTATTTTCGCTTATGATCGCCCTATTTTGATCTATGCGTCCTCTAACTACATTGTCTATTTCTAAATAATCGGACGGTGTCCTAGTGGTTTTAAGTATGCTATGTAAAAAAATTAATGAGTTATTTATGAGATAAAGATAGATAATAGATTTTTTAGATGGACTAGTGCTAAAAAAAGCTAATATTAAGATAACTTAAACATAAGACATTTTTTATTATGGATAGTTTGATCCTACTTGTAATCAAAGCTTATATTTCTTACAAATTATTCACTTTTGGAATAGTAAGAATACTATATGTTATTTTTGATCAGGATGTTGCCTCTTTAGCTTATGCCGTTATTGCATTTTCAGCGATATATCTAATATAGGCATTTGAAGACTTTAAACAAGCAATATTGAATAGACAGCAGAAACGATAAATCAGTTTAACTAGAACCTATCTAATTGAGTAAATGACTTAAGCGACTGAAACATAACGCCAAAAATTATAGGTGGTGCGGCTTAGTAAGAAACAAAAGTAACTATAGACCCCCACCCATAATTTTCATTTACTATTTTGTAGCCAATAATATCTGTTGCCAAATCGCTACTTCATCATACATCACATATTCGCGGCGTAATCCCCAAGGTCCAAACTCAGCATGGCAGGCTCCCATGACATGTACTTCTGCACCAGTTGGTTGTCCAAAGTGTCCATAACCTTCATGCTTGCCAGTTAATGACCATCTAATCGCTGCGCGAGGTGACATTAACTTATCTTCCCGACCAATCTGGTGATGAACCTCAAATTCAGCATTCGGAAATGATGAACGCAATCCTAGCCAAAACGCATCAACATCACCATGTGATATCCCTGAAATACCTCCTGGGTACTCGCCTAAACAACAACGGTCGTACTCATGTGGAATTAAAGCAAACTCTGCATTCATTAAGCGAATTAAAATATCTGCATATTTCTCACCCCATGCATTGTCGTTACCACGGCCTAAATAAGGACCGTCTTGATCAATACTTGGGGTAAATGATTGTTTGACAATACCACTTTTCTCTTGTATTTCAATGACTTCTTGCGCTCTATCTTTAGGTGTTTGACCCATCTGCCGAGCAATGGCCCCTTGATCTCTTATCAACCATTCATCATCAATCTGATTGTTTTTTGCATGACAATCAGCAATGACTCGAAAGCGAAGATTTTGACCTGTTTTGATATGTGTGGCTGTGGTGATGATACGGTGTGAAGACAGCATGCCAGCCTCTGGGGTACCGCTCCAAATGACATCTTCACCTAGCAAGGTACGGTTAGGGAACTCTGCTAACACATTCATGGTCGCATTTATCACGCCTTGATTTCCGAAGTCTATACCTAGTGGCGTCCTAACCACAATATCTGGAGCATAATAGTCGTGAAGTGTATGTAATCCACGGTTTTCCCAAATTTCATTAGTAATTTTTAATATATAGTCTGGAAAATCGTTAAACTTCTCATCGAATCCTTTCATAAATTTCTCTTTTTAAAGTAAATATTGTGGCGTGTCTTCAATTCAACCGACGGTAATCTAAATGAGTTAAAACTTGCTAAGTTTTGCTAAACATCTTCAAATAGCTATTTAATATTCCGATACTATCTGCGCTGTTTTTCTTGTTTGGCAGCTATTTGGCTAATTTTTATCAGCATTTTTGAAATGAAGGCATGCCCTAGTAGATTGGTTTTATTTGTCAAACTGACGGTAACGTGCTTTATTAAACTCGCGCATTCGAGCGAGGACGTCTATACCAACCTGTTTATAGGCATGTAAAATATCTACAAGCACCCAATTCTCACGAATTAAGCCATCTTCACAACGCCAAAAATCTAGGCTACGAAGTGTTATTTCTTGTCCGGCAGGTGCAATACCAAGCCAGCCATCGTTAGATACCGTCATCGACATTCCAGGCCAAGCTGTGAAAGCGACATAATCTCCTTCAGCAAAAAAATACCCATTTTCTTCAATGGTTTGACGGTTTGGCAGAGCATTTAAAAATGGGATTTGATGCCAGTTGCGAAACCCTGTAATACCTCGACAGGCACCAATACCAGAAGGTCCATACCAGGTGCAACGAGGATGCCAGTAATCTTCTAATTTCATGGCCGAAGCACCACCTGTCGAAAACTCGCCCAAACCGTTTAGCATATTAAGCACCAGTTGTTCACTACGCTGACTGTGCTCAACAGAATACGTTTTTTCTACTAAGTTACCATCAAGGGTAGCAGGTGCGGACAATATACCTTCACGTCCAAGGCTTTTTACCATTGGCCATGCATCCGCTTGATGCATCACTTCCGGTATATCCCAAAGCGCTTGCATCTCAACAATCTTGCCGTTTTCAAAGCGGTAAAACTCATGAAAACGCATGGTAACCTGATGTCCTGTAGGAGGAATATCAAACCAACTTTCCATGAACGTACCTGTATAGTAGCCAGCACACCCTACCCAGTCAGTATTACTATTTTCATTACTGGTCATACTGCTACCACTATTTCCGGCCATAACAATAAAGGTTCGACGCTCTAGATCTGGAATGGCTTGTTGTAATGGCTCAAACGCTTCGGTAAATAAAGCGTCACGATTTTGTAAAATTTCTAAGGGGTAAGCCAATTGAATGACAGCAGATTCAGTAAAGAGCTCATCTATTAGAGATTTCACTTTTTCACTATCATAATTGTATAGCGCTTGATTAAATCGCTCAATTTGGTTTTTATTTTGCTGTTCTGCTGTCTTGTTATTCATATACTGTCCCTTGCTATATTTGAATTTATTAAAAACCTCACAAGCTTTCAGTTAGTTCATCATAACCACACCGACAATAGTAGATGTGGTTATGGCTTTAATTGGTCGCACCTTAAGTTTTAGGTTAAGACTTTATTCCATGATAGTAGGCGTGTGGGCCAAATCACCTGATTTGGTGTCAAACTTTTCCCAACCATGACCATTAAAAGGGTCAATACCTAGCTGCATCATAATAGAAGGAAAATCGACCATGACATAGTTGTCTTCGATTTTGCCATCGGCTACTTTCCAAAAATCCATATAGCGGATAATAACTTTCTTACCAGTAGGCTTTATACCCATGAATTCGCCACTGTGGATTGCTTCTTGACGACCAAATGCTGCACACCACTCACCTTGGGTTAATCTTGCTTCATCAATACAAACTTTTTCAGAGAATGCTTGCTGAAATGGACGCTGCCAACCATTTTGAAACTCTGTTAAGCCTTCTTTGTAACCACACCCTGCATTACCCATCCAGCGAAAAGTTTCGGCAAAAAATCTACCCATATTGTCAATATCATGATCGTTCAAACCATCAACCATGGCATCAATCACACCTATGGTTTCATCTGTTTTACTAAGATCATTATCTTTGGTTAGGATACCTTGCTCTGGACGTTTTGGGGTTGTCATAATATTTCTCTCTATTAAGTTAAAAGGTAAAGATAAAGGTTGTTTTTTAAGCATTGATGAAGACAACAATCAAACTCTTGACTCTTCGAACGCTTGCCACGCTTTTTCAAAAGCTGCAAAGTCAAAGCCTTCTTTTTTTGCTGGTGTTAGAATAATTTTCTCGCTATTTAATAACTTCTGAATAGCGGCTTCTAATTTATCGATTATATTTTTAGGTATGACGACGGCACCATGACGGTCAGCGTGTATTAAATCACCCACCTCAACCGTCATGCCCATGATATCGACTGTAGTATTAACCTCTTTAACATGGACAAATCCATGACTAGGACCGACAGAATGGGCAATTACTGGAAAGTCTTCTGCCATGTCACCCAAATCGCGCATCACGCCATTTGTTAGTGCCCCATTCATCCCAAATGCCTTATGTATCGTCGTGTTAATTTCGCCCCAGTATGCACCAATGCAGTTTGGATAATCGACATCTTCAACCACTGCGACTGATGGCATATCACCTTTGGCACCCTCTGACATGGCACGATAATAATCCATACGTCTGGCGCGGATCACCTCTTTTGGTTCTGTAGGTTCTGCCAATGCGCTAATTTTTGCGGTCACAGCATAACCAACGATGGGTCTTGAATCAGGTTCAGATGACAACATACTTCCACGTGTAAAACTATTAAAGCCTCGCTTGCCTTGAGCTACTTCAATGGCATTACATACTGTCGGTGTATCAACAGATTGCAGCAGTTTAAGTAACGTATTATTCATAAATAACTCCTTTCATTTCCATATGATTTGAACGACAAGCTAATTTTGGTTAACTAGGGTGTTTCATTGTTTAAGTAAATAACCAGCTTTCTATGGCACGGTTTGTTTGATCTGGCGCTTGCAATGTCGGTAGATGTCCTGCACCTTTTATGATTTGTAAATCTGCATGTGGTATCAAAGACTTCATCAATGTATGACGCTCAACAGGGCAAAGTTGATCATCCTCGCCGCACAAAATTAAAGTAGGGATATTGGCAGCAAATTTTTTTAGCGTTTCTTGCTGGTCTTGTCTATCACGCAAAGCGAGGCTTTGGTTAATATAAGCTGCTATACCAGATGACTGAGACATAGCGTTACAAAGCTCAATTATTTTTAAATTCCTCTTAGTTGACAGACTTTCCGTAGGTGAGAAATACTTAGGAATAGTATTCGCAATTACCTCAGCTAATCCGTTTTGTTGCACATTGGCCATCAATAACTGGCGATTTCTCTTAACTTCTTCGGCTTCTGCTTTTGGATTTGTGTCAAGTAACGCAAGCTTGGCAATGCGATTGGGCGCTTGACGTAAAATTTCCATGGCAATAATACCGCCCATAGATAACCCTCCCAACGCAAAGACTGGTGGCGCATTATCTAGGATGTCTTTTGCTAAATCCTGCATATTACTGTGAGTTGAAACCGGTACAGTATGAATCGGCACTCTGTGCGAAAAAGCGGATATTTGAGGCTGGTAAAGCCTTGTATCACACATCATCCCGGGGATAAGAACCAAAGGTATCATTTTTATATTCCCAAATAGTACGCCTCAAAATCCAAGGTAATAACCCTACCGTTCACTTTGGATCCAAGTCGGGCCTGCCGCTTCGGCGGTGTTTTTCACTCTAAATAGAGCAGTTTCACCAGACATAGAAGGATAAATACGATGTGCTAGATTAGGAGGCACAGCCACTACATCCCCTGGTCCTATGCTCGTCTGAGATTCTTCGCCAGTATCATCTAACCACTTAAATGTCCAATGCCCAGTTTTTACCATCAGAATTTCATGACAATCCGTCTGATAAGGCGCTTCACTGATTGAGCCGCGTGTCAAAAACTCCACCGAAAAACCCGGCTTGTCTTTGATCAAGGCATGTTCACCTATCACTTGGCAAGGTGCTTCTTTGGCCAGTGCCATCATGTCCCAATAACGGGCAACATAATGAGGGACGATTGCTGAGGTCGGTACTTCTGGATACTGTTTAAGCGCTTCTTCTGTGAGTTGCGCCATTGGCTCAATACCCTCAGGTAGGCTCTCCCCTTTTTTGCTGTCGTACAGTCGACCGTCATTACCCAAAATCAGACCATGAGCCTTAGCATCTTCAATAACTTGCGGCGCCCAAGTCACACCGCCACCTGCATCGTCACCACCCAGTATCGACATAATCATACCGTAGTCGTTGCCTATATTTTCAAAGCCACGAAACACACCCGTCGGAATATTAAAAATATCCCCTGCTTCGCAAATAACTTCTCCCGCTGTACCATGAATACCCCAAAAAAAGCGCCAACGGCCGCTAAGTACAAAAAATACTTCGGCAGTGGTATGTAAATGTAAGCTGTTTTTACAACGTGGAAGTTGGCCTGCAGCACCAATATTAAAGCCAGGGGTATCTTGAATATGTACGTGCTGGTCTGGGCTTTCTGACACACCACCACCAATGATGGTGAAGTTTTCTTTATGATTTGATCCTGGCGTATGTGCATCGATAAAAGCGGTACGGCAGGGCTGTAAATCTCCGTAACGCACGATACGTTTTTCCATCTCAAGTCTGCTGATACCTTCCATTACTTTATCCCTATTTTAATTTATCTTCCAAACGGCTTTTTTAATCAAAAGTATTTATGGTTTTTTTGCCGAGTTACGAACAATCAATGGGCCATCTATAGAAATACGTCTCGGTGGAGAATCAGGGTTTGCTATTTTCTCTAATAAAGTAGACACAACCTCATCCGCCATACGCTGAGCCGGTTGACTGACAGTCGTTAAGCTATAAGACTCCCAAGATGCTACCGCAACGTCATCGTACCCAACGACTGACACATCTTCTGGCACTCTAAGCCCCAACTCATAACGTAAGGTATCCATGACAGCAAAAGCCATAAAATCATTGGCAACAAATACAGCATCTGGGCGATTGGTTTCCGTTTTATTGGCAAATAACTCTATCGTGGCCTGCTTTGCCGTTTCACGATCATAATTGCCGACCGCTTGAGCAAATAGCTTTTGACCAGACTGTTGCAACCCTAAAAGAAAGCCAGCTTCACGGTCTCGCTGTGTAGAAGACCCTGTCCAACCTGAAATATGAGCTATTCTTTTATGGTTACCTTTAACAAAAAACTCTGCTACTTTACGACCACCGACGAAGTTATCAGAGCTCACACCAGAGAGTCGATCATCATCTTGCAAACGATTGAGCATAACCACAGGAATGTTCTCTGTATGACAACGGTCCGTCAAATCGCTAGATAAACTCAGAGACGCTGTGATAATACCGTCCACTTGATAATCCAACAGCTCATCTACTACCTTAAGCGTAGAGTCTTTGTCATTCATTGCCATAAAAATCAGTAAATGATAACCTTGCGACTGCAATGCATGAGAGAGCTTTTCGATCACATCTGCGTAAAATAGATTTTCTAAGTGCGCCACTACCAAACCAATTAAACGACTTTGCCCAGTGATTAGTGAGCGTGCTAGCATGTTGGGGCGGTAGCCTAATTCTTTAGCAGCTTTTTTTACTTTGTCCTTAGTTTTTTGCGATACGCTGGCACCTGGGGTATAAACCCGAGATACCGCAGATTGACTGACCCCTGCTGCTTCAGCAACTTGATCTGCTGTGACACGTTGGTTTTTTATAACATTTGTGATATCAGAATTTTTATTTGTCATCTCATAACCTTTTATAGCTCAGCTCTTAGCCATTGGTGTTGATAGGGTGTTCTGATAATTATTATACCTAAGCTAATAAATCAAAAACACTTAGTGTCAAAACCGCTGAGAACTCAATATCTAGCATTAGCTATTCTGCGGTCCATCCACCATCTATTAACAATGAAGTGCCTGTTATCATGGCGGCAGCATTTGATGCCAAAAACACCGTTGCTCCCATAATATCCTCTACTTCAGCCACTCTGCCTAAATGAATTTTACTCATAATCCATTGGCTTTTTTCAGCGTCAGCAAACGTTGCTGCACTTAAGGCTGTTCTTACAAATGTTGGACAGATGGTATTAATGCGAATACCATGCTTACCCCACTCTATTGCCATGGCCTTGGTATAACCCTCAACAGCATGCTTAGTTGCACAGTACACGGCACGATCTGGTCCGCCGACATGTCCCATTTGTGAGGAGACATTGATAAGGCTGCCGACTTTATTGGCATGAATGAGTTTTTTTGCAGCCGCTTGCATTAAAAAATAAGAGGCACGTAGATTAATATCATTCACATCATCAAAATCATCAGGCTCAGTCTCTAGTGCAGGCGTATGTTTGGCCATACCTGCACTATTGACCACAATATCAAAAGCATCTGCATTAGAGAGGTTTTCAAATAAATGACGAACAGAAGCGACATCGGTCACATCTAGTTTTAAGGCGTTGGCTTTCAAACCTTTATCTGTCATTAGCTTCACTACCGCTTGCAACTTATCAGAGGAGCGTGCAGCTAATGTCACGTCTGCACCAGCTTCAGCCAATGCAACAGCACACCCTAATCCAATACCAGATGAGGCTCCAGTCACTAATGCACGCTTTCCTATCAGATTAAATGAGGGTGTTGTTGGTAATCGCATAAGTCTTTATCTTCTCTAATTTAAATATTTGATATCAAATAGATATAATTGAATAATAATGCTGGCTTAGTCAGCAGCTGCACCATAAGGCACTTCTTGATGACCATAACGACGTACACGCACATTACACTGTTCAGCATGACCGACAAAACCCTCTAACATGCACAAGCGCGACCCATAACTTCCAATTTTGGCAGCGGCCTCATCCGTGGTGATTTTTTGGTATGAATGTGTTTTCAAATACTTTCCTACCCACAATCCACCTGTATAGCGCCCTGCTTTTTTGGTGGGTAAAGTATGATTAGTACCGATGACTTTATCACCGTTAGAAACATTGGTGCGAGGACCCAAAAATAACGCCCCATAACAAGTCATATGTTCTAAAAACCAATCATCTCGATCAGTCATCACTTGCACATGCTCTGAAGCGTAATCATTGGCTACTTCAAGCATTTCTTCATAGGTGTCACAAACAATTATTTCACCATAATCTTCCCAACTTACTGATGCTGTATCAGCCGTTGGTAATACTTTCAATAGACGCTCGATTTCTCTCATAGTATCTTCAGCCAGTTGCTGTGATGTCGTTAGCAGTACAGCAGGTGAGTTATAGCCATGCTCTGCTTGACCCAGCAAATCTGTAGCACAAATCTCGCCATCAACCGTGTCATCTGCAATGACCATTGTTTCAGTAGGTCCTGCAAATAGATCGATACCTACACGACCAAACAGCTGACGTTTTGCCTCAGCGACAAAGGCGTTTCCAGGACCAACTAGCATATGCACAGGCTCGATGGTTTCTGTACCTAATGCCATTGCTCCAATGGCTTGAATACCACCCAACACATAAATTTCATGCGCGCCGCCCAGATGCATAGCAGCTATCACGGCAGGATTCGGCTTGCCTTTAAACGGTGGTGTACAAGCAACAATACGAGGTACGCCTGCAACAGATGCTGTAGCAACAGACATATGCGCTGATGCGACCATCGGAAACTTACCACCTGGGATATAACAGCCTGCCGACTGAACAGGAATGTTTTTATGACCCAAAATAACCCCAGGCATGGTTTCAATCTCAATGTCTTGCAACGAGTCACGCTGAGCTTTGGCAAAATTACGTACCTGAGCTTGAGCAAATTTAATATCTTCTAAATCACGAGGCGACACTTGCGCAATCAGCTCGTCAATCTCTTGTTGGTTTAAACGAAATGCTTGTGGAGAATAATTGTCGAATTTCTCTGACAGCTCACGTATGGCAGTGTCACCACGCTTTTCGATATCTGCTAGTGTATTCTCAACAACTTGACGCACTTTGGTATCATCTTGGCTACGTTGTGCTTCAGGCTTGCCTTTTTTTAAATAGGTAATCACATCCATGTCCTCGTTTATGCTTATTTAGCATGTTTTTTGATAGATAAAACAGATTGGCTTTCTTACATTATGTTATTAATGGTGCAGACCCACTCAAACATCATAATTATTTTGCATACGAATTTATTACTAAAACCCTTATACTGATACTTATTTGGGTGAATCAAAAATACTAATGAAACCTTTTATATAAAGTGTAGTAAATAAACATTGTTAATGTCAAAACCTACTGATTATAAATATATCTTAGCGCGATACGACCAATAATACAACAATTTTTTGAATTCGAATTCATTAGTATTTATACGTCCGTTAAAGGGCTTTAATGCGAGACATTTGATGCTTAAATTTACGAATATTTGGCAGTCATATTATTCTTTAACATAAAATATAAGATTTGTTAAGAACGAGCATCACATTATTCGTTGGCATCATTAATGCCATAAAACGCAAAAAAGCCACCTCAGTGACTTTTTTATGGTAAAGCGTAAATTTAGTAATTTATATCTAAAAGCTGACTTTATAGATTAATGACCAGCGCCATTGATACTACGGACCATCTCTTCGACCATCTTCTTGGCATCACCAAAGATCATCATGGTTTTGTCCATATAGAACAAGCTATTATCAAGTCCTGCATAACCTGTGCTCATCGAGCGTTTGATAACCATAACGGTTTGCGCTTTGGTCACCTCTAAAATCGGCATACCAAAGATTGGCGACGATGGATCGTCTTTTGCAGATGGATTGACGACGTCATTAGCACCAATCACCAAGACTACATCGGTACTGGCGAAGTCAGAGTTAATCTCATCCATCTCAAGAATATCATCATACGGTACATCCGCTTCTGCCAAGAGGACGTTCATATGTCCTGGCATACGACCTGCAACTGGATGAATGGCAAAACGCACATTAACACCTTCATCTTTTAATAGCTCATACAATTCTTTGACCGCGTTTTGTGCCCGGCCCTGTGCCATACCGTAACCCGGTACAATGACTACACTGCTGGCATTGGCCATAAGAAAGCCTGCATCTTCTGCTGAGCCTGCTTTGTAGTTCTTTGGTGCGCCATCATCGCCGCCTGCAGCGGCAGCTGTCGTTCCCATACCGCCAAATAAGACGTTCAATAATGAGCGGTTCATGGCTTTACACATGATATAAGATAAAATCGCACCTGATGAACCGACGAGCGAACCTGCGATAATGAGCATTGAGTTGCCAAGGGTAAAGCCGATACCCGCTGCTGCCCAACCTGAGAATGAGTTCAATAGTGATACCACCACTGGCATATCGCCGCCGCCGATTGGGGCAATCCACATCCAACCAAAGATGACTGCAATCACTGCCATCGCATAAAATGCTGGTAAGGAGTCAGTGACGAAATACACGCCGCCAAAAGCAATCATCGCAATAAATAATAGCGCTTGGACAGGTTTAACCCAGCCGCCAACCAAGGTTTTTGCCCAGCTTTTCGCCGCCAATTTACCAAAGGCAAAAACCGACGCTGAGAAGGTAATTGCACCGATAAAGCAACCGATAAACAGCTCTACTCGTGCAACCGCACCATGTGCTTGCTCAGTATGCAATACTGTCGCTAGTGCAATCGCCACCGCTGCCAAACCGACAAATGAATGCATCAAGGCTACGGTTTCTGGCATCTGGGTCATGGCGACCGTTTTTGCTTTCCACATACCGACGATCGCACCCAATACCATCGCACCGATAATCAACCAAAGTACTGGGCCCTCTGCCAAGAAGAATGTCGTAACAACAGCAATCGCCATCGCCACCATACCAAAGCGGTTACCACGAATGGCCGTCTTTGGGCTCGATAAACCACGTAAGGTTAAGACAAAAAGAATGGCACCGATAAGATAAAACCAGTCCGCATTTGCCGCAATCATATTTGATAAGTCATTCATGCGTCACCCCCAGTATCTGTGGTTACTACGGCTTTTTTTACTTTTGGCTTAAACATCGACAGCATACGCTCGGTCACAGCGAAACCACCAAAAATATTGATACTGGCTAAAAATACCGCAAAAGCCCCAAGCAAACTGGTCGGCGTAAATACTGACCCATCGATAGTGACAGTTTGCAGCATGGCACCGACGATGACGATACTTGATAAAGCATTGGTGACGGCCATTAATGGCGTATGCAGCGCAGGGGTGACGCCCCAAACGACGTAATATCCGACAAAAATTGCAAGTACAAATACGGTAAAAATCGCTACGAATGGCGTGCTACTCATGGCCGCACCGGCTGGCGCTGCCGCTAAAATAGTGGCAATCATCTTATCCTCCTAAAATTGTTTCATATCTGGCAAATGTAGGGTAATGAAATAGTCAAGACTGAATGTTTAAGGCTTAGCGTTTAGTAAGGCGTATTTGATTGTCATGTGTCACCGCCAACGCGCCCTGAATCTCATCATTCATATCTACATTTAATGCCACTGTCTTCGCTGAAGCGTCACCTGTCGCGGCAGGTGCAATTAAAGTGGTGATAAAATTAACAAGGTTATTGGCATATAAGTCGGAAGACTGCGCGGCAAGCTGTGAGGGAATATTGGCCGCCCCGACGATACGTACGCCATTTGCCGTGGTAATGGTTTCATCGGGCACGCTGCCCTCAACGTTACCGCCGGTGCCAGCCGCCATATCAATCAGCACTGAACCTGCTTTCATCTTAGCGATGGTTGATTGATGTACCAAACGCGGCGCGTTACGACCCGGAATTTGGGCAGTGGTAATAACGATGTCAGCATTACTAAGCGCCTTGTCCACGACAGCGGCTTGGTCTTTGATATATTGTTCTGATGGCGTCCACGCATAGCCACCAGTAGATTTAGCGGTTTCTGCCTCCTCTGCACTCATCGGCACATCAAGCCATTTACCACCGAGTGACTCTACTTGCTCACGGGCAGTCGGACGTAAATCACTGGCTTCAACGACAGCGCCCAAACGCTTGGCCGTGGCAATCGCTTGCAACCCTGCAACCCCAACGCCTAGGATAACGACTTTGGCAGGCTTAACCGTACCGGCTGAGGTCATAAACATCGGAAACGGGCGCGAATATTCATTGGCGGCTAGTAAGACGGCTTTATAACCAGCAAGGTTGGCTTGCGATGACAAGACATCCATATTCTGTGCGCGTGATAAGGTACGTGGCAGCAGCTCCATGGCAAAGGTGGTAGCCCCTTTAGCAGCATACGTATCGAGTTGGGTATTGCGATAAGGGTCAAGCATACCGATGATGATTTGACCAGCGGTTAAAGCAGCCGTCGTTGACGTCGGCAAATCATTGACGGTGGTAATAATCTGCGACTGATTGACGACGTCAATGCTACTGTTGGCAATATCAGCACCCGCTGCTTGATATAATGCATCTGCATAATAAGAGGCTTGACCCGCACCTGACTGAATGACCACCTCAAACCCAAGTTTGCGTAATTTCTTTACTGCGTCTGGGGTTAGCGCGACCCGACTTTCGCTTGCGCTATCTGCACTAATAACACCGATTTTCATACCGTCTCCTTACGTCTAGTGACTATACTTACGTTTTCGTCATTCAATTAGCAACAAGCTTTAGCCTAACGTACTGAAATATGCTAGGAATAACATGATGAAGATGAATAATATGGGTAATAACCACACTACTTTATCAACCTTACCAGGTACAACATACCAACCATCAACTTTTTCTGGTAAACCTTCAGCTGCGAATTTTAACTGCTGACCTTTGACTGTCTGTTCGTGCCAACTTTTTTGCTTACCATCAAGTATCAAGCTTGCAACGATTGACACAACAATGTTGATAGCGCCGCCGATGACGACAAACCAAGGCCATGCGATGGTTGGTGGCGTCCAACTGGTAAACGGAATACCTGCTGCAAACACGTACACACCGATAAACCCAACAATTACACCAATAATAAGGCCTTTCTCTGTAGTGTTTTTTGAAAAGAAACCCAAACCAAAAATAGCCAATTGTGCACCAACAAAATAAGAAGACACTTCTGTAAATGTTTCTAAGATAGACCCTTTGCTATCAATGAATGCGAATGCAAGAGGGATAATAAATATTGCCCAAGTAACGGTAAAAATACGAGACGCTGTTAGATAATGTTTCTCGTCGCCATCTTTTTTCATATATGGCTGATAAAAATCGAGTACGGATATTGTTGCTAGAGAGTTCAATGCCGACGATAAGCTTGACATTGAAGCTGATAATATTGCGGCAGCGATTATTCCCATTAAACCAGGAATAGCGAGCATATTTGCAAATATCAAGATAATTTGATTTGGTTCTGCAAATACTTTACCTTTGAAATAAACGTAGAGTAAAGCGCCAATAAAAAAGAATAAAAAGTAGATAAAGAATGCAGCAAAGCCCATTAATAGATAAGACTTTTTGGCATCTCCCATACTCTTTGCACCTAAGGTACGCTGTACCATCATTTGATTACCACCGTATACGGTGATATGAAACAATGTCATCGCGACCACCCCTGCCCAAACCGTTGGGGCAACAGAAAAATCTAGGCTCCAATTCAATGGATTTAGCTTATCGTTTTCTCCCAGCATAGTGAGAGCTCCTGACATCGGTGATACTTCTCCAATTAATATGTAAAAGATAATTCCCGCACCAAGAAATAGAATAAATCCCTGCAAGACGTCTGTCCAAATGACAGCGTTCATACCACCCATGAGGGTGTAGCCTACAACAATAGCTGACATAAGGATGATTGCAGTTTTCGGATCTATACCTGTCGCAAAAGTAATGACAAAAGCCGTAGCAGTTAGGATAGAGGCTGTAGTGATCGTTTGGGTAACCAGAAACAGTGCACTTATGATGGCTCGAGATTTTTTGCCAAACCGACGCTCTAAATAATCATAAATAGAAGCGACGCCACTGCTATAAAAGAAGGGTAGGAAAAATACGACGACGATGAAGATGACTATGGGATAGTTGATATGAATGGCGAGGGCTGCCATACCATCACCATATGCCCAAGCAGGTCCACCTAAGAATGATAAGGCACTGATGTATGTAGCAATTACGGAAATACCAATGGCCCACCAAGGGGATGAGCGGTCACCGATATAATAGTCTTCTGCAGTAGAAATTTTCCGACTCATAAACCAGCCAAGCAAAAGATTGGCTAATAAATAAACAATGACAATCAACCAATTGAGGGTACCAAAACTTTCCATCATCAAGATCCTTTTGTTAATGGCCCTCCCAGGTTCATAAAGTAAAACCTTATGAACTTGAGTAGGATTTAATATAAATTAATATGACTTGAGTATATTTAATATTGAATTCGAATGCAATAAATTTATATAATCGTGTTTTGGTATGTTTTGAATTTTAGAAGGAAGAGTGTCGAAATAGACTTTGTTTAAAAAGTGAGCGATATTAAAGAGGCAGTAAAAGCAGAGTCACTAAGCTAGATACTCCATACGAAGCTTACTATAACTGACAAGATGAAGTGCGTCCTGCTGTCTTGTTATTGCTCAAAAAACCATTAAAGGCGATGTTGTTAGTGCTGATTTTGAGCAACATGACCATTCAGCAGGTGGCAATTATGATGTTAATATTGTCGCCAGTAATACCGAGTATGAAGTAAAGGTTGATGCAAATAGCGGTAAAGTTTTAAGCAGTAAGCGAGAGAAGCTTGATAAAAAAGATATAGCAGAATATAACGCCATGAAAAAGGCTAGAACCAGTCTCAACCAAGCAATAAAAAAGGCTAACCAGAGTGTGAAAGGAAAAGTTATTGAAGCAGGATTTGACATAGATTTTGGTAAACTTGCCTATAAGATTGAGATTATTAAAGGGACTCAAGTACATAAAGTGCTTGTCGATAGCATGGTAATCCCCCCACTAAATAAGAACACTTAGAAATAGAGATTAACTGCTAAAATATATCAGCAGGAGAATCCTATGAAAAAGACACGCTTTACTGACAACCAAATCGTTAATATCCTAAAACAAGCCGAACAAGGTGTCCCTATCACCGAGCTTTGCCGTGAGCATAATATCAGCCAAAGTACCTTTTATAACTGGCGCTCAAAGTATGGCGGCATGGATGCCTCTTTGATTGCGCGCTTAAAAGAACTTGAAATTGAAAATGCACGTCTTAAGAAGATGTATGCTGATGAATGTCTTAAATCCGATATCCTACAGGATGCCATGACAAAAAAGTGGTAGCGCCCCAAAGGCGCAGGCAAATGGCTTGTCACTATATTGAAGATCGTAGTATTAGCATACGCCGTGCTTGTCGTATCTTTAACATCAGCGTCACCTGCTACTACCATAAGTCAATGGCCACGGATGAGAATCAGCAGATAGCCGACTTACTTATCAAACTGACCGATGAGAACAAGAACTGGGGCTTTGGCTTATGCTTCTTAACCCTGCGTAATGTCATGGGACTGCCGTACAACCACAAGCGGGTATATCGTATCTACTGTGAGCTTGAGCTCAACCTTAGAATCAAGCCCAAGCGTCGCATTAAACGCGCTAAACCAATACCATTAGCAGTACCTGATAGGATAAACCAAAGCTGGAGCATGGACTTTATGCACGACGGCTTAAGTGATGGTCGCAGCTTTAGACTGTTTAATGTGATTGATGATTACAACCGTGAAGCGCTCACCGTTGAGATTGACTTCTCACTACCAGCACAAAGGGTCATACGCACATTAGACCAGCTCATTGAATATCGAGGCAAACCTGTACAAATAAGATGCGATAACGGTCCTGAGTACATCAGCAATGCGCTCAAAGACTGGGCTGAGCAGCAAAGCATTAACTTAAGCTATATTGAACCTGGCAATCCACAGCAAAATGCCTATGTGGAACGCTTTAACAGAACCATGAGATATGATTGGTTAAATCAGGAGCTGTTTGATAACTTAGAGCAAGTACGCACACAAGCAGAAAACTGGTTGTATCATTATAATCATGAGCGCCCAAACATGGGCAATTGCGGTTTTACGCCCATACAGAAACTCAATCAAGCAGCTTAATTCTATTTGTTAGGTGTCTTAGGTTTGGGAGGGTTACCGCATGACTGGTAAGATTATTCACAGCCAAGTAGAAACAGCTGATAATGATGATTAATATTGCAGTAAATCGAACTGATAAATAAGTTAACACCCATGTCTAATGATTTCTAAAAGGCTCTAAGCCATATCGCTTAGAGCCTTTTGGTTTAGAGCGGCCACTATAAAAATGTGATAAGGCGGATTAGGACTGCATGAGCTGCTTCTGAAAGTGTTTGATATCACCGAAGCTGTTCATGCTGCTAGCCATTTGCTCAGCCATTTCTTTAATGTCAGATTGAGTAGTCATTGCTTATTCTCCTGTTAGTGGATTATAAGTAGTTACACAGTTTTTAGGAAAGGCTCTATATTTTTAAAAAACCGAACGTTTGCAAGGCCATTTATATTACATTGATAACCATGTATATCAGCAACCATTTAATCTAAATAGCCGTTACACCGTTTCTTCAGCATAATTTACTTGTCGAATGACCTTTTTAAAAAATGCAAAGGCATCTTCAGCTCCTTTTAATGCTTGTTGGCGTTGTGTTAGTGTCAATTCTAAGCCATCTAATTGCTCTTTAAATTTACGCCAATGCACCATTCTGCCATCTTTATGTGCAGATAGGTGTTTTGCACCATGAGTACTTGTAAGTTCAATTTTTTGAGCTTCTTTATATAAAATTGCGGCGCCTAAATTTGAACCTTCAGAGCAATAAAGCCAACCAATAGATTCAAACTCACTTGGACTAGGTATAGCCTCATCGACTAACATAGTCTTAACGTGAAGGTCTTGCATGTCCATGGCTACTTGTTCTAAGCGTGATAGACTATTAAGTCCCTTAATCTTAAGGTTTAAGCTGGGATTCTCATAGATAGGTTTCAAAACTTCGTGAAAAGCATTTTGTGCTTGTAAAAATTTACTGTAATTTTCTATAGAGGCAAATGGTTCCATAGATAAAACGAGCATGTCAACACTATCATGTGTTTGGCGGGAGTGCTTTTTTAATGCTTCACTAAGAGGTAAGTTCATCATTGTTTCCTATATTTATTAATTTAAGGGGCGCTCTCCCATTTCATCCTATTTAGTTAGCTTTTTTTAGATTGAGCGCACGCCAAAATATTTTTGGGTTTTTATTGATAGTTTTTTATGTATTTTATCCAAGACATATGGGCTAAAATTCGTAGGTTAACCCTACTTTGTAATTTCTTCCTGGTGCCGTAAATCTTTCAATGCCAACCCCTTGGTCATCTACCATAGAGTTGACGTTTAATTCTGCTAACGAACGCAAGTTGTCCCATGGAACATATTTAGCATTAAATAAATTAAACACCCCTGCTGATAGTTTTAAATTAGAACCTAGTCTTTTACTGCCATAAACATCATATACATAAGCCGATTTAGACTTATCAATGTGCTTATAAGGAGCAATGACATTTTCATAAGGCATGTTATAACCATTTGATTCTAAGGTAGCTACTTTTGCGTCTTCAGCATGTTTTCTGCCTAAATACCTTAGATTCGCAGACAGTTGCCAATCCTTTTTAGGGGCTTCATAACCTAACCCGAATGTGACATTCAAAGGCTGAGTCGCAAGTAAGTTGGTTCCTTTATCAGTTTTATCTTTGGCATAACTTAAATTAGCAATTACTCGAATATCTCCTTCTAGGTCAGCAAGCTGTCCAACATCCCATACGCCTCCTAAACGCAATCCATAAGTCTCTGCGTCCCCAATATTTTGGGCGCTGAGTATATTTATAGAAAGGGGTGAACAAACCGGTTGGCCGGTCGAATAATCTTCATAGCATCGTTGTTGTTCCTCTTGAGAATTCAACAAACTGATAAAGTCACTATATTTGGTATAAAACCCTGTAGCTGTAAAGCTTAAATCTTGAAACTGGCCAGACAAGCTAAGTTCATGATTGATAGATTTCTCAGGCTTAAGATGAACATTGGGCGTCAAACTGTTTCCCATCATCTCAAATGCTGAATACATTTGGCTGGTAGCGGGTGCCATGAATCCTGTAGATAGCTGATACTGGGTCTGTAAATATGGGCTAAGTTTGTAGTTTATGGAAAACATCCCTCCTATATTGTCCATTTTCTTATTGTGATCAAACTCGCCATTCTCATAATCAATACGTACCGGATAATATTTGCCCGCCTCCTCGATGCCTTTTTTATTGATTTCATCCATATAGGGTTTGTAGTTGTAATTGTCATACCGAAGCCCAATCGTCGTATCGAGCTTTTCCGTTAAATTTATTTTGTCTTGAATGGCCACATTGAAGATATCTTGCTTCACTGAGGGCCCAATAAAATCGTACCAAGAACTGGGGTTGCCTGAAGAAGGAATATAAGTTTCTTCTAAGGTCAATCTATGGTCCGTCTTTGCATATTTTGTATTAACTGACAAAGTATGAGAGCCTAGCTTCTCAGTTTCTAACGGTAAGCTTGTTGCCTCTATACTTAGTTGTATGGTTTTGTCCTCTTGAGGCCGATGCTTCACTCCATCTACCCTATAAGAGTCAGATCCCCATACTTGGCTATAAGTTTCTGTATTAGCCACTCCTGTAATTTTTTGCTGAGTTAAAGTGGTATTGACCTCATCTATGAACTCACTAGTAATAGGTAGGTATCTATGACTGATGCCATAACTTTCTAATTCTGCAGTATCCTTACCAATTCTTGAAGCAAAAGTCTGTCTGGTAAAGTTATTAGATACTCTATCCGTTTTTTGTTTAGTGGCATGAAAACCTAATCGGTTTTCTTCGTTCAAATGGAGGTATAACTTTGCTAACGTTGCCTCTGTTGTATAACTTAATGGGTCAGGTAATATTGCTGCTGTATTAGATCTGTATCCTGTAGAGGGATATTTATAGTCTGGATCATTGATAAAATCATAGGCAGGATCTAGTTTGTTTTTATCGAAATCTAACATTCGGTGATTTTTTGTTTCATGTCCTTCACGATGCACATAATTAATTATTGCCTCAACCTTATCGTTTTTCCCTGCTAAACCAAAAGCGTTACTAAATTCTTCATTGCTATTGCTATAACCTGTTTTGATATAACCACCAAGTTGACGATCAGGTCTTATTAAATCTTCTGGGTCTTTGGTCTTGAAACTAACAGACCCTCCCATTGCACCACTACCAGAATTAAAAGAGTCCGCCCCGACTTCAAACTCCACCTCTGACAGAAGCTCTACATCGGGTGAAAATCGACCCTCAAACATATATCCATAAGCTGAAAATATTTCATTGACTTGCTTATCTGGCAAGCTAACGCCATCTAAGTTTAAAGCTACCCTATTGCCATCTACCCCTCTGATGGCGTAGCCATTGCTACCATATCTTCCTGCATCTGCCACACTTATATCAGGGTTATAACGGACTAAATCTTTATCACTGTCAATTAGGTTGTCTGATATCGTCTTGGCCGTTTTAAGGTCGTCCCCTACATTTATAGGGGGCTGCTTATTAGCATAAACAGTTATCGTGTCCATATGTAACATCGGTAAGTTTTCTTCTTGGTGCTGAGTATCCGCAATGGCTGATTGATACATCAAAGTTCCAACAAGAATACTTAATAGGGTTTTAGACTTACCTTTAAGACTAGGTATATATATCGACTTCTTATAAGTTGAATCCTCGTGCATTCCAAATTTCCTATAGTAAAAATAAGCACAATTTTCTTCACATCAGCCTCGTCGTCAAAGGAAATAATATTAATTGTTAATAACATTGCTGATAGTTTCTTCATATAATAAAACAATATAGTTACATTGTAAACGATAATCATTAACAAATAGGAAAATATATTATCTTAGAGTATTTTACTTTTTGCAAAGGCTTAGCAAGGAGTCCGGAAAACGTCTTGTAATAGTAGGAAAAATTAAGCGTCCGGCAGTCGAGACATCCACACAGTAACAGTGATGCATATTGCGCATGTAACCCAAGCAAGCCACTGCAAACTATCAGAAAATCGGTAAAACAACATACCGCATGACATAGCCATCATTGACCAAGCCAAATATTTTGCCTTACGAGGAATAGCTCGATGCTGCTGCCAGTTCTTTACCATTTCACCGAACACTTTATGTTTGAGAAGCCACTGATTGAATTTATCAGACCCTTTAGCCCAGCATGCTGCCGTTAGTAAAATGAAAGGGGTGGTAGGTAATACTGGAAGAATAATACCGACTAAGCCTATGAAGAAGAAAAAACCGCCTAGCGCCATAAATAATATTCGTATTATGCGGTTATGATGAATTTGGTTGAGCATTACTTTTTTTTGTAAATTCGATGAATTTGTTGAAGGTTGCACATTGTTCATAAGAAAGTAGCTCGATAGTTAAAGAGTAGCAGCCAGTTATTTAGCGAACTGCGAATATTTTTATTAGAGAATAAACTGTATTTGCAGGTAGTTTTTTACAGATTATTGTAAATGATAATCATTCAATTATCAAAATTATGATGTGTTACTACCCCAATCATTCCAATGAATGAGTGTTTTACGATTTATATTGAATATTTTTGATAAAAGTAGGGCAGTATTTTTTTATGTGAACTAATAGATACTTATATTACAGACCTATACTATCAATCCTGTAGAACTTGACTTAGGGGGTTTTATTTACGCAGTCTGATAATGAAAGTCAAACCACATTTTTCTTGGCGTTCTATAGCTTAAACGCTATTGAATCCTACTGCTAGCATAGCCACTATCTTGCCTCGGGGCGTAATACTGCTTCGCTTCCTCCTTCCTCATTTAAGAAGTCTCATTCATCCTGAGCTGCCTAGCTACTTTGCCGTTGTCGTTGTCATCTGCTAGTTTTTGACGGTTTCAGTCATAAAAGCGGCACTATGAGTCCTGGTTATCTTAGTCATGATAAACGCTCTATTAAGTCTTTAATTTACCAAAACGGGTTCTACAGTTTTTTCAGCATAGCTTATAGATGCCATATTGTAGTTATGAAGCTATTTCTGAACCGAGGATTTTAATTGTTATTTAGAGGCTATTTATTTTTAGACCGTGAGATATCACTCTCTCGATAACTATTTGCCACTAGAAGAAAAGAGAATCAGTATTTGAATAAAATCCCCTTGTTAATCATCCTAAATTAGTTGACTACTACACTCGCTACAAAAGCAATGTAAGATTCAAGCTTGTAAAGACCATAGTCATTGTCTTAAAATGGCATTGTTAACGATAATATCTGTTTTGTTAAGAATTCTTTCTGAAATTCTTTGAAATGATGTTCTAAGTTAGTGCGCCCCCTTACTTATAAATGTTACCTATGCATCATCAGCATGCTGGTAATACGATGACCCTATCATGTCTACTAAGCGCTACAAGCTTGTTTTACGATATTCATCACCGGTAACGATGTGGTTCGGCATGTTGGTCGCATGTTTTGCTTGGATCATGCACATCACGCTGTTGCTCACACCTCTATGGGATGATAATGCCCACTTAGGTCATGGTATCTGTGCAGAGCTTGCACCGATTGTATCGGCAGCCAAACAGTATGAGCAAATACAGACTGATATTGCGCAAACGAATCACAACATACCCATTGATAGTGCCGCTCGTCATTTCCTTCATCATAATGCATCCTTATCTTTAGCATCGCCTGCGACCGTTAAGCCAGTCATAACGGTTGATGCTGCACCTTCACAGGAAGCCTTATATAGCAAAGATAAGATTGAAAGCGCTGAATCTAACCCTGATGCCGTAAAATACAGTGGCTGCGACCTTTGCACTGCCATGTCTGCGGCACTATTGCCAGTCGCTTTTACACATACTGACTCGGCTTTGATTGAGCTATCTACTGTCTCAGTCACGTTTTTGTATCGCTCACATACCTACTCTCCTAGTAATTTTTTACGACCCCTCGCACGCGCTCCACCATCAGACACACCCATATAATTATCCATATTTATAGTCAAATATTTTTAGAGCATTAATGACAATGCTCTCAATCAACGCGCTCATTTGACGCTCTGATTGAGGCACTTGTACCTATTTGCCTAAAATACTGTACTCAAAATACTATCTATTTATATCGGAAAATATTCGGTAAGTGCCTACTCTAAGCCCATAAATAGCTTGGCCTATCTTGCCTCTTGGTAAAAACTGAATAACCGATTTCATAAAATATTTTTGCGAATTTCTGGGAAAATAAGATGTTATCTTCATCAATGAACGCTGTACCTATTTTAAAACTAAGTGTTTTAGCTTTGTCTTTATTGCATATCAGTAGCGCTTATGCGGATTCCACAACCGCAAAAGCGCACATGCCTACTACGGATGATGAGCCACATATCCGATTGCCAGAAATCGTCGTTTATGCGACAGCAGCGGATAAGCCATATAGTACCGATGCACTTGGAACAACAGCCAGCCTTAATCAAAAATTTATTAGCAGCAAACAAGTGGCAAGCAGTGATACGGCCACTATACTGACAAAAATACCCGGTCTGAATGTACAAAGTGCCGGTGGCATCTCAAACTTGCCCGTGATGAGAGGCTTGGCGGACAACCGTCTGCGTATCTTAGTGGATGGCGTTGACTCAATCGCCTCTTGTCCGAACAGTATGAACTCACCCTTGTCTTATATTGCGCCAAGCGCTATAGACAAGACCACCGTTTATGCAGGTGTGACGCCTGTGAGTGTCGGTGGTAATAGTATTGGCGGTACTATCGTTGTCGAAACAGCAGAGCCTATCTTTTCAACGGATAGCGACATACTAACTTCAGGTGAAATTGGCACATTTTATCGTAGTAATGGTGACGCCTATGGGGCTAACTTGTCGACCACAGCGGCAAACGATCAGCTTAGCCTCACCTATAAAGGCAGCTTCGCACAGGCAGATAACTATAAAGCTGGTGGTGATTTTAAATCTTATACCCAAACAGGTAACCCTAATAAAACATTAGCGAAAGACGAAGTTGGTTCAACCGCTTATGAAAGCAAAAATCAGTCATTAGACATTGCTTATAAGAGTGGCAATCATCTGCTACAAGGAACTTATCTGTGGCAAAACGTCCCAAAAGAGCTATATCCAAATCAGCGGATGGACATGCTCGACAATCAGCTTGACCGCATTAATTTGCGTTACAAAAGCGAGTTAAATTGGGGGCAGTTAGAAGCACAGGCCTATCATGAAAAAGTCGATCACTATATGAACTTTGGAGACGACAAACAGTTCTTATATGGCGCCGCCACAGGCATGCCTATGAATACTAATAGCAAGACTATTGGAGCCAATATTAAAGGTATTATCGATTTAACCAACCAAGGCACGATCAATATAGGTGCTGAATATCAAGACTATACCCTTGATGACACATGGGCGGCATCTGGCGACGGTATGATGTCGCCAAATGACTTTCAAAATATCAACAATGGTCAACGTCAGCGTATCGGTATCTATGGCGAGTGGGAAAAAGCCATCTCTTCTGAATGGACGACCCAGCTTGGTGCGCGCTATGAAAACGTACGTACCAGTGCTGATGAAGTACATGGCTATCAAATCGGTGGTCAAAACAATATGACCAATCAGCTGCGAGATAGCGCTAACTTTAATGTCAGTGACCGTAGCAGCACTGACCACAACATCGACGTTACCGCGATTGGCCGCTACAACATTGATGCACAAAAAACCTTAGAATTGGGGCTTTCTCATAAAGAACGCACACCCAGTCTCTATGAGCGTTATACGTGGTCGACATGGCCCATGGCGGCTGTCATGAATAACACTGTTGGTGATGGCAATGGCTATTTTGGTGATCCTAATCTGCGTTCTGAAAAATCCAATACACTGTCTGCCACCCTAAATTGGCGCGGTGCTGGAAATAGCTGGGGTGTCAAAGCCACGCCTTACTATTCAAAAATAGATGACTATGTCGATGCCGTACAGTCGGATCGTATGACGAACACAGCGGCTGACACTCACACCGCCGACCAATACAACGTACTGTGTTATACCAACCAAGATGCTGAGATATACGGCATCGACCTGACAGCCGATCGAGAATTGACATCCAATGCTTGGGGAAACTGGGGGATATCCGGATCACTTAATTACACCAAAGGAAAAAATAAAGACAGCGGATTAGACTTATATAACATCATGCCATTCAATGGCAGTGTTGCCCTAAATCGGGAAAACAACGGTTGGAAAAACCAAATTGAAGTGGTTGGTGTTTCAGCTAAAAAGGATGTATCCACCCCTCGCAACGAAATTAAAACAGCAGGCTATGGCTTATTAAATCTCAATACAGGCTATCAGTTCAAACAGGTAGCGATTGAGGCTGGTATCGACAATGTCTTTGACAAAAACCATGCCCTACCTTTAGGCGGTGCCTACATGGGGCAAGGTAGAACTATGTCTATGAATAAGGAGATAGATGGCAGCTCTAACTGGGGCACGGCTATACCTGGCGCGGGTCGCTCATTCTATGTAGGTGTTAACTATAAGTTTTAGGTGTCATTAAGATAGATTGTTAACTGACTTTATTTCTCTTATACCATTTCCAAAAATTAGAATAATAAGGATAACTTTTTTGACTATGACCGCTAACAGGCTTAGCAAGTCTAATAAAGTTAATCGTATTTTTGGATTTGGTATTATATTATAGGAAGCACTTTCATGACTATGGCACTATTAATTGCAGCATTCTTAATGGGATTTTTTGGCTCGCCGCATTGCTTAGGTATGTGTGGTGGTATCGTGACTGCATTCGGACTATCGATGAAAGAAACTAGTCCAGCAAAAAAACGCGGCCTCATTGCAACTTACCATCTAGGGCGCTTACTCAGTTATGCCCTATTGGGCTTAATTGCCGGTGTGATTGGCACCACAGTATTAACGCACCTAATGGTTGGCAATAGCACACCTCGCATCCTACTAGGGTTGGTCTTGGTATTTATAGGATTAACCATGCTAGGTTTGCCTTTTTTGAACAAGCTTGAACGTCTTGGTATGCATTTTTGGCAAGCTTTATCACCTCTGCGGCAGAAAGCATTCCCCTTAAACACCTTTCCTCGAGCATTAACAGCAGGTTTATTATGGGGATTTTTACCCTGTGGTCTCGTTTATGGCGCATTACTTATTGCGGTCGTCGGTCATGACCCGCTCACAGGTGCCGTGTTAATGTTTGTCTTTGGTCTAGGAACCGTACCCATGCTCGTCGCTACGCACGGAACGGTCAACTGGATGCGCAATCAAATCGGGCGTTTGCGCCTAAGGCAAGTGAATGGCGTAATCATGATGTTATCTGGCTTAGCCGTCATAGCGGTGCCGATGATCATGGCCAATATGCATGGTGGACACGGGCAAATGAACCATGAGCAAATGAACCATGAGCAAATGATTCATGATTGATAAAAAATGTCTTTCATGTAAATAATAGACAATGATATTTTAAACTATCGATAGGGCATGTTTAGCCTGCCCTATTTTTATCTAATAATGCGCCAACCTCTGAACTTAGTAAAGAAACCCTTAAGTCTTTCAGAAAAATTCAAAGCCTCCGATTCTGTTACCTCCTCGACATGATGACGAGCCGCCAGTATCGGCTGTTCTAGCAATCTTTCGTGATGATCAAAAGCGCGATCCAGACTGATACTCATGATAGAGAAGTTGGTCGGCCGTGGTAGACAACGATATACCTGACCTTTATTAATTAAATCAATGACCATATGGGCGTCTTTGAATTCAGTCAACATAAGAACCATCAAATCTGGCTGGATGTTTTTTAAGGCATAAACAATGGGGGTAATATTTTCTTTATTGAGCGTCGAATCCGTAATCGTGACGCCAAAGCGTTTCTTTTGTAATAACTTGGCTGCCTGTTCAAGGTTACTGGCCCAACTCACGGTATAAGCACTCTTAAAGTAACTTTTTATTTGCTGATAGACGCTCTCGTCGTCATCTAATACCAATATATTACGATTGCTACCAGTGCTGCCACCACTAACTTGTTGAGTATCATTACCTTGCATAGTGTTTTGGGTGATTTCTTGTGTTTGCTGAGCTATTTCTGTGGCTTTATTGACGATTTGTTTAAGCTCATCATTCTGCCATGGCTTTGTAATATAACGATAAATTTCGCCCTCATTCACAGAGTCAATCACTGCATTCAAATCAGCATAACCGGTCAGCAAAATACGCAGCGTATTTGGTGAGGCCGCTTTGATATCACGTAACACTTCTGTACCTTGCTTATCTGGCATGCGTTGGTCGCTGATGACCACTTGCACATCATGCTCGCTAACATACTTCATCAATTCGCTAGCATCAGTGGTGATAAATACATCATGTGACTGGCGAAAATGCATTTTTAAACTGCGTAAAATGCGTGGCTCATCATCGATAAAAGCGATTTTTGGTTTTTGCATGACGCTCTCTTTAAATAAGTGATTGGAAGTCTCTCAACTTTCAAATAAAGCTTGTGAAGGTTTAGGTTCATGAGCGCTAGACTGTATCGGTAGCATGAGGGTAAATGTCGTGCCCTCCCCAACGATTGAGCTAACCTCAATGCGTCCATCATGTTGCTCCATAATTTGTGCCGTAATGGCCAATCCCAATCCTGTGCCATCGCCTGCTTTTTTGGTGGTAAAAAACGGCTCAAAGATATGATTTAAAACATCCTCTTTGATACCAGATCCATTGTCTATAATGCGTACCACAACATGTTGCTGCGCCTTATCAACAGACGACGTGACTTGTAATGTCCCTTTATGATCAGCTGGTATGGCTTGGGCGGCATTATTAAATAGGTTTAATAGTACTTGGTTGATTTGCGAAGGATTACATTGAATCGGCGGTAGTTCGGCTAGATTGGTTTTGACGTCTAGAGTTTTTAAATTATTGCGCGCCATAATCAATGAGGTATTGATGCAATCATTGATATCAACATCCTTTACCTTAGATTCATCAATTCGAGAAAAGTCGCGCAAGCTGACTACCAGCTCGGCAATCTGATCGACGCCGTAAAGTCCATCTTTAATCAAATCGGCCAAATCCTCACTGACCTCATCTTCTTTAATTTCCTCGCAGCATTGTAAGGTTTGCTCTATCAGTTGCTCGACTTGTTCTTGATTAATAGTTGGCGCTTTTAAGGCATGCAATAATTGATCGGTATGCTGTAGCAACTCATCAAAACGCATAAGGTTATCGCCAACCAATTCCATGTTACTACGCACATAGCCCAGCGGCGTGTTGACCTCATGCGCCACACCTGCCACCATTTGGCCAAGGGTAGCCATTTTTTCGGAGCGCACCAGATGTACTTGTGAGGCTTTTAACTCATCCATGGCTTGCTGTAAATCTTGTGTGCGGGCGGCGACTTGTTTTTCTAGATGAACATTGATTTCAGCAAGTGCGCCTTCATTCTCGACGACGCGATCAATCAATTGATTGGTCTGCTCACTAATAACTTGAATCTCACTGACATTTGAATGAGGAAGTTTGTGCGCGCTTAATTGTTGATATTTTTTTTGCTCAATTAACACCCCCATGTCAGCCACTGACTGTGCCATGTGCTTTAGCGGCCGCGTAAAGTAGCGACGAAATACCCATGCGGTCAACAACAAGATAGGAATGAAGCCCAACAGCATGGCTTGAATCAGTTTATTAGACAGCGCATTTGCCACGCTCATCAGGTCATTATCAGGCTTGACGATGACCATCTTCCAATACGTAAACGGCATGCGAAACACGAAGGCGGTGGCGGGCTGCTGCAACACAAAATCATTGGGCACAGCGATGGTATCGACCAAATGACTGTCTACCAAATTAAACGTTTGATCGATATTTAACAGCAATAATGCTGAGAGTAATTTGGACTCTTGCTCGCTGATTTTATTCAGATTGGTCGTACTTATAATACTACGAGCAGCGAGCGTATAGCGGCTTTCATCTTTAGTTACTGCCTCATCTATCAGTGTCTGATTAATGCTATCTAGGCTGTCCGCAATAGGGGCAAAGCTAGGGTTGCTCTCAGCTAACTGCCGTGCCGTTACGACCTGGCCCTGACCGCTATCTTTAGTTGCGTGCATGACCATCGACTGATCTGGAGAGGTCAAAAACCGATTGTCCAAGTCCACTAAAAAGACATAACCACCGAGCTTATCTTGCCACTTTTTCATCGCCTCGCCGAGATTATCGAGTAACAGATTAAAACTCACCACTCCATCAAAAGCCTGATTACGACTGTCATACAGAGCCTTTGCGCAAGTCATCATCGGCTGATTACTCACTGGATCAACATATGCACGGCTCCAAACACAGTGGTCATGACGCGCGTACATCGCAGGAATGTACCACCAATCACGATAATAGGGATTCGGGGTTTGGCGCGCTTGATTGTAACGCTCTAATGGCTGCATGCTGCCTGACTCATCACGTGACCATACAAACGACTGGCGTTCTCGGCCCTGAGCGTACATATTTGGGTCAAACCATACGCCGCCGCCTACAATGCGTTGATCCGTTTGTTGCATGAGATTGCCAAAGGTTTCTTTATAAAGGCTGTCTTGTTTTGGTAAGCCACCAGCCATCGTACTGGTGGCTTTCGCCAGTCCGTCGACATGATTGATACTCGCCATGATGCTGTTAATGGCTTCGTTGCCTGTTTCAACCACTATCTCTGAGGTCATCTCCAGTATGCGTGGTTTAGCTTGGGTTTCGATGACCCAATACACCAGCAAAATAATAAGCAAAAAAGCCAATGTTAAGATAATCAATATACGGGTGGAAATACTACCAAACCAATCAACAACCTTCATAAACACACCTAATATCTATGCGCTAACTGTTTTCGATAAGTCATTGAATGACTAAAGATATGAGTGTGACGCCACCGCTATTTATAATAGGCCCAAGGATACGATGCCGTTATGACAATATGATGACAAGAATCGTGTTTGACCTTATGTTTGCTATCGTCTCTTTATGCACGGCAGCCATATGATCTCTTCATTATTTATTCCTGCGACTTTTTTTAGCATAAACGACACTCCTCTTATGGGGAGCATATGTCAGGCTGAACCACCCCGGGATTATCGGAGACTTAACATTCTGAGAGAATACGACAATGAAAAAACAAACCTACACTCCCGAGATTAAAGAACGTGCCGTTCGGATACTAATAGAAGCGGCAGGAGATTATCCCTCCACATGGTCAGCCATTCCTGCCTCAGTACAAACGCAAAGCCAAGAACAACGTATTAAAGAGCCTGAACGTGAAAATAGAGATCTCAAGCAAGCCAACAAAAAAAGCATCAGCTTTGCGTATAATTTTGTTGGCTTGCTTGAGTGAGCTATGCGGCAGAAACCATAGAGATAAACTCAGCTTTGTTTCTCCAGTTTGATAAGGTTTGCATGGCGATGCATAGCTGCTCTGCAGCCGCTAAGATATTCCCGATGTTCTCTGCTGTTTTCTTAACAGCTTCAGTTTTAAATTCTGTGCTGTAAGTTCTGATTTTCTTAGTCATAGTAAACTCTGACTAAGAAGCTTAGTTTACAAATTCTACTTGTACGGTTTCTTCAGCATAGCTCAGTAGTTTGACTTTTACCGTCAAGCTGCGTAACTAAAATCTCCCAAGTTTAAGTCTACGGGATTGACGGCAGGGGTCACCCCTAGCCAGAACTTAGCGCCTTCGTTCTCTGATAGCCACATGCCAAGCAGCTCTTTTTTACCGTTAAGAGCGACACCTAGAGCTAAGTAAATCGCTTTGTTGATAATCTGCTTATCTTGACGTACCTTAACGACAATGCAGTCCAAATAGACAATAGGATAAACACTGCTCAGCGGCCGGTTCTGCCAAGCGGTGATGTCCTCTAAGATGTTGTCAGTGACTCTTGAGACAAGAGAGCTTGAAATGTCGACATCGTAGAGCTCTTTAATGGTTTCGACGATCTCAGTGGTGGTTTGGCCCTTGGCGTAAAAGAATATGATTTTATCGTCAAGACCTGAGATACGGGTTTGATGCTTGCGCACTAACGCAGGTTCAAAGTCACCATCACGGTCTCTTGGGGTGGAGATCTCAAGATCGCCTGTGTCACTTCGGACGGTCTTTTTAGTGTGTCCGTTGCGCTTGTTTGGCTTGATAGCTTTTTCATGCTTGGGGTAGCCGAGATGGTCTTCCATCTCAGCTTCAAGAGCAGTATCGATAAAAGATTGCATGAGCTGCTTTTGGAAGTCTTTGATGTCATCAAAGCTTTTCATGCTACTAGCCATTTGCTCAGCTAGTTTCTTAAGGTCCGTTTGGTTAGTCATTGCTTATTCTCCTGTTATTGGATTATAAGCAGTTACACACTTTTTAGGAAAGGCTCGTGTTTTATTTGTGACGGTGTAAACGTAATTAATTAACTCACTCTATATTTTAATATTAACTCTGGTGACAGTAGAATGCTTAAATGGATTGTGCTTTATATTTTCCTTTGCTTACTCTTCAGATGGCTTATTTTCTCTGATATTACAAAGAAATTTGGCTCTTGGGGTTGGACTTCAGATCAAAACAAACTCTACCTGTCGATTATGTGGGTGTTCTCAACCTTTGTATTCTTGTACGGCATATTCAACAGTAGTTTCCGCAATGCTTTCTTACTAGAGTATTTGTTTTAAACGCGCTCATCTTTTGATAGTCAGCAAGTCATCATTAACTCTTCAAATCGGATCAGGTCATGAAAGCGCTTAACTCATTAGCAATGTGGGAATCTATAAAAAAGACAGTCGGAACCGACAGCTGGGAGAGCTACTTCAATAAATATGGGGCGGATGGTAAATTGCTAGATACTGATGACACCGTGAGCTTTATTAATCCAACTAATGATAAAGCCATCAAACTGACTTATGATTCGAGTAAGGAGAATCTCATTGATTACTGGCTCAACAGTTTTGGCGATGAAGAGTCAGGCAGTGTTGAAGTACTTAATATTTATTATAGGTATCAACATGAATCTCTACCGCTTATTGAGCATCTCATAAGAGATTGGCTTAATGAAGGTCAGAACATTTAAATAAACAGGGTGCAATAAGCTTTATTGTCTTTATCAAATTCTTTGCCAAGTAGCTTAACAGGTCTCAACGTCTCCCCGCCGTCGCTTGAGACCATAACCGTCAATTCTTGGTCTTCAAAAGTATTCAACTCCTCAATAATTTGAGCGATACTTTTTTCTTTAGCGCTCCATTCATTTTGAATAGTCATAGTTATCATCTCTCTATAATCATTTAAGGTAGGTACTTAACAAAGTATGCTGAGACTGTCTCAACAATCCTAATCATTTGTATGATTAGCCTACAGCTAAATTCCAATTCCCTACTTGGGAGGCGCACCCGTTTGATCAGATCAGTAAGTAACATATAAAAGATGAGTTTTGATGTCAGCAATGGTATTAGATTAACAGCTCCCTCTAAGTCAGCTGCTTTGCTTTATCAGCCACGCGCATATCAAAACCACAATCAGAGCGTTTGTTCTTATCTGCCAACGTTAAGTCAGATTGTGGCAGCGGCTTATCTGAAAAATTTGGTTGTATGGCGTGGGTTAACTTATTGAAATCACTGTCGCTCATATCTGTTGCGGCAAATGATCGGTCTAATGAGCTTGCGGCTGTATTAAAATGATTATCCTCTGCTGTGTTCTTAGTCGTAATCGTACTGTATAGCGCATCACAAGACATCAAACTTAACCCAAGTATTATTAAGCCCGTTACTTTATATAAAGCATTCATTGCAGCTCCTTATTTTATATTCCCACCCCACTCTCAACTTCGAAAGTGATTGAAAAAAGAAGAGCACCTCACTAATCTATTGTTTTCGACCAAGAATACAATGGAGTTGTGAGATGCCCATAGACGAATTTATCATCAATATCTATTTAATGGTAGAGCAATATTACAAAATAGTCGTCACCAAACCCTTGCGAAGTGCAGGTTACGCGCCAAAGCTAAGTGATCCTGAGGTTATTTGCATGGAGATGGTCGGTGAATTTTTGCACCTTGATCAAGACAAACAAATTTGGCAAGACTGGTTTCCAGCCATCGGCTCATATCCTAACTTCGCAAAGCATTGCGCCAATCTGTGGCAAGTCAAACAGCAGATACAAGATAAAGTCAGTCAAATTGAAGGCCGTGACAACATTCATTTTATGGATGGCTTTCCGATACCTGTCTGTCATTATGGACGCGCTTATCGGCATAAGAATTATCAAGACTTAGCAGCTTTTAGTTACTGCGCCGCTAAGCAAGAGAAGTACTATGGTTTTGAAGGCCATTTGCTTGTTAACTTATCGGGCATGATTAAAGGCTTTACCTTTGCCCCTGCCAATGTTGATGAAAGAGCGGTTGCGCCTGATATTACTGACCATATTTATGGTTTGCTCGGTGCTGATAAAGGGTATATCAGCCCTAGTCTGACATCGTACTACAATGCTCAAGGCGTGGATTTACAAACGCCACTCAGAGCCAACATGAAAGAGGATAGACCCAAACCTGTGGTAAGACGGCTGATGAAAGTCCGCCGTATCGTTGAAACAGTCATTGGTCAGCTATCAGAACGATTTAACATACAAAGAGTGAGAGCAAGAGATTTATGGCATTTGTCTCATCGATTGATTCGTAAAATCCTGTCACACAATCTGTGCTTTGTACTCAATAAAAAACTTGGTAACCCGCCTCTTCAGTTTGATTTGCTTATTTCAAGTTGAGAGTGGGGTATTCCCGTAATTTGTCATTAAATACAGGGGCGTTATATCCACTGCCCAAACCAAAACTTAACCCTTTCCCAAAATGATGTTTGAGGGTGGCTGTCTTGTTTGGATGCACTATGCGTACTGCCTGACTCAGGGCTATTGCTCAACTCATTTTTATCAGTGCCGCTAGGGAACGCAGCGTTTAGCTTATCGCAAGTAGGATATTTGGCTTGTAACTGCTGTAAATAATAAGCCTGATCTTCATCTATAAAGCCATCCAGTATCCCAACTTTATAGCTGCTGTCATGACCACATCTACCCTCTACTCGGTTCCAGGCTAAAAAAGGTACCAATGGTTTACCAACTATTAATTTATCGTCTTTACAGCTCAATGTCGCGAGTGAAGCCACCGTATAGCTTGCTGGTTCATTACCACTGGCCGCATATGCTAAGCCAATAACTAAGTCGTTTGACTTGATACCTTTCAACTCAAAATCACTTTGCCAGTGCTGAGGAGTAGAATAAAAAAACCACATTTTAAGTGTACGAAAAACGAAGCGTGGATTGCTAAATTGCAAGTCAAAACCTTTTTGCTGATTATCCATTAGTGTGGGCTGCGATGATTGCAGACGAGCAATAAATACATCATTTGGTGAATGCGGCATACAAGCCCATACGGTTTGCATGGACAAAAATAGTATGATCAAAATAGGTAGGCGATATAAAAAACGCATTTAATGTTTTTCCTTATCCATAACATTCCACTTTTAGGTCACAAACCATACGTTATTTAATTGGCATTTAGAGTGAGGTTTAATACGCTGGTCATTAAGAGTGCCACTAAAACCACCAAAACGATAATCTTGACCAATTGTATATTGGTCATAAGCGCTGATTTGATGAAAAAGAGTGCCAGCATTGATGCTGGTCGTGTTTTCTGGAAATACTAAAGCACTTTTACTTACCGCCTCGTTTTTATAGTTGTCATGTTTAATGATTAAACTGCCGTTTTCAATCAATAAAGTGCCATCAGCGACTGTAGTACCGCCATCTACTGAGCTCTCATAAAGCGGAGGACTATATTCTAAAATCTCTACTTTCTCCTCAATAGCTTCAGTCAGTACTTTTGCTTTTTCCTCAGATGATTTATCTACAGGCGCATCTTTAGCGGCACAGCCTGAAAACAATAAAGTCATCACAACAGCCAAGCAACTTAACGTAATCAACTGAAAACGCTGCATATTTAATCGCTCCAAAATAGATATCGCTACGGCTTATTCACTTGCCCTAAAAACAGTATCGCATCAGTTTTATTGTCTTTAATCACAAACATAAATGGATGATCGGCTTTAAATTCGGCAGGATAAGACATACCAACGTACATACCTACAGCACCCGCTGCTGCTGCCGCCTCGGTCCCTTTTTCATCGACGGTGACCACCGCTTGATGAAAAACCTCATCGAGCTTTATCGGTGGGCCATCATCATATAAGTTAAATTCAGCCGCATTATTAAACGCTTTTGGCATACCCATATCAGCGAGCAATGTTTTAATCTGATAACGCGCATCTAACTTAAACTTTGGCAGTTGAAGGTCCACCTCTTGTCTTACTAAGCCTGAACGCCATTGCTTAATCTTAGTTGCATTTAAACTCTTAGCTAATTGCTGCATAGCAAGTTTATGATTGAGTTTGGGTAATACTACGAGCATAGATAGGTCATCGCCTTTATAAGGTAATTGCACGACCTGTATATGTTTGTCCTCATAATAACTAAAATAAGACTGTTGCTGCATCATCTGGACGGTAGAGGCTCTGCCTATAGCATTATAAAAAGGCTGGGCACTGGTTCTTTCAGCTGTAAAAGGCATGGTCCAATCGCCCTTAAAATAGATGGCATTGGTTAGCACCACGGCAGTATCAGATTTAATACTGCCCTTAGGTAGTAATTCAGGAATTAACTGTTTGGTTTTATCAGCTATCTTTTTATTAATGGTCTGCCGCGCAGGATCAGGACTGCCTTCAAAATCAAGGGCGGTCACTTGGCCGCTGTAATAACGTTGCACGGTGTCTATGTAAGATTTAGTGGGTGTTAACCCTTGTTGCATCCATAAGTCATTGACCGTAGCAAGCTTGTAGTCGGGATTGGGTTTATTAAATTGATTATAAAGCGCGGCGCTATTAGGGTTGAGGGTAGTCGGCGTCGGATAATGAAACGTCTTTTGGATTTGCGCTTTCGTTTCCCCTTCCGCTGCGGTATAGAGCATGGCCATCGCAGTGGACAGGCTATAGGGCGAGAAAAACACGTTCTCATCTACTTGCTCAGATTTGCCATTTATCTGCTGATACATATCAATGGCAAATTGATTGTTGGCAGTGATGACTTCTTTTATACCTTCAGGCGTTGCGACAGTAGTCATTACCTCAATAGGAGGCGCTTGATGGTTAATAGCTGACTGATTAGGAGTAACCATGCCTGTAACAGCACCCGTTCTATTATTTTTTATGGCGTTGTCACAGCCACTAACACCCAACACTAAGCTGGTAATAGCTAAGGCACTGATAACACGATTATGGGCTGCATATCTAAAATAGCGAAGTGGGTCATTTTGCATATCAGGCTCAACAATAAATTATAATAATAATATCTAAGGCTCAATAGTGACTGTAATAGCCACTATCTCGGCTACTGTATAGGGAACTGCACAGATATATATTTGGCGGTTTTAGAATAACTGATTTACTCTGTATTCATCATCCCAGTTGTTTTGTATTAACGTTTTTAGCTCCTTTTCACTTTGTAATTTGCTGAAATCTTCCCCGTACCACTCTATTAGAGCGTCCTTTGTTATCTTGTATTCTTGATGATCAAAATTAAACGTTATCCACTCTGCATTCTGAATCAACGCAAATAAGTAAGTGGCGTTATATATCACTGTCTTTTTATCATTCTTTTCTGACTCTGACCCATCATAATTTAAGATAATCCCATAGGGTGCCTCTTTTGTTTTGAGCTCAAGCCCTTTGAATTTCTCTGATTGCATAGAGTGATTTACAATATTTATGACTGCACTATTATCACCAACATAGGCATTCTTGTATTGAAACACATCTTCTTCATTGGTCTTCGTATTACATCCACTAGCGACTGAAATCACCAACAGCGAACACGATAATAACTTAAGCGTTTTTTTCATAATGTCTCATCAACAGTCAGTTAAGTCTTAGTGCCGTCATTCGCTCTTTTAAGGTTTGTTCACTTGCCCTAAAAACAATATCGCATCGGTTTTATTGTCTTTAATCATAAGCATAAACGGATGATCGGCTGTAAACTCAACTGGCTGATTTATAGGAGCAGAAGCTTCTACTGCTACAATGGCTGTCGCGGCTGCGGCTTCGGTCCCTTTCTCATCGACGATGACCACTGCCTGATGATAAACATCATCAACTTTTATCGCTAGAGGCTCATCAAATAGTTTGAATGTAGCTTTGTCTTTAAAGGCGCTTGGCATACCCATGTCTGACAGTAAACCTTTCATATCGTAGCGCTCTGCAAGCTTAAATTTTGGTAAGGAAAAGTTCACTTCTTGAGTGACTAAATCTTTATTCCACTTTTTAATCTTATTAGCACTCAAATCCTGCACCAGCTGCTGCATCGCAGCTTTGCCTTTTGATTTGGGTAATACCACTAACATGGATAAGTCATCGCCCTTGTAAGGCAATTGCACGACCTGCACTTGCTTGTCCTCGCTATAGCCGAAATCAGCCTGCATATTCATCATTTTGACATCAGAGGGTTCGCCTGTGAGGGGATAAAAAGGCTGCTCATAGGTGCTATTTGCCTCAAAAGGCATTTTCCAGTCGCCCTTAAAGTAAACCGCGTTGGTTAATACTGCGACAACGCTAGATGGAATGCTTCCCTTTGGTAGTAACTCAGGAATCATCTGATTGGTATGCTGAGCAATTTTTTTATTAATGATGAGCCGCGAAGGCTCAGGACTGCCGTTAAAATCAAGGTTGGTCACTTGACCGCCATAATAGCGTTGTACGGTGTCTACGTATGCCTTATTAGGCGTTAGCCCTTGTTGCATCCATAAATCGTTGACTGTGGCGAATTTATAATCGGGGTTTGATTTATTAAATTGATTATAGAGCGCGGCACTATTAGGGTTTAGAGTATCCATCGACGGATAATAAAAGGTCTTCTGAATTTGCGCTTTCGTTTCCCCTTCTGCTGCTGCATAGAGCATTGCCATTGCCGTAGACAAACTATAGGGTGAGAAAAATACGTTCTTATCTGCTTGATCAGGTTGACCATTTATCTGCTGGTACATATCAACGGCGAACTGGTTGCTGGCAGTAGTGACTTGCTTAATGCCATCAGGGGTAGAGGCAGAATCATCAGCAGCAATAAAGCCATCTTTGCTAACAGCCTTATAATCAGCGTTATTTTTATTCTTATCTGGCAAGGAGGACTGGCCTGATTGTGATGTGGTATTAGCTACGCTGTCAGTAGGTTTAGACTCTTTCATAGTGCTGTCACAGCCACTGACAATCAATAATAGGCTGCTGACCGCCAATGCACCTATGACACGGTTACCATAGGCTTTTTTAAGATAACAATACTGGTTATTCTTCATATCTGCTTCACTAATAATGTAGAGTTAAGATGATGCCATTCTAGTATCATCTCTATACAATCGTTTAGTGTAGTTTGGTAAGCGCGCTGTACTGAACTTAAGAATGCCTAAAAGTGATTAGCGAATAGGTACATTACTGATTTTGCACGATTTCTAATAAGCCAGTAGTAGTAGTAAATCGTAAAAGTGAGAGAGATATGGTTTTTAATAAGAATGTTCTAATAGGATTGATGAGTATGCTTTTAATATCGTGCTCATATTTTGAGAAGGATAAAGGCAAAATTATCATAAATAACGAAAGCGCTTATCTCATATCTGACGTACGCATCAAATATACCAGCTCCAAGAGAGTGGACTTGATCGGAGATTTGCCGCCTAACTCCTCCTATCGCTACGCTATCCAATACACAAGCTATGAAGATTCAATATCCATCGACTATACTGATCAGGATAAGAATACCTATTCTAGAGATGCAGTGCCCTATGCCGCTTCATACGATAAAGAACGATATATATTTACTATAAGATAAAATGGTCTATACAGCAGGATGAGATAGCTTTAACAAGACTGGTAAAGGATGTTAGGCATTGAGTTAAAAAGCGCTTAATCGGCTTTATAGGGATACGGTAGAGTACACCGCTGTTATCTCAATAACCTAAAACCCATCATCTTGAAAAACTAAATTCCTTATTTAGAGAGTTTCTGAAGATAATCACAACTCGCTTGGTAATCGTTATCGCAAGATACTTCTAACCACTCTTTTGCCATGGCTTTGTCTTTATTAACACCCAAGCCCTTATAATACATCAGCGCTATAAGATACTGAGCGCGTTCACTACCCTTGCTCCATGACCCATCAACAGTATTGAGATACCTATTTCTGGCCGCTTGTTCATACCACCTAAAAGCTTGAGTATAATCCTGAGTGACGCCAATCCCGTTATAATACATATCGCCCAACTGGTATTGTGTCAGTAAATCTCCTTTACTCATCTCTCCACGACCCAAAAAATAGTGATTATTCGCCGCTTTTTTGAACCAACTTAAGGCGGCATCATAGTCTTGAGCAACACCTATTCCCTCAAAGTACATTTTCCCTAGACGGTATTCGGCATGTGTCTTTCCAAGACCCATATAACTCTCCCGACTAGCCGCTATCTCAAACCATTCTTTTGCTTTGATCTTATCCTGAGTAACCCCTAAGCCGCGATCGTACATGACTCCCAAGTTATACTCAGCATTAGTATTACCTTGAGCAACAAGATTTTCAAAGATATGAAAGGCTTTTTTATAATCTTGGGCAACACCTAAACCGCCATAATACATAAGCCCCAAGCTATATTCAGCATACATTTTTGTGTATTTAGCCTCTATTTTTTCATTATCAGCGGCCTTCTGATAATAGGTAAAAGCCTGACTATAACTTTGAGGCGTACCTGCACCATGATAGTACATCTCTGCAAGTTGATACTGAGCTTGCATGTCATCAGTATCGGCTAATGTTTTATATAATTTAAAAGCCTTGGCGTAATCCTGAGGTACGCCATACTTACCCGCATAATAGATATAGGCAAGATTAGCTATTGCAGAGGTATGCCCGTTATCAGCAGCTATCTGATACCATTTAATCGTGTCTATAGGATCATAAGCTTGGAGACCCAGCATGAATTGAGCAGGAGCATATCCTCGAATGGCAAACCATTCATACGGTTTCCTGCTATCTTCGGGCAAGTCTAAATTCTCTAAATATAGCTTGGCAAGCTGTTGCTGAGTATAGTTGTCTTCTAGCTGTTCAGTTGCTTCTTCTGCTATATAATCAGCTGCTATAGCGGATACAGACAGCCCGAACGATAATACCGAGATTGTTATATTTCTCATTAAATTCTGTTTGAATCTTTGCATATTAAATCGCTCCAAAATACACATTGCTATAGTTTATTCACCTGACCTAAGAACAATATGGCATCGGTTTTATTGTCTTTAATCATAAACATAAACGGGTGATCGGCTGTAAACTCAGCGTTGTATGAAGCTGAAATAGGCGTTATAACGATGCTAGTTGCAGCTGCTGCAACCGTTCCTTTTTCATCAACCTCAACCACCGCTTTATGAATAACTGAATCTACTGCTAAAGGTAACTTGTCATTAAACAAGCTAAAATCAGCTTTATTACTAAAAGCTATTGGCATGCCCATCTCAGTCAAAATAGATTCCATCTTATAGATCTGCTCTAACTTGAACTTGGGCATATTCAAAAAAATCTCTTTGCTCTCTAATCGCTCAGTCCATTTATTAATCTGAGCGGTACTCAAGTTTGCAATCAGCTTTTGCATGGCAGCTGCTTCTTTTGACTTTGGTAAGACAACTAGCATCGATAGTTCATCGCCTTTGTAAGGCAGTTCTACCACTTGTACTCGCTCATCTTCCATGTAATCAAAGCTTTCTATACTATACATAAAATTCGTATCAGTGGTTGTGCCATTGAGGTTATAAAAAGGTTGAGTGCTACCTCGTAGGCCTAGAGGTTGTGCCCATTCGCTCTTAAAATAAACGGCATTGGTTAATACAGCAGCTGTATCTGCTTTAATACTATCTTTTGCGAGCAGCTCAGGAATCATCTGCTTGGTATGTTTGGCAATGGTCTTATTGATAGTCTGACGGGAAGGTTCAGGACTGTTTTTAAAATCAAGAGTGGTGACTTTACCACCGTAATAGCGCTGCACCGTATCCAAATAAGTTTGATTGGGGCTCAAGCCTTGATGTATCCATAAGTCATTAACCGTGCTTAAGTCATAATTTGAATTGGGTTTATTAAATTGATTGTAGAGCGCGGCACTATTGGGATTAAGGATAGCTGGCGTTGGATAATGAAAGGTCTTTTGGATTTGCTGCTTTGTTTCACCCTCTGCTGCGGCATAGAGCATAGCCATGGCAGTGGACAAGCTATAGGGCGAGAAGAAGATGTTTTTATCTGATTGTGCAGGTTGCTTATTTATCTGCTGATACAGATCAATAGCGAATTGATTGTTGGCATTAACGACTTGCTTGATACCTTCAGGCGTTGAAGCAGAGTCGTCAGCAGCGATATAGTTCTTATCAGTCTTTGGGGTTGAAGGGTTCTCAGTCTTGCTAACTACAGGTTTTTCGGCTGCCGCTTTTATCAGTTGATTGTCAACCAAGCTATTATTACAACCAGCGATTGCCAGTAAACTGCCTAAAGCAAGCATACCCATGCTGAGCTTAATCGTAGGCTTTTTATAAATGTAATAGTTACGGTTTTTCACGGCGCTGTACCTCTTTATAATTCGGATGATGTCCTGATTATATACAAGGGTTTAGGCTGATTTAGTAAACATATGCTAATAAATTTAAGGATGATATTTCAGATGAATACAGTGTATAAGGATAGCCATAAGCTTAAAAAATACTTAATCATATTTTTAGCAATCTTAATATCAGGTTGTATGACACCTTCAAAAAACATGATGAATAAAGCCACTAGTGAGAATAAAGTCCTGAAGACTGAAATAGAGGATATCTCTAATATATTAACACCGACATATGCAGATATATTTACATACCCTTTTGATCCTGAGGAACCCCAGTTAGACATGGGGGTCGGTGGACGATTGGTTGTAATAGAGGGTTGTTTATTAATAGAGTCAAGTGATGGCATGTTTTCTACGCCTATACTGCCTGAAGGAGTGACCTATTGGGATAAAGGTAAAGGCATTGTCTATATTTATGACAGAGGCTTTTTAATAGGTAATATTATTCGTTCAAATGGTATTGCTTTAGATAGTCAGTTTCAAAAAGTACAAGATATTTTTATATCAAAAGCGAAGCCCTCGTGCCTCAAACGTAGCTCAATATTGTTCGGCACTAAATTTGACTAGCAGGCAAATCAGCTTAAGAGGTCAATTATAAAGAGAGAGTGCTTTACAAAAGACAAGTAGTGAAAGTGCTTTGCCATGTATGAAAAACTCAAATACTCATTTCAAGTATCTACTGAAGAATCAGAAGTATAATTCATTGATATAAATGATGATTTATTCACTCTAACCAAGAAGCAATCAGCAAGAATTGTGCTAATATCGCTACTTTTTCAGTATGGCTGGTTTTCTCATTTTGTAACGAAAAACCCCCTTAAATAAAAAAGCTAGGAGAATGAATGAACGATCATCTTGATTTTTTAGCGTAATTCAGTGTCTCAGTTGAGACTCCTAATAGTTTAAATTAAAGTTGTTGTACTCAGGCTATGTCACATACCAAGGTTCATGAACCACTTATTTTTATATTAACTATAGGTCATTGTTTTTAATAGAAAATTAACTCTTTTAAATCGTGAACCTAAATTTAGGTAGCCATAAGTTAAAGGGACGGTACCTGATGATAAGTTCATGGGATTATAATTAAACAGTAAATCGTTAGTCAGTCTGGTTGTTAATTGCTTAACCATGATATGTGTTACCTGTTCAAATAATCATTGTAATCACCGCTAGTATAATTACTAACTGATATATCTTGAAGCCTTAATGTATAGAGTCTTCATAGATCCTAGTGTATCCGTAATCGATTAATGTATTAATTCAAGTCGCTAATAGCCTCTATATATATTCCAGAAGCCTATTATAGATATGTTGTAGATACAGTAATTTTACTATTCACTCAAAGTTAGTCTGTTTGGTAATCTTGCTCTGCTCATCATTGCTAAGCTTATTACCTTCACAATACCTACCAAGCCCTTTGCATAATCTGTCATTTCTAATCATCACCTAATAACCAAATCACTCATCAATCGATTGTTGGTAGCTTAGCCGACTTCCTCATTAATGCGAATATGCTTGAACTACGTTAGGTACAGAAGTATTCGCCACCAAGTGACAATCAGCTCAAAGTAAAAGCAATAACCCTTCTGAATGCCTATTACTCTATATCATTAATAAGAACCTATACAAGCTCTGACAATGCTCCTACTTGGCATCTCAGTAAGTCCAAATATATATACACCTTATAGCTGTTATTATCATAGCTAACTACGTTGTAATACGTTTTTGTTTAGAGTCACCAAAATAGCCTTCCAAATTTGTTCGACATTCATTGGTCTTTTCTCACATCTCTCGCTCTTCCTGAGATACCTTAATCTAAAGAATCGAGTTGATACCTTCCAGATTTGTTCGACCCTTATCCATTAGCTACATTGATAGAATGACTGACTCTAATATTACTGCTGACTTGATTAAATCTAGCTCCTACATAGTTTGGGCGCCTCACGTGCCAATTACCCCGTATTACGCAGACCCGCTGCCAAAGCATTGATACTACGTATTAATGGATCTTCAACGGCAAGGTTGCCATGGCTAACATCGCCTTTAGCCTGTTTTTGTCTGGCACGTTTTAACAGCTCAATCTGTATATAGTTGGTTGGATCTAAATACGCATTTCGCCATTCAAGGGAAGCCGAAAGATTCTGTTGATGCGCCAATAACGATTTTTGGTTAAGCAAAGCGTTTAAACCTGAACAGGTCAGCTGGTGTTCATCGATTACCGCTTGCATAATCTTTTTACGTAATCCCTCATCTTCACATAGCTGGCTATAAGCCTGAGCAATACTCATATCAGATTTAGTAAAAGCCATTTCAATATTGCTAATAAACACGTTAAAGAATGGCCAGCAGTCATTCATCTCTTTCATCAGGGCTTCGTCTTTTTTGACACTATGTAAAGCACTACCGACACCATACCAAGCAGGCAGTGTAAAGCGTGCTAATGACCAACCAAATACCCACGGAATGGCGCGCAAGGTGGTTTTGCTTGGCAAACCTTTATTACGGTGTGCGGGGCGTGAACCGATATTTAATAAGGATATTTCTGCCACTGGCGTTGCTTGTGAATAGAATTGATAAAACCCTTCGGTGTGGTCAGTCAGCTGACGATAGCGTTGTTCACCGGCGTCTGCCAAACGCGCAAATAGTGCTTCATAATTTGGCAATTCAGGCGGTTGCACCACAAACCTTGAGGAGCAAGCTTTAAGCGTACCAGTGATACCCATAGTCAGCTCAAATACCGCCGTATCAGTGTTGGCATATTTGGCATAAAGGACTTCGCCTTGCTCGGTGACTTTAATTTGTCCGTGCAGGGTGCCTGCAGGTTGCGCGGCAATCGCTTTATGTGTTGAGCCACCACCACGACTGACAGAGCCACCGCGACCATGAAACAAGCGGGTTTTGATACCATATTCATCAGCGATACGATTGATTGTTTGCTGCGCGCTATACAGCTGCCATGCAGAAGTAATGATGCCGCCATCTTTTGATGAGTCTGAATAGCCTAACATGATTTCTTGAGTGTTATCTGAATGCTGAAGCAGTTCGCGATAGAGCGGATTATCCAACACGGCGGGTAAAATCTTATCGATATTTTTAAGATCTTCGATGGTTTCAAACAAGGGCGCAACGGGTAAGTCAGCAGATAACTGGCCCTTATCATTAATCTTGCATAAGCCTGCAAAGCGCATGAGTAGCAACACTTCTAATAATTGACTGGCATTATTGGTCATCGAGATAACATAACTGCCAAAAGTATCTTGTCCAACCAGTTTACGTAAGGTTGCCACAGAGTTCATCAAAGCCAATTGTTCGCGTGTTTTGTCACTCAAGTTATCGGTATAAATAAGTGGTATGCCCGGCTTTTCAAGCAAGCGCGTGAGCCACTCTTGGCGCTCGATTTCACTCAGGGTTTGATAGTCTGGTAAGTTCGAGGCATTAGCGAAAATATCGGCTATCACCTCGCTATGATAAGACGACTCTTGACGAATATCGAGCGCTGCTAGATGGAAACCACAGGTTTTGACCAGACGAATCGTATCTAGCAATAGGCCTTCGCCATGTGCTTTGTCATGAGTATTGACACTTTTTCGGATGATGCGTAAATCTTCTAATAGCTCTTGTGGGTTGGCGTAAGCATCTTGTGCGGCTTCAAGGTCTGTACCTTTACTTTGAATATGACGATTGGTCGCTTTTATTTTGGCAAGGATAATCGATAACAACCTTCGGTACGGCTCATTGTTGTAATCATTAGGATTATAATAAAATACTTTTTGATCGAGAGTGGCGTATTCCTTTATACGAGCATAAACGTCTGGTGCAATCTCAGTAATGGTATCGCTGTGAATAAGTTCACGGCGCAATTTTTTGATTAATACTTGGTAATGGCGCAAAACGGCATTGGCATGCATCAGCACTGCCATTTCTGTGGTGTCATGAGTGACAAAGGGATTGCCATCTCTGTCGCCACCAATCCAAGAGCCAAAGCTCATGAACGCCGGTAATGGATAATCTGTTAGCTCTGGATAAATATCAACAATGGCGTCTTTAATATTGCGATAAACCTTGGGAATAGCGTTAAATAAACTGGCATTGAAATAGTGTAAACCATTATTGATCTCGTCATAGACCAACGGCTTACGGGTCCGCACTTCATCCGATGACCATAATAAATCAATCGTTTGCGCCGTTTGTTCTTTCGCTTGCTCATAGGCAAAACTATTTTCAGTAAAGTTGTTTAAGGCATCGCTATGAATGAATAGACTTTGTAATAGATTCATGGTTGTACGGCGACGCGCTTCAGTAGGATGAGCGGTAAAGACCGGGATAAATTTCAGTTGCTCAATCAGCTCTTGCATTTGGACAGGTTCAATATTGCGTTCCCGGCATTCAAGCAAGGTACGACGAAACGAGCCTTCCCAGCTGTGTTCCGATTGCATACGCATGGCTTGACGTTGCTCTCGTAAGTAATTCTCTTCACTTAGATTGGCTAAGAAAAAATAGATAGAAAAGCTGCGGATGACATTTTTTAAGGTTTGATTGTCTAACGAGGCTATGAAGTCGATGAGTTGTTGCTGGTTCGCTTCGTTAGGCGCGCGTCGTTGTTGGATAAAGCCTTTGCGCAGGGTTTCAATCGTATCAAGCGTTTGTTCGCCCGTTTGCCGAGAAATCGCCTCTCCTAGAAATGATCCTAATAAGCTGATGCGTTCGCGTAGTACGTCGTTATCGATAGTCATCCTTGATCTCCTGATCAAATTCATTAAAATATAGTCGTGCGGTCTTAAATGTAGGTTTTCTATGGTGTAAGACACTTAACCTGTTTATGTGGATCTTGAAGCTCTCGCTTCTCATCAGCCAAGACGTTGCCAGCTTTATGTATTAATCATTTATTTTTTGGTGATACTGGGTCAGCCATTCCTGTAATGGTATATCTGTCTATCCCTAGTAAGCCAACAACATTATGAGTTTCATTATTATAATTGATGACTAAACTAACGGCTTCAAGTTTAATTATCCAGTTTTACCAAACAGTCAGAATTAATATCAGCAATCGTTTTGGCGCCAGTCAAGGTCATCGCGACGCGCATTTCTTTATCTAGCAGTTCTAGCAAATTGCTAACCCCTGCACCGCCATCCGCTGCTAAAGCATAGATAAAGGCGCGCCCTAGCATGCAAATATCAGCGCCTAACGCTAACATGCGCACAATATCTAAGCCATTGCGTATTCCAGAGTCGGCTAAGATTTTAATCTCTCCTTTCACCGCATCAGCAATAGGAGGCAGCGCCCGTGCACTGGATAAAACACCGTCTAGTTGTCGTCCACCATGATTGGATACGACTATACCGTCTGCCCCAAAACGCACCGCATCTTTGGCATCTTCTGGGTCCAAAATACCTTTGATGACCATAGGTCCATCCCAGTACTCACGAATCCAATCTAAATCTTTCCAAGAAATAGAGGGATCAAAGTTATTACCTAGCCAGCCTATATAATCTTCTAGCCCTGTTGGCTTACCTAAATAAGTAGAGATATTGCCCAGATCGTGCGGACGGCCGTTTAGTCCTACATCCCATGCCCATTGCGGATGCGTCACAGACTGGAAGTAACGGCGCATAGCGGCATTTTTACCGCTCATACCAGAGTGCATATCTCGGTAGCGTGCCCCTGGTACCGGCATATCCACCGTAAAGACTAGAGTCGAACACCCCGCCGCTTTGGCACGCTCCAAGGCATTTTTCATAAAGCCTCGGTCCTTTAATACATAAAGCTGAAACCACATTGGACGGATGATTTTAGGCGCCACTTCTTCAATCGGACAAACCGAAACCGTCGACATGGTAAACGGAATGCCTTTTTGATCGGCTGCCATAGCGGCTTGCACCTCCCCGCGACGTGCATACATACCTGTGAGACCGACTGGTGACAATGCGACAGGCATGGATAGGGTTTCGTTAAATAATTGCGTCTCGAGACTGAGCTGTGACATATCATTCAGTACACGTTGCCTAAGAGCAATTTTTGATAAATCTTCAACATTACGCTTTAAGGTATATTCCTCATAAGCACCGCCATCTATATAATGAAATAGAAATGGTGGCAGTCTGCGCTTGGCAGCAGCCCTGTAATCGTTTGGAGATGAAATAATCATACGCTTACCCTTTTTATGCTGTTAGATATCTATGTAATATTTTTTAATCTCTAATGGTGTGTTGATTAGTGCCAAATGATATATCTTTTTTTATTCTAACTTTGTACTCGTGCTTCAGCATAAAGCTCAGCCCACACTAACTATTACACACAGCACGAGCAGTTGCGTTTATTTTTTGATGTTTTACCAATACCCGGATTAAAGCTATTGGTTGGGTCTAGACTTTTATAGAAGTTTTGTAGATCAGGCTCTGCTTCGTATAGATGACCGACATTATGCTCAGCAGGATACTTTGCTCCGCGTGCGCTCAATAACTCTAACATCATCTTTTTAACAAGCTTGGCATCACTGCCTTTCTTCAAAATATAGTCTTGATGAAACACATAACAAAAGAAGTGTCCGTAATATAACTTCATTTCTAAATGCTGTGTAATTGCTTCAGGTAGGGTTTCAAGCCACTCTAATTCATTACGTGGTATAGCAATATCGAGCGCTAATATCTCGCCTACTTCTTTTTCATGGATGACCTCATATCTTAATGCTGCACCGGCGGCTGCGAAACGGTTCAAAAAAGCACTTTCTGACTCTTCTTTACTACATTCAAAATAGCTACCGGTTTTTGATGCCGCAAAAAACGACTGCAAAAAATCTTGGGCTTCCACTATCCCGTCATCACTCATTTTTATTATGAGGTGATGCTCGTACTTATCACGGTACGCCAGCATGCGCTCAGGTAAATGTTTTGGAAATAAGTTAGCTATAAACTGCATGACTTTATCGGTGAAATGCTTTGGCATCCACGACCACTTATGAAATTTAGCGTCAATAGCGCCTTTGATAGAGAATAACCTAGGTAAGGCATCTGTGCCGAGATGCTTGATACTTAAAAAAGTGTCTTTACCGTATTTAGCGGATACATTAAATATATCGCGATGCATATATTCGCCAACTTCAGGAGTATTTTTGAAAGTTGATAATATCTGCCTTCTTAACTGGGCAAGCTCACTGACACTATTACTGCCTATATAGAAAGCTTTCTCTTTTGTAGCGGTTGGATAAGTATCTAGGCGTACTGCAAATACCGCCAGCTTGCCTGCACACCCACTGGCTTCATACAGTCGGCGCTTATCAGCATTAAAACGGCTTGGCGTACTTGCATCAATATCTTTTACTCTGGCGATATATTCTTTGTCTGATGCCATTTTGCCACTGTCAGGTAGCTTCCTCTTATCAAAATCACCATTTTGCAATCTCGTCAGTATTTCTTCCGGAGTGTCACCTAGCCATATATCTAGGTGGTTGACCAACACCAATTGACCTTGTTCGTTAATCTGCGCAAACAAAGCTAATTCGGTGTAAGCAGGGCCTCTTTTCACCAAGGATCCTCCCGAGTTATTAGAAATCCCACCAATAATAGACGCCCCTAAAGTCGAGGAACCAATGACCGAATGCGGCGCTCTATTCACCGCATTCAGCTGACTTTGTAATTGGTGTAGCGTCGCCCCAGCCAAACTGATTACTTGCTCATTATCATTTATCAAATACAATTGGTCTATTGCCAGCGTATTAATGACCACCACAGGTCTATCATAGTCATTACCGCTTGGCGTTGAACCTTCGGTTAGGCCTGTTTTTGCCGCTTGCATAATAATAATGCAGTTACCTTCAACGCACACTTGTAGGCTACGCCAAATCTCCAGCAAGGTTTGCGGAAACAAAACTGCCAACGCGTTGCCGCCACCAGAGCGCCATCCCATTCTATAGTATTCGTTTTTCTCTGGATCAGCCTGTACATTGCGAGCGCCTAGCACGTCTGTGAGTTTATCTAAAACTTGATTAGGACTAAGTAGGTCTTGAGAAGTCATGTTTGCTGATGAAAGATTCAATGAAGAGATACGATACTCCTTATCATGTGATGGTGTATTATTCACGATACTAAAGGGCCCTGAAAACCGAAAATGTAAATTGCAGCCATGACGATGATGCCACAGAACAACACATAATACAGGGTAGGTAAAATAGTACGCCGAAGCGTCGCGCCCTCCATTCCAAGTAAACCCACCGTTGCGGATGCAGCTACTACGTTGTGTATGGCAATCATATTACCCGCTGCCGCACCAACCGCTTGCGCCGCGATGATTAGAGAAGGTGAAATATGTAAGCTCATGGCGGCTTCATACTGAAACTGACTGAACATCATATTAGATACGGTATTAGAGCCGGCGATAAATGCACCTAAAGCACCAATGGTTGCACTAATCAATGGAAAAACATTGCCAAAAGTACCTGAAAACAACTCTGCACTGGCGACTGGCATACTCGCCACATCTGATAAGTTTATGCCTGAATTGATAAAAATTCTAACCATTGGAATCGTAAAAATAAGTACAAAACCTGCCCCTAGTACAGTCTTGCCTGATTCTTTAAAGGCACTGTTTAGGGCGCTGACGGGCTTTCTAGTTTGAAAAGCGGCGGCAACCAAAGCACTAATTAGTAACAAGCCGCCTGGTAAGTATAAAGGACTAAAACTGGCACTGATATCTGTCTCACCTAAAATCGAGGTTAGGTCTACTGCTACACTGTTAAGTAAAGACTGAAAGCCTGTAAATACTCTTGAAAACACCAGTAAAAGGGCAACCAGTAAATAAGGGAACCACGCCATAAGGGTGGACATTTTCTTATCACTCAAGGTCAGCGTAATATCTTCTTTACTGACCACTAACTTACCAAGCCATTCACTCGGCCAGTTTTTTTGCGGTTCAAAATCCCATGTGGTTTTTGGTACCAAAAACCCTCTTTTAGCAGCATTAACAACGACAGTAATACTGACCAAGCCACCGACCAGTGACGGAAACTCTGGCCCTAAAAAAACACCGGTTATCACATAAGGGATTGTAAATGCCAAGCCTGCAAAAATTGCAAACGGCCAAATCGCAAAGCCTTCTCGCCAGCTTTTGTTTCTACCAAAGAAGCGAGTGAGCATCATCACCATAAAAAGTGGCATAAACGTACCAATGACACCGTGAATAATGGCGACTTGACTGGTAATCAGTTGTAAAAATTCGCCCCACTGTACTCCTTGTTGTGCCAGTTGAGCACTAATGGCAGCTTTATCTAACCCATCATTTACCCCTATCACAATAGGCGTACCGACCGCACCAAATGATACAGGTGTACTTTGTATCATCATTCCCATCAACACCGCACCTAGCGCCGGAAATCCTACTGCCACCAGCAAAGGCGCTGCAATAGCGGCAGCTGTACCAAAACCAGAGGCGCCCTCAAGAAAGCAGCCAAAGCACCATGCAATAATAATGGCTTGCACACGCCTATCTGGCGATACATTAGTAAACCCAGCACGGATAACAGCGATTGCACCAGTATGTTTCAATGTATTCAACAAAAAAATAGCCCCAAAGACTATCCACAATACCGAAACCGTAATGACCAAACCCTGAATAATAGATGATGACACTCGGTTAAGCGTCATATCCCATATAAAAATGGCAAGCGCAGCGGTAACCACTAAAATGATTGGCATTGTTTTTTTAGCTGACCATTGCAAACCTATCAGAAAAATACCACAGAGAACGATTGGCAGTAATGCCAAAAGCCCATATATTGTTTGATTCAAAATTACATCCTTTTGATTGTGTGATCTTCCCTGAACCAAGTCATCGAAGCCTTTATTTTGACGAACCCATGATGACCAAGTTGTATTAAATATTCACAAATAGGGACTGCTTATTTACTAAATCTGTCTTGTAGACAAAGCTGATCACGACTTGCGACAGTTTATGTCCCAATGTCAAAAACGCCCTGAAATAGTCTACGCCTTGTTAATTCATTGATATATTGCATCAATGGACAATGTTATTTTCCTTTTTTGATATAATCAGAAACACATTACTGCAATTGGAGAACAAGTGTGACCAAAGCTGACGACATGATTTTATTCGTTCAGGTTGTTGAAGAAGGGTCATTTTCTAGAGTCGCTGAAAAATTATCATTGACGAACTCAGTAGTGAGCAAGCGCATTGCGAGGTTAGAAGAGAACTTAAATACTCAGCTGCTTTATAGAACCACTAGAAAGTTGAGCTTAACCGATGCAGGCAGGGCGCTTTATAACAAGGCTAAAATTGCTAAATCCGCCTTTCAAGAAGCTGAAAATGCTGTCACGGGTTACGGCGAAGATATGAAAGGCCATATACGTATAACCATGCCTGTGGTCTCTGCGAATTTCATATTTAGCGAAGCTATTGCCGAATTCTGTAAACAACACCCTGAAGTATCAGTAGAGTTACAAATTACCAATCGATTGGTTGACTTGATAGAAGAAGGATTTGATCTGGCAATAAGGACCGCTGTGCTTGAAGATTCTTCACTCATTGCAAGGCGCCTTATAGATAGCCAGTGGATTATATGCGCGACTCCAGCCTATTTAAAGCAATATGGTACACCTCAAGCTCCTGAACAGTTACAGAATCATGAGTGCTTAGTTTATAAGTTTGATAATACGGCTAACAATACATGGCCGCTATATATAGACGGCAAAGAGCAATTAATATCTGTCTATGGTCGGTTTTATAGCAATCATCTGAGTGCAATTAAACAAGCCGCGCTTAGCGATTTAGGTATCGCTTTTTTACCACAAGTGTTGATCTATGAGGAAATACAGAAAAATACACTCACGCAGATTTTACAATGTTTTACCAGCAAGAAGCTTGGCCTATATGCGGTTTATCCTAAGGTCAGACAACCGGATCAAAAGTTAAAACTGCTCGTTGCACATTTGCGAGACTCATTACATCGGAAACAGGCTTACTATTGCTAAGTAATAGTAAGCCTGTTTCCGATGTACATAAGAGGATGAGTGAAATCAAAAAGCTAATAAGAGGCTGTTACTACTCGCGACATAGCTTGAGTAATTTAGAGAATCACGGTGTATTTGGTACTGTACATTGAGAAAATTTTTATAAGAGACTGACTCGATATTAGATTTTACTATACCAACCGAAATACTGATTCAGGTGTGCTAAGACACCCCATAAAAATTAGCGCGCTTTTAGGTATAATAGAACTCCAAAAACCAGAAATTGATAGTGACTATTATGGCTAAAGTGTCTTTAGATAAGCCCAGCCTTGCTAACTGTCCTATTGCCCGTAGTCTGTCGATATACGGCGATACTTGGTGCATGCTCATTTTACGTGATGCCCATATGGGTCTTACTCGCTTCGATGAATTTCGCAGCAGTTTGGGTATTTCTCCCTCAATGCTCACCAAACGCTTGGCAACATTGGTAGATAAGGGCTTATTTGAAAAAAGACGCTACTCAGAGCTTCCGCCGCGCGAAGAATATCTACTCACTCAATCTGGGCAAGACATATTACCCGTATTATTTGTACTAGCAACTTGGGCCCGCGCTCATAAACCGGGCGAGGAAGGCGTACAGATACCCGTCTTTATAGATTCAGAGACAGGTGTGGAGATTAAGCCCATTGTAGTGGCATAATAAATTAGGACAGTGCATAAGAGGTTTATACTAACCCAAAGAAGGAAAACAGTATGACCACCAAACGCAATCAATATACCCGAGAATTCAAATTAGAAGCCATCAGCTTAGTCGTTGATCATAAGCGTAAAATACCTGACGTGGCCGACTCTTTAGGAATAGGCAAATCCACTCTGCAGAAATGGCTGAGTCAATACCGTCAAGAAATAAATGGCGAAGCCCCTAAAGTCGGCAACGCTTTAACAGATGAGCAGCGCGAGCTCCAAGAATTGCGCAAACAAGTTAAGCGACTCACTATGGAGCGCGACATTCTAAAAAAGGCTTCTGCTCTGCTGGCCTTGGACAGTCTGAACGGCTATCGTTAATCAGTCAGCTTGCAGAGCAAGACAAGCAGGTCAATAAAAACCTTCTGTGCAAGCTGTTTGGCGTGATGAAGAGTAGTTACTACTATGGACTAAAGCCCAAGCTAATTAGCCTTGAAGCCGTCAAAACCAAAGCCTTAATACGACAAATATTCAACGATTCAAAGCACTCAGCAGGCGCTCGTAGCATTGCCGCCATTTTGATGAATAAGCATGGCATCAAGCTGACTCGTTATATGGCAGGTAAACTCATGGCGCAGATGGGGCTTAAAAGCTGTCAATTGAAGACGCACAAATATAAGCACTGTGATGAGGCGCATAAAACCCATCAGAATATCTTAAATAGAAATTTCAGTCAAACAGCACCCAATCAAGTCTGGACGGGCGATGTCACATATATTCGTATCAAAGGCGGCTGGTGCTATTTAGCTGTCGTTTTAGATTTATATGCTCGGCGTGTGGTGGGATTTGCTGTATCAGATTCGCCTGATAGCGTGCTGACCGCTAAAGCGTTGCAGATGGCATATAACAGCAGACTCAAACCCAGTGGCGTGCTGTTTCACTCCGATCAAGGAACCCATTACACCAGTAAGACATTCGCTGAATCCGTGGTCAGTTGTGATGGTATGACGCAAAGTATGAGCCGTCGCGGAAACTGTTGGGATAATGCCCCAACCGAACGATTCTTTAGAAGCTTTAAAACAGAATGGATGCCAAAAGGTGGTTATGAGAATATCGCTGAGGCTAAAAGCGCCATTGCTGATTATATCTGGGGCTATTATCAAACCGTGAGACCGCATACTTTCAACAATTATTTAACACCGCTAGAAAAAGAGAAACGCTACTTTAATAAAAATCTCTTATCAGGTGTCCTAAACTAGTTGACCACTACACATCGTCATTGATAAGAATACTGGGATCGAAATTGGCAAACGTGCTATACAGCTAAGAAAATCATAGCTTATCCACTATCTATAGTGAGTTAGCGAAATGCTTCTTACCAGCAAATCACCACTGAACTTATCCTAACCGTGCTAAAAAACTTATAGTTACTATCTTTTTAGTAGTAACTCACTTATTTTTAAATTATTATCTTATTATTGGATAAGATATGACCCCCTACTCTTTACTCGCGTAAAAGTAAGCTTAAAAAGATTGAACGTAAAAATAACTCGTATAAAACAGGATTGTAAAATGGATGTTACAAAGATGGATGCTGCGGATGTGATGGCTACTTGGGAAGCTGACGATTTACGAATACGCGCTAAATTAGGCCTTGCAGGGATCACATCGCCTGCTAAAATGGTCAGTATGAGTGGCAAAGAACTCTTTGATGCCATGTTTGCCGGAGAATTACCGTCACCACCGATTGGCGAGACGCTTGATTTTATTCCTATTCGCATAGAAGACGGTCATGCCCTCTTTCAGGGTCAACCAGGTGAGCAACACTACAACCCATTAGGTAGCGTGCACGGCGGTTGGTTTTGTACCATTCTTGACTCTGCTGTTGCCTGCGCTATTCACTCAACCTTGCCAGCTGGTAAAGGCTATACCACGTTAGAGATTAAAGTAAACATGATCCGCGCTTTAACCGAAGCAATCCCATTGGTGCGTGCTGAAGCGAACATCATCCATGTCGGAAGACAAACCGCCACGGCTGAAGGTCGCATTGTTGGTGCTGATGGCAAATTGTATGCTCATGCCACCACGACTTGTTTGATATTTGATATGCCGTCGTGAGCGTAGTGACTAATTTTTACTAAAAATAGTTTTAATCATTAGCTAAAAATAAGAGCAATACCATGCAAACATTCGAACGTACGATGACTCTAGAGGGCAAAAAAGCGCGCTATTACGATCTGTCTGCTTTGGTCGATAGTGATAAAAATTCTCCGTTATCTGCTGCCCATTTTTATGGAGGTAATGGCTTTACGACAGGTGTCTATCTACCCCTATTAACCAAGCTTAGTGAGCAATTCACCATCACCATTCTCGCCATGCGTGGCTATTGGCATGACTTACCCACTGTGAAGAAGCTAACCCGCGAGGAAGATGCCGATACACTGATTGATTTTTTGGAGAAAACTCAAGATAAGCCTATCGTCGGTATTGGACATTCTCAGGGTGCGACTGCCACCGCCATTGCCGCGGCCAAGCAGCCAGAACTATTCTCACAGCTGTATTTAATAGAGCCTGTTACTTTTACCAAGTCACAGACCCTCATGATGAACTCAGCACCTGACGAGTTAAAAATAGGTCGAGAACCTTTTAAAAGCACGCAAGCCAAGCAAGCAGATTGGGAAAGTATTGAGTCGTACTACCATCATCTACGAGCACATCGCGCCTTTAAGCGCATTAATGACGATCATCTTTATATCTTTGCAAAGAACAGTCTTGTCGAAAATGATCAAGGCCAATACAGCCTGCTATTCACACCTGAGCAAGAATTAGCAAGCTACTTTGACACCCCTTTCGTCAATGACGCCTTGAGAGATCTAAACGCTCTCAATGTCCCCTACACCATTATCGTTGGTAAACCTTCTATGTTTATTAGCGATGAGGTTCGTAAAGTTTGGGAAGATCTCGTCCCTGTTGAACGCATCATTGAGCTATCGGACAATGGACATCTGCTACCAATGGAAGCACCTGAACAATGCGCGAATATTATTATAAAAAATTTTACGAGCTACTGAGACTCTTTAGGCTAAGCCACCTTAGGCTCAGACTTACTACTCGCATAAATAAAGTAAAGCGCAATAGCCAAGCAAACCAACGCCGCCATTCTACTGACCGAAAGGCTAATCGCCTCATTCCCAAACCAACCAAAATTATCGATCAGTACACTCATGCTTAGCTGACCAAAAATAACCGCTACCGTTGCCACCGCAGTACCAATACGCTGGACCGCAACCACCATAATGACGATGTAAGGTACACCGCACAAGGCGCCAAGTAGTTGCCACTTCGGCACATCCATCAACGTCACAGTATGACTAGGCTCAAAAAAGAAAATGAGCAAGGCGGTTACTACTGCACCCACAGAAAAGGTTAAAAAAGCACTTTTAAAGACGCCGACATTGCCGCCAAGGCGACCATTTAATGCCGCTTGAACGCTCAAAGCCGCCCCGCCAATTACGGCCAATACAATCATTAAAATAAGCATCATCTGGATTATCCTTTTGCCATAAAAATAAGGGCGGCAATAATGAAAAATAAAGCAATAATTCGCTTAATATCTATTTTTCGCTCCATGGTTTCGAATAAGCCATAATGATCTATGATTAAACTCTGAAACACTTGCCCAGCCAGTATGCCAATCATCGTCAGCGCAATGCCAATGACGGGCGTGACCACGGTTAATACCACCACATAAACAGGCCCCAAAATACCGCCTATCAGTAATAAAGGCGGCTGTGAGAAAAACGAAGGACTCGCGCGCGGACTAAAAAACAACATCAAAAAGAATGTCAGAGCAGCGCCCACACCAAAAATACTCAATGTCGCCCACAGCTCACCCACCTCACTTCCTAAAGGCCCCAATAATCCCGCTTCAACGGACAACCCCATGCCACCTAAAACAACAACGAGTATTAATAAAATTTGCATATAGCAATCCTTAATGAGCAATGTGGCGTAGTGTACCGCAGCCTATACCCATTAAAAAACGCTATAATATAGAAATGACCTTTGCATAAGTTGCACAAATGAATACGGTGGATAACATCAGCATAAAAACCTTACTATATTTTATAGCGGTCTTTGATGCTCAGAGTTTTTCGGTAGTGGCTCGAAAAGAAGGGGTGTCCGCTTCTAAAGTGTCACGTATCATCAAGCAGTTAGAAGACGCACTGGGGCAGCAGCTTTTTTATCGTAATACACGGGCTGTCATTCCAACTGAAGCGGGCCGTGTGTTTATGCGCTATGCACACTCCATGACCGAGAGCATGAGTGCAGCACAGCAGGAGCTTCAAGATAGGACTTTAGAACCGGGTGGTTTATTAAGAATCAACGCCCCTGTCTTTTTTGGACAACGACATATCGCCCCTTGGTTGCCACAGCTAAGCGCTCAATATCCTAAATTACAGATAGATTTGACCTTGACCGATGACTTTATTGATCCTCATCATTATGCAACGGACGTTATCTTTAGAATTGGCACCTTAAATGACTCCGCCTTTCATGCGCGTATTTTTGGCCAGCAAACTTATCATCTTGCTGCCTCTCCGGCGTACATACGCACACACGGTAAGCTGCAAATACCAGCAGATCTGACGCATCATAAATCTTTAGTATATAAAGGCTCAACAGGACCGAATCGCTGGCTCTTTAAGACAGGTAGTGAAGATTGGACGCCATTTTTAGCGCCTACTTTATTAATGTCTAATAATGCAGAATCTTTGTTGGTATCTGCACTTAGAGGCATGGGAATTGTGCTTTTCCCAGATTGGCTCATCGGTGAATATTTAAAGAGCGGTGAGCTTATTAAGCTACTACCTGATTATAATGCAGCAGTCAAAACCACACCTCAGCATGTTGCGGCTATTTATCCTAACACTCGTCATATTTCTCTAAATGTTAGAGCACTCATTGATTATTTTGCTAATGTTTATGGCTCGCCCCTTTATTGGCAACTTGATTAAAAAGTGATAGTTTAAAGTTAATAAGTATTCATAGGTTTTATGAGAACAAGGTGCAATACAAAGATGTCATTACACCCATTCAGAGGTATTTCTAATCAGATTATTCATTGTTGAAAAAATCAGGATATTTTTTGAATTAACAAACTATAGTTCGATTTTTTAAGCATACCTTAATAAAAATAAACAGCAGATCAAAATTTTTTAAAATTATAATCTCCCAAGTTAATATTTACGGATTTGAAGGTAAAGGTCACACTGCATCTACTGGTGTATATAGTGCATAGTTGAAGGTTCAAGTTTTCACTAAGGAACCTAAATCACTGAATGCGGTAATAATTATTAATGTGTCTTAATTGGCTTTAATTTCTTATACACGCAACGGTCAAACCTTATCATAAATACAGTCAAATATAAAAAAGACAGTTTATACAAGGTTCATTGAGGTATATATTAATATCAATGATCCAAATTCAGGAATTAAGCCATGCTATTTTTTCATTTAAAATCATCATTGCCGGTATTCAAAAAGGCAATGGCTTCTGCTTTATTAATGGGTACTGTACAACTGATAGTAGGCTGTGACTCACAGCCCTCATCTTCAAATAATGACGGCACTACGCAGACGAATAATACAGATAAAGACATGGCTAAGAATGATGAGGTGGCTGTCAATCCAGCACCTACAGATACGAATGCTATGAATAAAGCCCAAACTAACGAAGTAGCAGATATAGTTGATAAGCAAATCGTAAGCCCATCAGGGTATCAGAAACTAAGCTTCGGTCAGGTTATTACACCTGAACTGCTAAGTAGCCTAGGAATGAGCAAAGCTAAGAGCGATAACGAACAGTGCTACTACGTCAGTAATCCGAAACTGAGCTATATCGATAAAGAGTACGGTGAACGTGCTTCTGTGCTGTACCAAATTATAGATGGTAAAGTTGCTCTGATCAGTATTCAGGATCCAAGCATAGCGTTTTATAAAGACATCAACGTTGGCAATTTAGCCTCAGACGTCATGAAAGCACATAATGATGAGCTCACTTACGAGGTCGATAAATATGCAGTTGATGGTGACTACTATAGCCTGATTGCTAACGTCAATTTTAAGGTGATAAAAGAAAACCCACTTGGAGAATTCTTAAAAGACGAAAATATTGAGCTTAATAATAAACAGGATAATCTGCCGCTACAAATTGAATACCATATTAAGGGTGGTCAAAAGCTGAGTGATTCTATGATTAAGGCGACTGAGTGGACAGCAGACCATAAAAACCTATTAAAAGGTGAGGTAAAAAGCATAGATATTGGTATTCCAGAAGCGATTTATTTGGTGGAAGGCTGCTCTTAAGAAATGAACGTAAAAAACCCAGCATCTAGCTGGGTTATTAGTGAAAGGCCATTTTTATAAGGTTGCTTTGTGACTCATGCTCGATCAATGAGTTATCGCACTCTCTAAAATCGTATACGCTGCTTTGACCCTATCTGCATTGGGATAGTTTTTATTTGCCAGAATGACAATACCTGATTTTTCGGAAGGAATATAAGCGATATAGCCACCAAACCCATTAGTAGCGCCTGTTTTGTTGACCCAGACGTTATTTGAAATAGGCGTTGGATGGTTATCTGTTGTAATGGCTTGAGCCTTTAGTACCACGTCCATTGAGTTACCTTCAAGCAAGGTATCTAGCTGAGTAGGATAAGGGTACATCTCCCATCCTAACCCTTGTGTAAAAGTGCTCGCCTGATAGTAACCCTTTCTATTATTGTCTAACGCTTGCTGAATATCTTTATCCAGCGGCACCAGACCCATATTAGCAGCCATAAAATGCGTCATATCTTTAATGGTGGATTTAATGCCATAGGCTTCAGCGTCTAACATGCCGGGATTGACTCGGATAGCATCGCCAGCAGCATTATAGCCAAACGCATAATCCGCCATTTTGTCATTAGGCACATTGATGAAGGTGTTGGGCATATTGAGTGACGGCAGTATTTTTTCTTCCATCAATTGTGTGTAATCAGCGTTCATGCTCAATGCCGATATATAACCAAACAATCCTATGCTGGCATTGGAATATAAACGCTTAGAGTTGACAGGAAAGACTGGCTGCCAAGATTTATAATAACGAAGCAACTGTTTATTATTTGTAACATCATCAGGTACTTGTAGCGGCAGACCACCAGCGGAATAGGTGGCTAGGTTTATAAGCTTAGTATTGCCAATGGGGCTGTTTTTTAGGTAAGGGATATATTTATCAGCGGTATCTTCTAATGTAAGTGTGCCCTTTAATTCTGAATAACTGGCTAAAGTAGCCGCAAACGTCTTACTGATAGAGCCTAGCTCAAAAATAGTGTCCTCTGACACAGGTTTGGCCGCTTTTTTATCAGCCAACCCATAATGATAAAAATGTGATTGGCCATCAATAATAATACCAAAAGCCATTCCAGAAATATTATGTTCATTCATGAGTAATTTGGCTTGCTGATCAACGGCGCTCTTTAGATGATCATTACTGTCTGCTGCATGTACGGTTGCAGATAGTAATGATGCTGTTACTAAAGTTGTAAGTCCTACTTGATTTAAAAGGGTTTGAAAGGATTTATTCATTATAAAGTTTCTCGTTTATTCTGCTAGATGGACTAAAAATTTAATGCGTAATCTCAGAATGCTGAATCCCCGACAATCTCGGCGATTTGTTATCATGGATTGGATTCTTTAGGGTATACCCCACAGAAACCAATTATAACAAACTCCTGAACTAGCTCATCTATTGCGCGTATCATAGAACCATGTGACCTTTATCACAAAGCTAACTCATAGCTTGTACTAAAACTCCTAAAAAAATTACGGGTCAATTTTATAAGCAATTGAATTTATTGCAATTAATACATGCAACATGTAAGAATACCGGACTCATTCGATCTAACATGTAAAAATATCGGACTAACTATGAATATAGAGATAACCATTTATTTTGAGGTAAGCTTGATCGCAATCAAACACTGACCTATTTTAATCTTCAATTAATTTAATTTGAAATATATAGTTATTCTCTTTATAGGAATGATGTTGAAGTTAATAATGATTTTAAAGCGCTTGCGACGACGGCATTTGATGCAGCACTCTTCTTTGTTACTTCTGACCATATATTGGCTGATACGTATCCTTGCGCACTTAAGTGGCTATGCAATCAATCTTCGCCATAGCACTGACTGGTCTCATCATGAGCTACTCTAAACAGTAATTTAACCCGATTGCGATGGATCTACTGCTCACTAATGTCACGATTAATCCAGCGTAGTAGCTTGCAATCAGGCAAAGTAGTACTTCGCTTTATCCCTCCTCATTTAGAATCTCTCGTTCCTCTTTAACAATTTTAAGTTGTGGCTTGAGCTGCTTTATTTCCTGTATAGCTGCCATAAGCTCAGGATCATATTGTTCTATACCAAAAATCTTGCCTTGATTAGTTTTGTTCTGCCAGTTTGATAAGGTTTGCATCGCTATGCCAAGCTACTTATCAGTGGCTGAAAAATTACCATTATTGTCAGCTAGCTTCTCAACGGCTTCTGCTTTAAATTCTGTGTTATAAGTTCTGATTTTCTTGGTTATGGTAAGCTCCTCATCGAATCGTTAGTTTACCAAATTTATCTCTACGGTTTCTTCAGCATAGCTCATAAGTATCTCAGTTGAGGCTCCTAATAGTTTAAATAAGGGTTGTTATACTCAGGTTATGTCACATATTAAGGTTCATGAACTATTTATTTCTCTCTTCACTATAGATCATTGTTTTTACTAGATAATTATCTCTTTTAACTTGTGAACCTAATTTTAGGTACGCACAAGTTAAATGATGTCTATTTAATGAAAGCTGCATCCGTTATTAGATACCGCGTATGATTCGTTAACCAATTAAATAAACACACATATTTATTTCTGCTAATATTACACACCCTACGTTATAACTATTTTATAAAATGTAAGGTTAAAAGGATTTTACATGCAACTCAAATCATTGGTTCAAAAACTCCATGAACGCAGCCCAAGACTTGGCAAGGCCGCCTCACTGACCACAGCGACAGGTGTTATTACCTTTAATAGTATGCTGGCAGGTCTTCCCGTATGGGTTATGGGGGCCGCCAAAGCCGTCACCGGCGCTGCTATTGCTGACAAAGCTGTGATTGATGTGACCAATTATTGGATTAATAGCAATAATGCCATGATTGACAACATACTGCCGCGTAAAGACTGGCGTATTAGTCTGCCTGACGATATTCATACCGAAGGCAAGTATCTACTGATGAGTAATCATCAATCATGGGTTGATACCAGCATCGTGCAATATATCAGCGAAAATCGCTTGCCATTGACCCGCTTTTTTACCAAGTTTGAGCTCATATACATTCCAGTCATCGGTCAGGCGTTCTATTTTCTTGATTTCCCCATGATGCGCCGACATTCTAAAGAAGCGATTGCTAAGAACCCTGCTTTAAAAGGTAAAGACATCGAAGAAGCGAAACGTGCCTGCGCACTGCTAAAAGACAAGCCTTTTACGCTGCTAAATTATTTAGAAGGGACACGCTTTACTCCATCAAAACGCGACAAGCAGCAGTCTCCTTATACGCATTTACTCAAACCAAGGGCTGGCGGGCTATCGCTTGCGATTAGTGCGCTTGGCGAAGATATAGATGGTATTTTAGACATGACCATTGTTTATCCTGATGGTGTACCGACCTATGGCGATTTGTGGAAAGGTAATATCAAACGCTTGGGCGTCGATGTACGACATATTAAGATGCCTGACGAGTTATTTACCGCTGTTCAAAATGGTGGTTATGAGAATGATGAAGCGATAAAAGCGGAGATGTTCGAATGGGTTGAGCAGATTTGGCAGCAAAAAGACAAGCTAATAGCTGATATGCTGGCTGACTTTGAAAACAAGCCCTCTGCCCTTGATGCTTAATTTATAAGCACTACTGGTATTTTTAAACCAATATAATCATGATTATATTGGTTTTTTAATAGCAAGCAATAACAGTAATGCGTAAGAGCCGCTATTAACTGAGTATTTATAAAGTATAAGCGTCAAATAACTCGTAACGCATCTTGATAATAAAAGGAACATAAAGTGTCACAGGCTCAGCAAGCGTTTGAACCCATTTCTAGTTTAACCACAGAACAAAATACTGCCTTAAAATACCTGACAATAATAGGTTATTTAGAAGGAACCTCATTTTTATTATTACTCTGTATTGCTATGCCATTAAAGTATCTGATGGACATTCCAGAAGGTGTGAGATATATCGGCATGGCACATGGCGGATTATTCATCGCTTATATTGTTGTGCTCATGGGCGCAGCTAGCAAAATAAAAATGCCTATCTGGGCCATGCCAGCCGGCGTCCTTGGCTCATTTTTGCCAATCGGTCCGTTTATATTTGACCATTACTTAAAAAATAGCCTAAAGAAAGGTAACCAAATTGTCTAATGTAAACAGTATTGCCTTAATTATCTACACCACTCATCTGTATAACATGGAGCGCGAAGCCAGTAAAATAGATGCAGACAGAGAGACAGACTATCCTATATTTACTTAATAAGCGCAAAAAAAAATCCGCACCTGAGATAAAGGCACGGATTTTTATAGTTATACTGACTTAAACTGCTTCTTACAGCACTACTAAATAGTGCTAATCGTTGGTTTCGCGATATAGCGTGTTTTGTGACTCTTCTCTAAAGTCTTCATACGTGATGGCAGGCTCTGCTTTTGGTGTAATCACAGCCGCCTCATCATCTGTCACCTGTGTTTTTTGAGGATTAGGCGTTAATGGTTTGGCAGTAGCATTGGGCTCGCCAGCGACAGAAGGTACAGCAGGCATTGTATTCGCATCTACTACGATATTCTGCTCAGAGCCATTCGCTGCTGGCTGGTTGGCTGGGCTGGGCTGGGATACGTTTTCAGCAACAGGCGCTTTAACTGTATTTGGCTCTGTAGACAAGACGCCTGTTGCAATGAGCGTTAATACAGCACCGGCGATTATCAATGAACCAAGCGCCATACCAACGATAAGCGACTTTTTATCACTTGCCTGCTCCGTTGACTTTATCCCTTTCTTTTTTTTCGATTTTTTACTCGTTACGGCTGCTAAAGGTTCTGCGGTTGAAGAGCCACTACTGATAGATTTATAATTACCAGCAATAGTATCAACCTCTATGGCTTCATGGTTATCTATTGACTTATCCGTGTCATCAATGCCATCGCTGTAATCAACATCATCAAGCGATTCTGATGCCGAAAAATTTGCCGCGCTATCCTCTTGATCGTCTGAGAAATCCAGGCTTACCGATGTCGTGCTATCATCAAATGCCTGCAAGCTTAGTGTTTTATCAAGATCGTTTTGTTCTTGTATAGCAAATAAATCGAGTTCTGCAGCACTGAGCGGCTCATACGAGGACAATTTATCAGCATTCTTCAGCGGTTTTAATGGGCTTTTCTGAATAGAGCTTTTTAATAAACCTGCTTCAAAATTGCCACCGATATCAGTATCATTGTCATTATAGGCATCTGTATGACTATTAGCAGGCGTGTTAAAACCGTCCGCTTGCAGACTTTCTAGACTCTCTGTTTCCTCTAGGCTTTCAACACGCGTGATAAAACGCTCATAGATATTGTCTTTGCGATTGCGCCTGCGTGGCTTAGTATTAGCGATTTTGGCTAAATTTGCCTCTAAATCAGCGTCGGACTTGTCTTTTTTGTCGCTCATGAAGTGATACCAAACCAGTTTATGCCACGAGATTGTAGATGACTGTTAGAATTAAGAATAAAGGTTTCTTGTTTGCTAAAGTGTAACACTATCGTTAACGAACAATATAGAGGGTCGCATCACTCGCTTCAAGTATAATTTGAGGATTGCACTATTATTTGCAGTAAATAAAATATATCTCCGCTACATTGAATGCCATGATATTGAGATGTCACGCTACGCAAGCGTTATTATATGACAGATAAATGAGCATAAAATATGGATCTAAAACAGCTCAATGCTTTTATTGCGGTTGCCGAGCTTAGAAGCTTTAGTGCCGCAGCGCAAAAAACCGGTCTGTCACAGCCAAGCTTAAGTCGTTTGCTCAAGCAGCTCGAGACTGACATGGGCGTGATGTTGATTGACCGTTATCACAGACCGCTGCACTTAACAGAGGCTGGTAGCTTCTTTTACGATAAAATCAGTAGCATACTGACGGAGGTAGATACCGTTGTTAGTATGACCCAGCGTTTATCCGCCCCTAGTAGTGCGTTAAATATCGGTTTTGTGCCCTCTATACTGTATGGGCTGCTACCGGATGTTATCGCAAGGCTGAAACAATCCAGCCCTGAGATTGAGGTCAACCTTAAAGACATAAGCTCTTATCAGCAAATGGATGCGCTAAAATCAGGTGATATCGATGTTGGCTTTGGACGTTTTGCCCATCAAGACCTATGGATACAGCAAATACTACTGCGCCATGAGCGCTATGTCGTTGCCCTGCCAAAAGCCCATCCGCTTGCTCATGTGCGTGAACAACGTTTAATCGACTTGGCAAATAACCGTCTGATTCTCTATCATCAAACCCATTTACCGATATCGAATGATAGCACCCATCCTCAATCAGCCGCTGCTGAGCCAATCACAGAGCCTTTACTGTATTTATTTGCGCAGTATGGAATCTCTCCATTTATGACCACCACCGTCAGTGACTTGCAAGTAGCGCTTGGCTTAGTTGCTGCAGGCGAAGGCATTACCTTAGTACCTGCCAGCTTAAAAACCGTACGTACAGAGCAAATTAGCTATCAAAGCCTGATACATGAAAACGTGACCTCACCTATCTACCTACATACCCTACAAGACTTTGTACATCCTAAAATCCCTGAGCTATTGAGCGCGATTTATCATGTCTATGAGCAGCGAGGAATCACTTACCGACGGCAAAAATTTCAGGCTCCACTTTAACTTGGCGTTAAATTATCAGATATTGATGGAGTATTGTGGTATAAAGAAACCCCAAAAAATAGCCATTCAGAACACTTGATATCTATATTTAATTATGCTAACTATCAGGAATGTCTATACAAAAAATAAGTAATAATCATTCTACTAAACTTGTTTGGTGTGCTAGCATCGATACGATGCAAATCGTTTTAGTTATTTTTTTGCTAGAGCTTTGATAAAGCAAAGCTCTACTAAAACGATTTGCTTATGATCATTGGCAAACTGACACAGGTAAGTGATGATTTGCTGTTTTAACTATTTCGAGGTATTCATGACCACACAACCACTCAATAACCCAAGCGCCACTGGCGATACCCTGCCAGCTCAGCAAGAAGGCTTTAGCTGGCGGATTTTTGGTCCCGGTATTTTGATGGCGACGGCTGCTATCGGCGGCTCACATCTGATTTCATCCACACAGGCTGGCGCGTTATATGGCTGGCAGCTGGCGATTATGATTATTTTAGCCAACGTCTTCAAATACCCCTTCTTCCGCTTTGGTACCGATTACGTCTATGATACCGGCGAGAGTCTAATTGCAGGCTATGCCAAACGCTCAAAAGCCTATCTGTGGGTTTACTTTATACTATCCATTTTATCGGCGGTGATTAGTACTGGGGCCGTGACATTACTTGCTGCCGTGATATTGGGCTTTATGCTGCCAGCTTCTGTAGGATTATCAAGTATTACTTTAGCTATCATCATCGTTGCTGTATGTTGGTTTTTCCTGATTGCTGGTCACTATAAGCTGCTTGATGGTGTGACTAAGTGGATTATGATTGCGCTTGTATCCGCAACCGTGATGGCGGTGATGATTGCCGCTGGCAAGCCGACGGTGATGGTTGCTGATTTTGTCCCGGCATCTCCTTGGAACTTGGCAACTTTAGGCTTTATTGTGGCTTTGATGGGTTGGATGCCAGCACCACTTGAGTTCGCTGCCATTACCTCTATGTGGACGTCAGCCAAGAGAAAAGCGGACAATACAACGCATCGTCAGGGCTTGCTGGATTTTAATGTCGGTTTCTTGGTTTCTGCTATTTTAGCCTTGTTCTTTTTAGCGTTGGGCGTTTTCGTACAATACGGCTCTGGTCAAGAGATTCAAACCGCAGGTGTCGCTTATATTGATCAGCTTATCAATATGTATACCGCCACTATCGGTGAATGGTCGAGACTGCTGGTCGCTTTCGTTGCCTTTATGTGTATGTTTGGCACCACCATTACCTGTGCTGATGGTTACGGGCGCGCCAATGCCGAATGCTGGCGTTTGATTAAAGGTGAAGACGAGATTAATAAAAAGCAAATCGCCTTTTGGACCACTTATGCTATCGGTGGCGGTCTGGTGATTATTAGCTTCTTTGCCGGACAATTAGGCTCTATGCTAAAGTTCGCGATGATATCAGCATTTATATCCGCGCCTATCTTTGGTTGGTTAAACTACTCGCTCGTAAAAAACCATAAAAAACTATCCGCCGGTATGAACGCTTATTCGATTGCAAGTCTGGTGTTTTTAGGTGGCTTTACCCTATTATTCCTAGCCAATCTTGCGGGTATCCTTGGTTAAGGATAACTGTTAACCAGTGTAACTAATAATAGATTTAATATAGCAAAAGCCCTTTTAGTTAAACTAAGAGGGCTTTTTTATTGATAATAATAAAGGCCAATAGCTAAAATTGTAACCAAACGTAAATATGAAAGCCTAATTCATAATGACTTTTTATGACTTATGAATACTAATACTGCCAAAGCACTACTTATCAAATACAACTATTCATATTATGGATAATATTAATTAAATTATAATAACTATTAATTTAAATTAACCAATAGTATTAAAACGCCGCTTTCCGAGTAAGGATAAATGGGTATAATCAAGCACAATGATTGAATCTATATGACACAGATAAGATTATCCCTCTACATAAGGACTACGACATGACCCTATCAGCTGGCGCTCGCTTTCGCAGTGCAATGAAACAAAAAAACGATAACAACCAACCGCTACAGATCGCAGGCGCAATTAACGCTTATACCGCTATGATGGCAACCCAAGTTGGTCACCAAGCGCTGTATCTGTCTGGCGCTGGCGTGGCAAATGCGTCGTTTGGTTTACCTGACCTTGGTATGACCAGCCTTGATAATGTCTTAGAAGATGCGCGCCGTATTACCGATGCCGTTGATACCCCATTATTGGTTGATATTGATACTGGCTTTGGTGGCGCATTTAATATCGCCCAAACCATTCGAAAAATGGAAAAAGCTGGCGTGGCAGCGGTACATATCGAAGACCAAGTGGCGCAAAAGCGCTGTGGTCACCGCCCTAATAAAGAAATCGTTAGCATCTCAGAAATGGTTGATCGCTTAAAAGCAGCACTTGATGCCAAAGTTGATAATGACTTTGTGGTGATGGCGCGTACTGACGCTTTATCTGTTGAAGGTCTTGATGCGGCTGTTGAACGTGCCGTTGCCTTTCAAGAAGCTGGCGCTGATATGATTTTTGCTGAAGCATTGACTGATATTGAGATGTACCGTAAGTTTACTGATGTGCTTGATATCCCAGTACTTGCCAACATGACTGAATTTGGTCAGACTGACCTTTATACAACTGAGCAACTATATGCGGTAGGTGTTGATATGGTGCTTTACCCACTATCGGCATTCCGTGCGATGAATAAAGCCGCGCTTAATGTTTATCAGCATCTACTCGATGATGGCACGCAAGAAAAAGTCGTCGATACCATGCAAACCCGTATGGAGCTCTATGATTTCTTAAATTATCATGAGTTTGAGCAGACCTTAGACAAACTATTTGCTGATAATAAATAAGATAGCTATCAAGTAAGACCTAAGTAAAACGATTGTCATCTGAGTTTACTTAGGTACATTTAATTTTTATAAGTTTACTCATTATTAGTTTTAAACCCAAAAGCTACCAACAAAAGGAATTTATCATGGCAGCACAAAACCAATCAGCAAAAGTATTGTCAGGCGCAGGCTTACGTGGTCAAGTCGCTGGCAAGACCGCTCTATCTACCGTTGGTAAATCAGGCTCAGGTTTGACTTATCGCGGTTACGACGTTTCAGAATTGGCAGATAAATGCATCTTTGAAGAAGTTGCTTATCTACTGCTTTATGGCAATCTGCCCACTCAAAGCGAGCTTGATGCCTATCAAACTAAGTTAAAAGGTTTACGTGGTCTACCACAAGCACTAAAAGACGTATTAGAGCGTATCCCAGCGGAAGCGCATCCGATGGACGTTTTACGTACTGGTTGTTCTATGCTTGGCAACTTAGAGACAGAATTGGACTTTGCAGAAGAAAACAACCAAGCAGATCGTATGCTGGCAGTCTTCCCATCAATCATCAATTATTGGTATCGCTTTACCCATGACAACGTGCGTATCGAAACCGAAACTGATGATGAGACCATTGGCGGTCATTTCTTGCATCTGCTCAAAGGCGAAAAGCCAAACGAGCTACATACCAAAGTGATGAACGTCTCGCTCATTCTTTATGCTGAGCACGAGTTTAACGCCTCAACCTTTACCGCACGTGTTTGTGCCTCTACCTTGTCTGATATCCATTCTTGTATCACTGGGGCGATTGGCTCACTACGTGGTCACTTGCATGGCGGCGCGAACGAAGCAGCGATGGATATGATTGAGAACTTTACCTCACCGGACGATGCTGAAGAAAAAATGCTGGGAATGCTGGCGCGTAAAGACAAAATCATGGGCTTTGGTCATGCCATCTATAGCGAATCAGATCCGCGTAACGTCGTTATCAAAGGCTGGGCTGAGAAGCTAGGTAAAGATGTGGGTGATGAAGTACTATACCCAGTATCAGTACGCTGTGAAGAAGTCATGTGGCGTGAGAAAAAACTGTTCTGTAATGCTGACTTCTTCCATGCCTCTGCCTATCATTTCATGGGCATTCCAACCAAACTGTTCACGCCAATCTTTGTCTGCTCACGTCTAACAGGTTGGGCTGCGCACGTATTTGAGCAACGCGCTAACAACCGTATCATTCGCCCAAGTGCCGAATATACCGGTGAAGAATTGCGCTCTGTACCAGAAATAAGTGCGCGTTAGTCTACATTGCTCATTATCTACAATTTAGCATAAGTTCTGATTTTTAAGTGCTTATGTTATAGAGATAACGTTTAACTGTTAAGTCGGACACCTTTATAGGCTTAGCAGTTAAACATATTCATGAATCTAAATAAATTTTTCATATAGCCGATTACCGTTTTTTTAGCAAAACCTAGTGTGATTAATCATAAATGTAAACGATTTTGCTAAAAGAATGACCTTGTTAATAAATACTCCTTATTTTAACCAGCTAACCGCAAAAGGTGACTCATGGACAACGCTTTAGTACAACCGATGAATGAACCATTTAAAAAACCATTACCCGGCACTGATTTGTATTATTTTGACACTCGTGAAGCGGTTGAGAATATCCAAGCTGGCGCGTATGACAAACTACCGTTTTGCTCAAAAGTATTGTGTGAAAACTTGGTTCGTCGTTGCCCACCAGAAGACTTAACGGCAGCGCTCAAGCAACACATCGAAGGTAAGCAAGATTTAGATTTTCCTTGGTATCCTGCCCGTGTCGTTTGTCATGACATCTTAGGTCAAACAGCTTTTGTTGATTTAGCAGGTCTGCGTGATGCCATTGCTGAGCAAGGCGGTGATCCTTCAAAAGTAAATCCTATCGTGCCAACACAATTAATTGTTGATCATTCATTAGCGGTTGAACACGCAGGCTTTGAAGAAAACGCCTTTGAGAAAAACCGTGCGATTGAAGAGCGTCGTAATGATGATCGTTTCCACTTTATCAACTGGTGTCAGTATGCCTTTGATAACGTCAACGTCGTACCGCCTGGTAACGGCATTATGCATCAGATTAATCTAGAAAAAATGTCACCGGTCGTCCAAGTCGTACAGAATAAAGCCGGTGAGCAAGTGGCGTTTGCTGATACCTTAGTCGGTACAGACAGCCATACGCCTATGGTTGATGCATTAGGTGTTATCTCAATCGGTGTTGGTGGTTTGGAGGCTGAAAGTGTCATGCTAGGCAACCCATCCTATATGCGCCTACCGGACTACGTCGGTGTCAAGCTAACCGGCAAATTGCAAAAAGGCATTACTGGTACTGATTTGGTACTTGCTATGACTGAGTTCTTACGCGATGCAGGCGTAGTTTCTACCTATATTGAATTCTTTGGTGAAGGTGCACGCCAACTGAGCGTCGGTGACCGTGCGTCTATCTCAAACATGACCCCTGAATATGGCGCCACTGCGGCGATGTTCTATATCGATGAGCAAACCATCGACTATTTACGTCTCACTGGTCGTTCTGAGGCTCAAATTAAACTGGTTGAGCAATACGCTAAGCAAACCGATCTGTGGGCTGATGGCATGGAAAAAGCTGAGTATGCACGTGTGCTTGAGTTTGATTTGTCCGCAGTCGTCCGTAACATGGCAGGTCCTTCGCGCCCGCATGCTCGCGTTTCAACCACAGACTTAGTTGCCAAAGGCATTGCTCACGGTGAGGGTGATAAATTACCAGAACCAAAAGACGGCTTAATGCCAGATGGCGCAGTTATCATTGCAGCGATTACTAGCTGTACCAATACCTCTAACCCACGCAATATGGTTGCTGCAGGCCTTGTTGCTCGTAACGCCAATGAAAAAGGTTTATTACGTAAGCCTTGGGTCAAATCATCATTAGCACCAGGCTCTAAAACCGTCAAAATGTACCTAGAAGAAGCAGGCTTGATGTCTGAGCTCCAAGAGATTGGCTTTGACGTGGTTGGCTTTGCTTGTACGACTTGTAACGGTATGAGTGGCGCATTAGACCCTGATATCGAAAAAGAAATTATTGATAATGACTTATTCACCACCGCCGTGTTATCAGGCAACCGTAACTTTGATGGTCGTATCCACCCGTATGCCAAGCAAGCGTTCTTAGCATCGCCACCTTTGGTTATCGCTTATGCTATCGCTGGTAATATTCGCTTTGATATTGAAAAAGACTCGTTAGGCAAAGACCAAAACGGTAATGATGTTTATCTAAAAGACATCTGGTTTGACGATGACGAAGTCGATGCTATCGTTGCCAAAGCAGTTAAGCCTGAGCAGTTCAATGCTGTTTATATTCCAATGTTTGATGAAGCTAAAAAAGACACAGGTAAAGCGTTAAGCCCACTCTATGACTGGCGTGAACAAACTACTTATATCCGCCGTCCGCCGTATTGGGAAGGTAAAATGGCAGCGATGAATAAGCTAAAAGGTATGCGCCCGTTAGCGGTGCTTGGTGATAACATTACCACCGACCATTTATCGCCATCTAATGCCATCTTGGGTGCATCAGCTGCTGGCGAGTACCTTGATACTATGGGTTTACCAAGCGAGGACTATAACTCTTACGCGACCCATCGCGGCGACCACTTAACCGCGCAGCGTGCAACCTTTGCCAATCCTAAGCTATTGAATGAGATGGTACGTGACGAGACAGGTGAAGTCGTACAAGGCTCATTGGCTAGAGTTGAGCCTGAAGGTCAAGTTATGCGCATGTGGGAAGCGATAGAAACCTATATGAACCGTGAACAGCCGCTTATCATCATCGCCGGTGACGGCTATGGTCAAGGCTCAAGCCGCGATTGGGCTGCCAAAGGTGTACGTTTAGCAGGCGTTGAAGTCGTCGTTGCTGAAGATTTTGAGCGTATCCATCGTCAAAACTTAGTTGGTATGGGCGCACTACCTTTGCAATTTAAAGAAGGTGTCAATCGTAACACCCTAAATATCGATGGTACTGAAATATTCGATATCGAAGGCGAAGTGTCGGCTGGTGGTGAGATGACATTGGTTATTAACCGTAAAGACGGCATAGTCGATAAGGTCTCAGTGAAATGTCGTTTAGATACCGCTGATGAAGTTAAAATGTATAACGCTGGCGGCATGCTACAGCGCTTTGCCAAAGAGTTTATCGATGGCACGCTAGATATTGCGTAATCCTCATAAGTTCTGAGCCATAAAAGAGCCGATGTTGTATAGAGTGTCTATATGGCATCGGTTTTTTAATGTTTAGAGGTGACAAATAATGAGACTAGCGCTTTAGAGCGATTATTAAAGTATTAATTTAACATCACGATAAAAGTTCTCATGCGTGCCAATCATTAATAAGGTGAGGACAAGCTGACCATCATCAATTTGATAGGCCAATAAGGTTAGCTGCTTTAGCATCTTAAACTTATAGATACGTACAGAGGATAAATCACCTACTTTCTGTATACCTAAATTAGTGTTATCCATTAAGGTACGTACAGCAGCATCTAGATCGGCTTTCTGATTTTTATGTAATTTTTTAACGGCTTTTTTAAAGCTATGTGATTGAACAACACTTAAAGATTGAGTCATCATTTATCCAAAAAAGATTATCCGAATTCGTAAGGCTCGACCATGCCAGCATCCACTTCTGCTTGTGCAATTAATAGCTTACTAACAAACTCATAGGATAAATCAGGATTGTCTTCCATAATTTGTCCAATGGTTGCCCAATGTTCTATTTGCTTTGGTGGGGTACGATGTTGTGCTTTTGAGATCGCATAGGCTTTATCAACCAGCGCTTTATTAAGACGTATGCTTGCAGTAGACATAGGATTCTCCTTATTCAAGACCATTAACCTTTGTGGTATTTTACCACAGATCTAATGTATTAACGATTATCATTCTGATGAAAAACTAAAGGGAATAAAAAATGACCCAAACAAAACCAATATTCGCCCCGCAAATATCAGTCCCAGCCACCTATATGCGTGGTGGCACGTCAAAAGGAACTTTCTTTAACTTATTTGATTTACCGGAGCGTTGCCAAGTGGCTGGCAAGTCGCGTGATAACTTCCTACTACGTGTTATCGGTAGCCCTGATCCTTATGGCAAACAAATCGACGGCTTGGGTAATGGCAGCTCTAGCACCTCAAAAACGGTTATTCTCTCCCAATCTGACAAAGCAGATCACGATGTGAACTATTTGTTTGGACAGGTTAATATCGCTAAGCCTATGATTGATTGGGCAGGTAACTGCGGTAATTTAACTGCTGCCGTTGGTGCTTGTGCAATTAACATGGGACTAATCGACGCTGATAAGGTCGCCAATAGTGCGGAAAGTGGTATCTGCGAAGTGCATATTTGGCAAGAAAATATCGGTAAAACCATTATTGCTCATGTGCCTGTCTATCTAGATGAGCAAGGCAAGGTACAAGTACAAGAAACGGGCGACTTTGAATTAGATGGCGTGACCTTTCCAGCAGCTGAAGTAAAGATTGAATTTATCGATCCGGTAGACTCGTCCAGTGATATGTTTCCGACAAACAATCTAGTCGATGACTTTGATGTGTCTGGCTGTGGTCTAAACACTGATAGCGTCAAAGCAACCTTTATCAGTGCAGGTATCCCAACTATTTTTATGAAAGCTGAAGACTTGGGTTTTACTGGTACAGAATTACAAGGCGATATCAATAGTGATAGCGAGCTACTTGCTAAGCTTGAGAATATCCGTGCCAAAGGTGGCGTTGCGATGGGACTGTTTAAAGATGTCAGTGAGGCGCAAACCAGTCAGCATATTCCAAAGATTGCTTGGGTTGCCTCTGCGCAAAGCTATAGCGCCTCTAGTGGTAAAGCCGTTGATGCCAATGATATTGATCTGGTCGTACGCGCCATGAGTATGGGTCAATTGCATCATGCCATGATGGGCACAGCAGCAGTCGCTATTGCCGCAGCAGCGACAACGCAAGGAACGTTAGTTAACCAAGCCGCAGGTGCAGGCGAGCTGACTGAGGTGCGCTTTGGTCATCCGTCAGGTACGTTATTGGTTGGCGGTAAAACAGAACAAGTCGATGGTCGCTGGCAAGCCAAAAAAGTCTCAATGAGCCGATCTGCTCGTCGCATTATGGTTGGTGAAGTATTTGTACCAGCGGATGCGTTTTAAGGTTAAGCAATACCCGTTAAATAATGTTGATTATAATCTATAATATAAGCTAAAAATTGAACCAGAGTTTAAATTAGGTTTTTATATTAGGTTTCTATGCCAACAACTCCCCAGCTTAGTAAATCCCCACTCTATAAGAAGCCACCGCTCAAGAAAACGGAGCGGCGGGCGTTGCTATGGGATATCCTAAAAAAGCTTGCGGTATTCGCTAAACCCTATCAGTTATTAATCGTTGCTACCTTGATATTGACAGTGCTGGGCTCCTTTACTGCTCAGGTCAACGCCTTTGTGCTGCGCTATGCGGTTGATACCTTGACTGAAATCGCCACCCTTACCGAGCCTTGGGAAGCTGGCGTGCGCATGCTAACTATTATCAGTGTGGTATTGCTGACTAAAGAGATATTGTCGATATTCATCTCGTTTGGACAGCGCTTTTATGGCGAAAAAATTCGTATCAATCTGTCACGTGATTTATCGCAAAAAATCATTGAGCGTATTTTAACTTACCGTATGGCGTTTTATACCAGTAGCGAAAACGACAGTGGCAAGCTGCAAACCCGTATTGATTATGGCGTTAGCAGTCTTACAAGCCTAGTGCAGAACTTCTTTATCGATATGCTACCGCTGTTTGCCAGTGCCATTGTATCGCTCATCATTATGTTTTCGACCAACTTTTGGATAGGCTTGGTTGGTCTGATTATCATCCCGATCTACTTTTTTATCAGTCAAAAACAAGCCAAGCGTTTACAAGGCTTTCGTCGGCAGATGCGCGACTTTCGAGAAGCAAAAAGCGGGCTGGTTATCTCGCTGATTAATTCTATCAGCGTGGTGAAATCTTTTGTACGTGAGCCTATTGAGGCTGAAAAACATTTAACCATTCAAAAAGAGATGACCGACAATCAGCTGCGTATTCGTAGTATAGGTTTTATTTACGATGCGGTAAAAACCTTTATTGAACAAATCGGTGTAGTAGCGATTATTTTATTGACGTCCTACTTTGTGCTAAACGGTCAGATGACCATCGGTATGATTTTATTCCACGTCATGCTATTTCAGAACGTCGCTGCGCCTATTCGTCAATTGCATCGTATTTATGATCAAATTAACAATGCCCTCACCTATGCTGAAGGTTTTTTTGAGATTTTAGAAGCTGACGAACAAGTTGAAAAAATCTCTGGTTTGAGTAGTAAAAACGTAAAAGGTCATATTGAGCTCAAAAATGTCGATTTTACCTATCCTAATGGTACTCAAGCGCTAAAAGATGTCAGCTTCACTATTAAACCCAATCGTATTACTGCACTGGTGGGTCTAAGTGGTGCTGGCAAGAGTACGATTATCAATCTGTTGGTAAGGTTTTATGAGCCTGACGCTGGTACGATATGCCTAGATGGGCAGGATCTAGCCGACTACGATACCCATGAGCTACGGCAAAATATCGGCTTGGTATTACAAAGCAACCATATTTTCTCGGGTACTATTAGCGAAAATATCCGCTATGGTGATATGAATGCCAGTGATGAAGACATTGTCGTTGCTGCAAAAAAAGCCTCGATTCATGAGCAAGTCATATCACTAGAAAAAGGCTATGATAGTAGCGCAAAATCCCTATCAGGCGGACAGCAGCAACGTATTGCGCTGGCAAGGATGTTTTTAAAGGATCCGCCGATTGTGTTTTTGGATGAACCAACCGCTAGCCTAGATGCGATTGCCAGTCAACAGGTTAAGAAAAGCCTAGATTTGATTAAAAAAGACCGAACAGTGATTATGGTCTCGCACAATATTGCCCAAATTATCGATGCTGATGATTTAGTAGTAATAGAAAACGGGCACGTGGTTGAGATAGGTACTCACGAAGCGCTATATGAGCAGCGCGGTAAATACTTTGAGATATTCAGTGCGATGTCAGATAGTTTAAACTTGGATAAAATCAGTCAAACCTTAAATAGTTAATGCAGCACGAAATCGTTATAATGCTCACACTTTTATGTGTTTTGATGCACTATTCTTAATTACTCTCTTTTTACTATCCTATGACAACCCTTTAAATCGTTAGAAGCTATTTGACTATGACCTGTGAATTTTCCATAAAAACCTTTGATGAACTGACCTCCGTTGATCTCTATCACATTTTAAAAGCGCGCTCGCAAGTATTTGTGGTGGAGCAAAACTGCCCGTATCAAGACATGGATGAGGTTGATTTTGACTGCTTACATCTGGTTGCGCACCAAAACGAGCAGCTGATTGGCTATTGCCGCATCATTCCGCCTGTTTTTAATACCAAAAAATCCGTCGTCACTCCATCAGGTCCTATACCCTCGATTGGTAGAGTGCTGGTGTTGGCAGCACATCGCGGCGATGGTGTCGCCCGACAGATGATGTTAGAGGCTATTAAATACTGCCGTAAAAAATACGGTAAAAAACCCATTATCATCTCAGCCCAGACCTATTTAATAAACTTTTACCAGTCTCTTGGTTTTATCCCTGAAGGTGAGCATTATTTTCATGACGGTATTGAGCATGTCACTATGGTTTTACCGATAATCAAAAAGGTTAAAGTAAAAAGTGAAGGCTCAGGCAAGGCAAGCAATATTCTTAGTTTTTTGCTATTGATAATGGCGGTATTGTTTATTATCGGCTTACTATATTTGATGGTTTAATATCGCGTGAGCTTCTAGGCAAGTCTTACACTACTTCACTGTGGTTCGATTGTGAGTATGCTATTTTTGATATCATACTGATTGATTCGTAATAGGATTGATAAGTTTCTTACATATCTGACTCAAGGAAGAGGTAAAGATTATGTCCAATGTCGAAAGTAATGTCCGACCAGAGTATGACAGTGAGATTGAAAAAATCGCTGATTACGTACTCAATTATTCTATAGATAACGACTCACCCAATAGTGCTGATGCTTGGAATACCGCCCGCTACTGCCTAATGGATACGCTTGGCTGCGGACTACTAGCGTTACGCTTCCCTGAATGTACCAAGCATTTAGGTCCTGATTGCGTCGATCAAATAACGCCCAATGGCGCACGTGTCCCCGGCACCTCCTACCGCCTTGACCCTATAAAAGCGGCCTTTGATATCGGCTGTATCGTGCGCTGGCTTGATTACAATGACACTTGGCTCGCTGCCGAATGGGGACACCCTTCTGACAATTTAGGCGCGATTTTGGCAGTAGCTGATTATATCAGTCAGTGTCGTGCGCCACTTGTCATGAAAGAGGTGTTAGAAGCCATGATTATGGCGCACGAGATTCAAGGGGTGTTGGCACTAGACAACTCCTTTAATCGTGTGGGTCTTGATCATGTATTTTTAGTCAAGTTAGCGTCGACCGCCGTGGTTGCTAAGCTTTATAAACTACCGCATGAGCGTGTTATGGTAGCCATCTCTCAAGCGATCGTTGATGGTCAAGCGTTACGTACCTATCGTCATGCACCCAATGCCGGTAGCCGCAAGTCTTGGGCAGCAGGTGATGCGACCAGTCGCGCCGTACGTTTGGTCGATATCACGCGCCGCGGCGAGATGGGTATTCCCTCTGCATTGACTGCGCCGCAGTGGGGGTTTTACGATGTGCTGTTTAGTCATACCAATAAGGACTTAGCGCTTAAGCCTGAAAACGAGCGGCGCTTTACCTTTCAGCGCGATTTTGGCAGTTATGTCATGGAAAATGTCTTATTCAAGCTAAGCTTCCCTGCTGAGTTCCATGCGCAGACTGCTTGTGAGGCGGCCGTTATCTTGCATCCACGTATTGATGACCAAATTGAGGACATTGATAAAATCGTCTTAACTACACATGATTCCGCTATTCGCATCATCTCCAAACAAGGCACGCTATCCAATCCTGCCGACCGAGATCATTGCTTGCAGTATATGGTCGCAGTGGCTTTACTGACCGGTGATTTGATGGCTGAAAATTATGAAGACGACTATCATGCCGAGCATCATATTTTGATTGATGGTCTACGTCGTAAGATGGTGGTTGAAGAAGATGCCGGTTATTCGAAAGACTATCATGATCCCAGCAAGCGCTCGATTGCCAATGCGATACAGGTATTCTTTAAAGATGGCAGTAGTACCGACAAGGTCGCGATTGAGTACCCTATCGGTCATAAACGCCGCCGCGCTGAAGGCTTGCCGATATTAGAAGCTAAGTTTCGTGCCAGTCTTGCCACGCGGTTTATCGACAGTCGCTGTACAGAGATTTTTGCACTATGTAGCGATCAGTCGCGCTTAGAGCAAACGCCGGTAAACGAGTTTATGGATTTGTTTGTAACTTATTAAATTGTCTGTTGATCCTATTAATTTTTAATCGTTTTAAAGAAGTGCTTACTTTAAAGCTTACCAAGGTATCGATTCTCCTGCCCAATCGACAAAACTGCCTGATTGGCTCGCATTCATCTTGCTGAGTACCTCAAGCAAGCATTCAGCACTGTAGGCTGGCGAGAATAACTGTTCGTCAGCCACATTGCTCTGGAACGGTGCTGATAGTTGGGTATTAACGGTGCCCGGCTGCATGACTACCACGCACATATCTTTCAGCGAGCGACTCCACTCAATACTTAGGTTTTTCATACCCATATTGAGCGCCGCTTTACTCATACGATAGCTATACCAACCGCCAAGCTGATTATCACTGATACTACCTACCCTTGCCGATATCGTTGCAAAAATAGCTGGCTTGTCATTACTGCGCTCAGCTTTTGCCAATAGTGGTCTAATATGCTTGGCAATAAGTAGGCTTGCCAACGCATTGACTTGCATATTCTTTAAGAAAAAATCAGTCTCAACCTGACGCAGAGCTTTCTCTGGTTGCTGCGTCCCGCTGTGTAGCAGTCCTGCACAGTTAATCACCCAGTTGATATGGTCAGTTTGCTGTGCAATCGTCTCAACCGCTTGTTTGATGCTCTGCTCGTCGCAGATATCCATAGGTAGCCAATGCAAATTGTCCGCTTCAAAGTCAGGAACATTCTTATAGTAAGTTGCAAATACATGAGTGTTTTTTTCAGTATGGTTAGCCGTTTTATTAACCAATTGCTCAACGATGGCTTTACCAATACCGCCCGTACCGCCAATCACCAGATAAATTTTAGCGTTCATAATGGGTTGCTCCTTTTTTATGACTTTTTTATGGCTTAGTTTTTATTGATTTTTTTCGGTGGCTATTGTTAATAAAACTCAGCCTACTAATTATTTATAGTTTGACTGAATTTTTTAACATTTTCTATGAGGCTGTTGTGTCTAATTAATATCCCTTACTAAGGTACTTAATATCACCTAAAAAACGACATTTTATTAAAATTTTGAGTAATAAAAAGCCGCCTCAATAATGGGCGGCTAGTAAAGATTTAAATATTAATATTTTAGCTTAAGTCTTGCTCATTTTTAACAATGCTCAGTACAGTAATAAAGGTTAATGTGCAGATTGTTTCTCTACAACCACAACAGGTACTTCTTTATGGTCTACATCGAACAATTTACCTTCGCTGAAATAATCACCGTCAGTTAAATCCATGAGAACAGTAGGATGTACCGAGCGGTCTTCTGTACCAGCAACGAATACTGACTGTTGGTCTGAGTTACCAACTTTTAAGTGGTTAAATAGCAAGTTTAGTGCAATCGCCATGATAGCAGCCGAGCTGATACCTGAATGGAAAATAGTTGCGAACCAGTCTGGGAATTGATCATAAAATGCTGGAGCTGCAATCGGTAACATACCGAAACCAATAGAAGTCGCAACAATGATAAGGTTCATATTGTTGGTGTAGCTTACTTGTGCAAGGGTACGAATACCACTGGCTGCAACGGTACCAAACAATACGATACCAGCACCGCCTAATACTGCAGTAGGAACGGTAGCGATAACACGACCCATAATTGGCATCAAGCCTAAAACAACTAAGATAATACCAGCATAAGCCACTACGAAACGGCTCTTAACGCCCGTTACTGCAACTAGACCTACGTTCTGAGCGAAAGCACTTTGAGTGAATGAACCAAAGATCGGTGCAACCATACTGGCTATCATGTCAGCACGTAGACCATTACCTAGACGTTTTGAATCAATATCCGTCTCAATAATATCGCCAACGGCCAAGATGTCTGCTGACGTTTCAACCAAAATAACCAATACGACGATAAACATTGAGATAATGGCTGCAATCTCAAAGGTTGGCATGCCGAAATGGAACGGTGTTGGGAAAGCAAAAATAGAACCTGTGGTAACACCAGAGAAATCAACCAAGCCTAACGCCCAAGCAGCAAAGGTGCCAATAACCATCGCTAATAAGATTGATAAGCGACTGATAGCAGCATTACCTAGTTTGCTTAGTAATAACACCATCGCTAGCGTGAAGCCAGCAAGACCGATATTGGTCATGCTACCAAAGGTTGGTAATTTGCTGTTGCCGCCCATTGCCCAGCGAGCAGCGACTGGCATCAAGGTTAAACCAATAGTGGTAATGACGGTGCCGGTGACTAATGGCGGGAAAAATTTAATAATCTGGGAGAAAATAGGCGTAATTAAGAAGCCCAGTGCAGAGGCGGCAATGACAGCACCAAATACCGAAGGTAGTCCGCCCCCCGTTGTCACAATTGCAACTACAGTGGCAACACTCGCAAACGATACACCTTGTACCAGTGGCAGCTGACAACCAAAGAATGGCACACCAATGGTTTGCAATAGAGTAGCAAGACCACCAATAAATAACGAGGCGGCAATTAACAAACCAATTTCAGCGGGCGTTAATCCAGCAGCCTGCCCAACAATGAGCGGTACAGCAATAATACCACCGTACATGGTCAGTACATGCTGAAAGCCGTAAGCAATATTTGCGCCAACACCCAAATTTTCATCTTCTGGGCGGATAACTGCCGATTGAGAAGTAGATTTAATATCCATATTAAATAGCCGTCCTTCGTGTTCTGTTGTTAATATGTTGTAGGCTTGCTCTAAGACAACCCCTAGCGTGGGACTCAAAATGTTCTAAAAACAAACGCTCTATGTATCCATTACTACTAAAAAGGCGTACTGCCCTTTTTATCTGCTTACCTTCGTTATTTCCAGCTATGTGGCTATCTTTATTTATAGCCGTATATAGCGCTGGGTATAATCTGAATTTGACATTAGAATGAATAGAAAGCTTTGGTTAAAAGTTGAAGCAGGATTCTAATGTGTTTTTAGCATAACGCTTATTTGAGATAACTGCTAGCTATAATTGACCATATGGTCAGGTTTTTTTGTTAGTAAAGCAAATTTAGGCAAGATTGACAACGGTATTTTCAAAAAAAACATAATTACACCGATAAACATGACTTATTAATTATAAACTTTCAACATATTTTGACATTTTTCATTAATTATGGATATCAGACTATGCTATCGCCCCAAGACCAATTGACTGAACTGGTACGTTTACTTGAGACTGACCAGCATGTCTTTGCCATTGACCCATTACTTATCACTGAAAAGCTGCAAAATGAGGACGGCAAACCATTACAAAAACTGTATCGCCGCGCCTCACGGATAGACAGTAATGGCGCACTGTCTAGTGTACTCGCTAAGATTGACGGGCGCATAAAAGGCATTATGGTTGTGATGAGTGTGGTCTGGTGTTTATCAGGATTCTTAGGGCTATTTACCTTACTCCAAACCAACGTGGTGAACTTCTTTTATGTCTTGGTTTGTTTGCTTGGTTTTCATAGCCTGATGCTTTTGGGCTGGCTGGTCATGACGCTCATCAATCAAGGTAAGCAGTCTTCAAATTGGTTTGCCAGTTTTGTCAGTCCCAGCTATCTAATACGTGGTAAAGACGATGTGACCAAAGCCGCGGTCAATCTATATGAGCGCCAGCTGCAACATAGCGGTATGCGTTGGTACTTGGGTAGGTTCAGTCATCAGTTATGGCTTGCTACTTTGACTGGTATGCTACTGGCGATTATATTTTTGCTGATTGTGCGTCAATATAGCTTTAGCTGGGAGTCAACCCTGCTATCCGATCAGTCGCTGATTACCTTGACTCACGTGCTTGGCTGGTTACCGAGTATGGTAGGCTTTGATGTGCCCAATGACGCGGCTATCATACAAAGTCGGTTGGTCACTGACGCTATGCCATTATCAGTCGCACGGCAGTGGGCGGGTTTATTGATTGGTAGTTTGCTGATGTATGGTATTGTCCCGCGCGCGTTTGCATGGGCATTTTGTGCATTGATGTTCCGCCGCAAAAAAATGCGTTTGGATATCAAACTGCCTTATTATCAAAAAATCCTTAATTTCTGGCAGCGTCATGTAGTGGATACCGATGACTTTAAATCAGCTAAAGCCGCGCCCACGCCTATCGCCCCAAAAGCTCAAGTCAGTGCTGGCAAGAAACTGGTGGCGTTACTAGAGTATCCAGCGCAGCAAGAGCGCTGGTGGCAGTCAGGACTTACAGAACTTAGTAAAAACATTACTGAGGTAACTAATATTGAGAATTTCGGTATCGTTGATGATCGTGATGATATGGCGCGGTTAAGCACTTACTTAGATGCGCATCCGGTACAGGTGTTACTAGGTATTCATTTTAAAGCACTGCCTGACCGCGGCACGCTGCGCAAACTGGATCAAATTGCCAGTCACGCCAAACATGGATTGATTGTGCAACTCTTAAACGATAGTAGCCCGAAAGAGAGCAATGTTAATGTTAATAATGATGCTCTAGATGGCAATATATTAGACCCGTTAAATGCAAGTACCAGTTTAGAAAAACGGAATGTACGCTATCAGCAATGGCAAACTGCCTTATCTGCTCGTAATATTGGTCTGATTAATAACTGATCAATATTGAATAATAGCTAAATGGCTGTTTGATTGCTAGGGTTAAATTAGTGGCTATGGTATTTTTGATATTACTAATAAATATAAGATTCTATTATGAATAATGACAATAATAATCAATACAACAATAAAGATGGCAACGGGCAATACAGTCTGCGAAAAACTGATAGCTCGTCTGTGGATGTTGCTGATAAAGCGTATGAATTAACTACGTTATCAAGTGAAACAGAAGCCAGTCACAGAACAATCAAAAAAACCATCGCTAGTGGTGAACCACTAAAGCTGGCGGTCGTTGGTCATACCAATACCGGTAAAACCTCTATATTGCGTACGCTATTACGTGACGTTTATTTTGGTGAAGTAAAAAATGAGGCGGCAACTACTCGTCATGTGGAGCGTGCGCAACTAACAGACAACCAAACTGGTGAAGTATTGGTCGCCCTATACGACACCCCAGGTTTAGAGGATGCCTCTGGTCTGATGGATTGGCTTGAGGATAATACTGCCAGTCGCCGTGATGGTATTGAGCGCTTACAACAGTTTTTGGCGTCTGATATCGCGCATAGTGATAATAGAGATGATAGCCATGCTGTGGTTAGCGCCTCAAATAACTATAAATCACCAAGCTATTCACAAAATTATGATTATAGCCAAGAGGCAAAAGTCATTCGGCAGCTGCTGGCAAGTGATATGGCAATCTATGTCGTTGATGCCCGCGAGCCAGTACTTGGTAAATATAGGGATGAATTAGCCATTTTATCTTGGGCGGCGATTCCTGTTATGCCAGTATTTAATTTCACTGACGCTCAAGATGCTAATATCGATGAATGGCAGACCATGCTGGCAAGACGTAATCTGCACATCTCGACGCGTTTTGATTCTGTTGCTTTTGAATTTAACGATGAGATGCGCCTATGGCAGAATCTTGCCACTATGCTCACCCACTCTGAGATGCTTGAACAACTGATGGCGCGGAGGACAGAGAATTGGGCGCAGCTCTATGATGAAGCCAATATCGTCATTGCCGATTTCTTATTGAATGTTGCCGCCTTTGTGCGAGAGATTGGTGAAGACGATGATCCAATGCCCGTACTGCAGCAAATGCAAGCAGCCGTCAGACAAAGTGAACGTGCCATGCAGCATAATTTACTAAATTTATATAAATTCTATGACAATGCCGTAGCGGCAACCCCACTTGAGCTGCAAGCCTATCAGCAAGACCCATTCGACCCTGAGCTGCTTAAAAGTTATGGTATTCGCACCACTTCTGGCGCAGCAGCTGGCGCGCTACTAGGACTAGGTATTGATGCGGCAGCACTTGGTACAACCTTAGGATTGGGCGCTGCTATCGGCGGCATCGCAGGTGGATTACTCTCCAACACTAGCAGTATCGCTGACAAGATATCAGGAGTTAAGCGTTTATATATCGACCCTGCAACACTGACCTTGTTAGCCACTCGGGCAATAGATTTACTCACTGCGCTACGTCACCGCGGGCACGCAGCAACAGACGCGACCCAGCTGATATATAATGGTGAGTCATCAATGGGTGACAATAATGATGATAATGGTAACGCCATCACGCCATGGGCGACGCATAAATTACCAAGTGAGCTAAAAAAAGCGCGCGGTAAGCCACAATGGTCATCACTCAGTAGCGGCAAGTCTGAACAAGCGCAGTTGCTAAGAGCGGATATGGCATGGTCGCTGGCAAGTAAGCTATCTTCATATCAGCGTTAGTAGACTGGTATTTAGAAAATAGCGCCATTTATATCATATATAAATGAGTAAATAATAGTTAGCCTGATAAGTTCAAGCTTTTAAATTTAGAATATGAAAAATATGGTAAATTGGTCTGCGGTTGGTCATCTAGCCGCCCATACTCATTTTAGAGAAATTCTGTAATATTATTATCCATTAACAATGGTTTTGCATTCTATCGTTAGTACACGTCACTAGTCAGCATATGATATGGTGATTTTTTAATTGCCAGCTTATTTAACTTTAACGAAGAATGTAATGCTAATTAATTATGAAAAACAACAAACAAAGGAAGCACGATGGCGCATTATTTTGGGTTTGTACCTTCAGATAAATTGAAAGCATTAATCATTGAGGCAGAACAAGTCATTGCATCAGATACAAAGACTGACTATTACCCTTATCGAGATGCATTGACTCACCAAACTGCACGCGATTTGATCGATAATTTGCTAGTTGGTCTGGTTGAGATTATTCCAAATCCTGAGCGTCAAGCATCTATGCGTAAAATTGTCGCGACTATTGAGCGTGCGACCGATACACTACTCAATATTTTACTGGGTAAAGAGAACAACGAAGAAGTCATGCCAAGTTTTCATTTTTTGAGAGATCACGCTACTTTTATTGATAATGAAGGTTTAAAACGTGTGGGATTTAAGCTCACCGAACAAGATACCGCTATCATACAAAAAGGTTTTGCAGCCATTACGCCTGAAAACGTGGATACCAAAACCTTTAAGATAGCTCTTGAAACGATGAACGAAGAGACGTTGACTCATTTTATCAGCCGTTTTGCTGATACCTTAAAACTTGGTATGATTAAGCGTAAATCGGTACCGGTTGCCAAAGCGGCGATTGATAAAGGCATGAGTATGGCGTTAAATAAGCTATTACCGGACCTGCCCGATAAATCATTAAACCGTTTAGCGAACTATTACCGCCCTTTTATCGTAGAAAAACCAGAATAAGTACCCGTATTTAATTAATTTTGTCCCAAAAGACAGATGGTGTTGGGCATATTCCCGAAAATTTGCTAAGATAAGCGGCACTTTTTACCGAAGGCGCATCCGATGACCCAAATCAGCAATCAAGAAATTGAAAAAACATTACGCAATTCAGAATGTCTAATCAGCAGCATCGAAGTTGCTGCCGCTTATGAGCGCTTGGCCGCACAGCTTAACCTGCACTATGCTGGTCTAAACCCGATTGTTATGGTTGTTATGAATGGCGGTCTTATCCCAGCCGGTCAACTATTGACTCATCTAACCTTTTATCATCGCATGCACTATATCCACGCTTCACGCTATCGCGATAACGCAGGTACGAATGAGCTTGATTGGAAGTTTAAGCCTGATGTAAATCTTGCTGGTGAGCATGTATTATTGATAGACGATATTTTTGATGAAGGCATCACCCTAAAAGCAGTCGTCGAAGAACTGAGCAAAGAAAATCCATTGTCGATTGAATCTTGTGTTCTACTTAATAAAGAACATGATCGTAAAGTTAAAGGTTTTGATGTGGATTTTGTTGGTATCAACGTTGCTGATCGCTATGTTTATGGCTGTGGTATGGATTTCCATGGTTACTTGCGTCATCTACCTGGTATCTATGCGATTAAAGAAGATAAGGTTTAATTAGCCTTTGGTTAAATTTATAGCATAATAAAAAAGCACCCATTGGGTGCTTTTTTATTGCTTGTTGATAATACACGTAATCCATATTAACTTAAAACTGCAATGCCAAACCCGTATGGCGCTCAGTCGGTGTCTGGACGGCTTTTTCAAAGGCATGTTTGGTGCTATATATTGACACCTGTTTTTTGGCACGTGTCACAGCCGTATAGATAAGTTCTTTGCTCAAAAGCCTTGCATGACTATTATCAAAAGTAATGGCCACATGCTCGAACTCTGAACCTTGTGATTTATGAATGGTCATCGCATATGCCGTAGCAATAACCTCTTCATTTAGCAAATTGACGGCAATCCCTTGTGTTTTGTTCTCAAAGAACACTTCAAGTCGGCTTCTCTCATCTGTTGTTTGAAGGCAAAAACCAATATCACCATTAAACAATCCAAGTTCATAGTTGTTTTGTAGCACCATAACGGGACGACCATGGAACCATGTGTTTTGACCGAGCGGCAACTTCAGCTCTGCAAGATGCCACTGAGTGAGATGGTTATTGATGTAATGATCACCCCATTCACCATTATGACCCGCACTTAAAATTCTAAACTGGTTAAACGTTTGCGTTAATGAGGCAATTGTACTTTTTATTGATTCTGGCATGGATTTTTCTATTGGATTCTTTAGTAAATTCTTAATTTTATTTATATATGGATGGTAGTTTAATGCGAGGTTTGAAATAATTTTATCATTACTTAGGCTATTTTTTATTTTATTATCTATAATACCCTCTACTTGTATCGTATTTATATACTGAAAACTTAGCGCCGCGTCCTGTTTTAATAACTGCCAAATAGCTTGAGTATCGGTCTCTGCCTGATTGATTTGATAAGCGAGCTTCCCAATACCTGAGTCTGCGCTAAATCGTTGACTCTCTGTTAGCTCTGCATGTATGTGCTTTAATAATGGAATGCGGCACAAGTCAGCCAGCACTGCTCCTGCATCTACCGCTGCTAACTGGTTCGCATCTCCCAACAGTATCAGTCTGGCACCTGGCTTCACTGCACTTACAAGATGATTCGCCAACTCAACTCCGAGCATAGACGCCTCATCAACGATGATAATATCTTCGCCGAGTGGGTTTTTGGCATCATAACGAGGTCTACCCGTCCGACCAATGCCTAACAAGCGATGAATGGTCTTAGCTTCTTGCAATTGTAGCTGTACATTTGCTGCATCTAGAGCCGCCTGTAAAGACTCCTGCATTCGCTGGGCAGCCTTACCAGTTGGTGCCGCTAACGCTAAACTGGCACTGTCAGTACTGAACCTAATATGTCTATACTCATCACCCCCACTCTCTGCAGCTTGTTGCAGCGCAATCACTAACTGAGCAACGGTATAAGTCTTTCCTGTACCTGGTCCGCCAGTAATAATACTAAAAGCATTGTTATTAGCCACATTGATAGCCGCTACCTGCTGCTCCTTTAAATTTTCTGGCATTAATATTTCTAGGGGTTTTATTTTTTGATTTAAAATACTACTAATCCGCTGCGCTAAATTAAATTCTGCTTGCCACGAGCGATGTAGCCAAAAAGTTAATGAAACTTTTGGTTTGTTGTTGTTTTGCTTTTTAGTTATTTTGTATATTATGGGTTTATTTATTTTACTTAGGCTATTTTTATATTCATCACTAATAGTATTGGCATTAGAATTAACGTCAATAAATAAAGTCTGTTGATGAATTATCTGAATAAAAGAGGTTAAATCCGTGTTTTTCAATAGCTGGTAAAGCATAACAACTGTATCAAAACGTTTAATCAGTATCTCTTTTTCATGATTAGTAAGTGCTAGCTGCGCCCATAGCTGATCGCGCTTGGCAAACATAATGTCTAGCAAGACAAATAATGACGACTCAGCTTCAGCTGTAAAATTATCATCTAGCTGCGTCTCTATTCGAGTGTCAATCAATGCTAGGATTGGCGCTGCTAGCATTTGTAGTAATTGCTGCTGCCAAGTATACAGAGTGACCAAATCGCCATTGATTTGACCTTGTAGCGGTATCTCATCCTCAGCCACCTCAATTGTTAAGACGGTATGCCCCTCTTCCAGGTGAGTTGCCAACATAACGAATAAAGCAGTAAACAAACCTTTTTCTTCATTTTTATCGACTTGTTTGCTATCAATGTTATCCGCTATGTCAGTTGTGCTATACGCTACATGCGTTTGCTGACGGCGCAGCAAAATATAGTCACTGATGTTACTAGCCCAGCTTTCTTGTAAGCTCACTGCCGCGCTGCTCTTATTGTTATTTTTACTCATAGTATGCTTGTCTCTATTATTGCCCAGGTAATCGCTAGCATGGTTATTATTCATTTAATTCGTTATTTATAGCCCGCTAATCTGGCAACCCAAACAACGCATCTAAGGCCTTAATAAAATCAACTGGAATATCCCAAGTGACTAATCCATAGCGTTCATTGCGCATTGAGCGGCTATTATCAGGCTCATTAACGTCTTGTGATACATTGGCAGCCGCTCGAGAGTCTGAGTCATACACGCCCCGTAAAAAGACATATTCAACAGCCCCAAGGTACTTTTCTTCATTACCTACATAATCACCAATCCTCATTGCAAGGAAGCGATGTAATGCCACTTGATAGATCGCTGCCTGTAGCCAATATCCCGCTTTGGACATGGCTTGCTTAAGTGTACTTTCGTCGTAATTGCTTAGGCTATTACCTAAAAAATTACTTTTATAATCGACAACGTAATACTTGCCAGCATGCTCATACACCAAATCAATTTCGCCACGTAGATAACGATACAGCTGCGTTTTATTTTGTGGAATAAGATTAACGTGCTTGTCCACTTCATTTGGAAGATATTGCTGAAAGAGTCTATTGATATCTTGCGCTTTAAAGCGCTCTGATAGCCCCATATTAAACTCTAATTCAGCAAATCGCTGTTCTGCATTGATAGATTGTAGTGGTTGATTGGACGCTAATAGCGGCGCCTGTAGCACCTCTTCAATCCAGTCAATCAATGCCTGATGTTTGGTAGCATCTATTAAGTCTATATCGAACGGACGGCTATTTTCTTTATTCTTTGACTGTAATAGTCGTCCTTGCTGTTCAGCGCTACTATAAACCAGAGGCAGCTGATAACTACTAACCGCTCTATCAATCACCTGAGACCACTGCGATTTATTATTGAAATCAATTTTTTCAAATATCTCATGCAAAAATGTACCGGCATTGGCACCTTTCACGAAAGTAAAACGGATATCATCTTCTGGTTTCAAACTCAAATCACTAACCCGTTTAAGAGAATCTTTACTAGTGAACGATACTGCCGACTCTGTTATATCAATATCTAAGGCATCATCCATACGTTCATCCACAACAGCTAACGCTTGTGTAGATTCATCTAGCTGACGAGCTAAAGCCGTAAAGCTAGTCTTAGCCCAACCATAAAAGTAATCTGTTTTCATGACCTCTGAAAAATCAGCATACTCAATAGTCTCTGTTATAGGCTTAGCGGTGGTAAGCGTTATGTTACCCGCTAAGCCTACTGCATTAGCATCTTTATTGTCATGGTAACTGTTATAAAAATCATTAACATGATGCCCTCGAATCATACCTATGGTGCCTTTGAGCCTATCAGGCAAATCAAATTTTGCCTCTAATGAATCAAACCAATAAAACACAGGCTTACGACCCATATCTCTTGTGCCACTAGGATCTCGTAACACTATATAAAGCTGCTCACTGGCTCTAGTAAAAGCCACATAGCCAAGTCGTCGGAGCTCATCAAAATCCTCTTCTGTCTCGATATCAGTGTAATAGCCTTCTGTGCTCGCAGAGCCTTTTACAGGTGAGAAACGACGCTGATTTCCCGTTGATTGGCTTTCTGTCGATTGCTGTACTAGCATCGAAGGAGCTTGTTGCGCATTATATAAATACAAGCCATAATCTTCTTTGTTACCCGACTGCCTACTGGCATCGCCCATACCCAATACGTAGACAATGGGAAACTCAAGCCCTTTTGACTTATGAATGGTCATCAGCTGCACGCCAGACTCAGTCGGTAGCGGGTATTGCTTAGCCCAATCGCTATTAGGAGCAGCATCTATATTTTGTCTAAACCACGCCAATAGTTCATGCTCACCCATGCCGATGCCATGCTGCGCCAAGACATCCATCATATGACGCAAATCCATGATGTGACGAGCGCCTTCTGGATGAGACGCTAAGGCTTGCCAAACGCCTTGCGGCTGTACGGGATTTTTATCTAATAAGTAATGCAGTGCCGACAAGATACCAAAGTGCTGCCAGTTTTGAGCCCCTTGTTTTAGATAAGTAATAAAGTCTTGATAGCTCGCTTTATTATCAATCACTTTCGTACTAGCACTACTCAAGCTACTACTCTCCGTAACTCCTGACTCATGGTCAGTCATCATGGCTTTGACGTCTTTGATACTTAGTCCATACAGATGGCTAGTCAAAACCCGATTAATCATGTCATGACGATATGGATATAGCATGGCACTGAGCAGCGCCGCCACATCTTCTGCCATGATGGTTTCAAAGATACTGACATCACTGGTGGTCAAGGTTGGGACATTAAGCTTAACGAGCTCGTCTTCAACGCGTTTTAAGTCTTTTTTAGTACGCGCCAACACGCCGATATCACTGGGCTGAATGGTTTTACCTGTTAAAGTCTGACCACTACCGAGTAAAGTCGCAATATGACGCGCCGTGATTTCATGCTCATCGTACTCAAGCTCTTTATCTTTGTCATAAGGTAGGTGTAATAAGCTCACTGGCTGGGCAGAGAGTATCTCAGTCACTAAGCTGCTGCTTTGAGCAGCTGGCTCATTAAACCATGACAGCTGGTTCTCTGACTTCGTAGCTTTGATATGCTGATAGTAAATACTGCTACCTAATTGTGCCAGTTTATTCTCAGTAGTCTTCACCATTGGCATACCAAACCAGCAATTTAGTGCATTAATCACACCAGCATTTGAGCGGCGGTTAATATCGAGCGTCCAAAGACTGCTTTGCTCAAACTGGGCTTTCATGTAGTTATAGTTGGCCACATCACCGCCACGGAAGCCGTAAATAGCCTGCTTTGGATCACCAACTAAGAGTAAAAACTCATGACTGGCTTTATTGGGTGTTGACTGCTTACCTTTATTTTTTGGCAAATAAATACTTTCAATCATAATGGCTTGTTCGCCATTGATATCTTGCGACTCATCAATCAGAGCAACCGGATAATGATGGCGAATATAGCGTGCCAGCTTCTCTCCTTGCCTACCGGTCAACGCTTGATTTAAGCGCACCATTTGTAAACTAAAGGTAGTTTCACCGCGCTCTTCTAAGATGACCGGTAATCTATCACGTACTGCAAGCACGATATGACGATTAAGATTGGCTAAAACAGTGTTTATATACTTATCAAGTTTTTCACTTTCTTCGATATACCGTTTAAAGTCACGAACGACTTGCAACTCGTTAAATATTAAATTGACTCTTTCACCATCTTTTGGCTTATAGAACTGCTTGCCTATATCATCAGTTTTCTGAAAAGCCTGAATCAACTTTCCTGTATGATTCTTTGTGTCTGATATAGACTTGTAAGCGGCTGGACCAGAATCTTTTAATGTTTGGATGATTTTTGGCCAAGAACCTCTGTTGTTTAGCAACTGACCTTTTGGAACCTCATAATACTCGCCGTTAGGCTTAAAAAAAGCATCAAGCTCATGGCTGTGCTCAAAGATACTACTAATAAGCCTCTCATAACCCTCAAAAGAAAAATTACTAACTACAACCTCATCAATAGGTGCTGAAATAAAGTTAAGCGAACGAGTGACATATTTTTTATGATCACTAACTGCAGTCAGTTTTCCTTGCTGATCCAGCAAGGCATATAATTTGGGCTGCTCATGATACAGTTTGCTTTGGAACTGCCGCAGCTCATCATGAATAATACTGTCAGTAACTTGCTCGATACTACTGTCTTCAATAATGGCCATACCTTGCTGATGACCGGTCTCACTACTGTATTCGATCAACCACTTTTGCGCCAAGCTATCAAGCGTGCCTACAAACAGCTTATCCAAAGTGGTTAGTACTAACGCAGTGCGTCGAATGGCCTCAGTCGTTGGATAACTATGTACATGGTCAAGCAAAAACCCAATCAAATGCAGATTAATAGGGTCTTCCATAGTGCTATCTAAGCGAACGTACTTAGCCTGTTCTACTAACCAGCACTCACGTTCTTTTTTTGCCTGTGCACGTTTTTCAGCCGCGATTTGTTTATCATATTGTTGATCATAGCCAATGTCTTGATTGAGTTCATTAACACCTGTCTCAACGTCTAAATCCTTGCTTATTTTTTTATCGTTAGCCGTCTCAGGCGTCACCTGCAATACGTTAGGATACAAGGCATCTTTATTTTTGGCGTCAGCACTCAGGCTATTAACCCACTGCAATAATTGATAAAAATCCACCAAACGGTCGTGGATACGCTGACGCATCTCAGCTGCAGCGGCTCGAGTAAAGGTGGTAGCAATGATTTGCTCTGGTGCGCGCCGCGCTTCAATAAGCAGCCGTAGCATAATGCCAGTTAGTGTCCAAGTCTTGCCTGTGCCAGCTGACGCTTCGATAAGATGCCGCCCCTTCAGCTCAACATCAACCGCCGGTATCACATCTGCCTTCTGCTCAATCATAGCGTCACTCTCAGGCGTATCGAATGGGTTATGTGACTCATCTAGGTAGTCATCAGATGAGTAGGCCTGTATAGATATATCAACGATATCGCTTGTATCGGTAAAATCAGTCATATGCGCGTACACTTTTTATTATTATCTATGAAATTAATCGGCTAAAAATCAGCCATCTTAGCTTGATATTTGTCAGCCATCTAAACCGTCTAGTGCAGCAAACATTGGCTCATACAGCGGCTGCGCTAAGGTAGTTAACGCTGCTGATAGCGTTTTAAACGCATCTTGGTCACGCAGTAAGTATTGCCAAATAGCATGTTGCGAGCAGCTATCGTAGACTGTATCTGAGTAATAGCTAGGTCTTAACCAATCTGAGAAGTCTGCTCGCTTTGGCCAATAGCTGCCACCTTCAGCTTTTAGATACTTATCAAGATAACTGAGTGCATATTCCGGCAATAACGTAATAGGCACTTGACCAGATAGCTTGGCAAAAATTGCCCATTTGATTAGCTCAGCCACTGCGTCTTCATATACGATAGGGCTTAGTTTAAACGCGATGAAATCTTTATATTTATCAACTTGCGAGCTGGACTTATTAAAGCGCCAAATGCTCACACCATCATTTAATGCAACTTGCTCAGCAGTGGTGCGTCTGGCAATTTGCCAATACAGATGTGATAACCAAAATTTAAGTAAATGCCTAGGACTGGCAGAATTAGGTAATATGTTTAACCACTGTTTAGGTGATTGCTCGGCATAGGACACGCCAGCCTGTAGATGAGAGCGTCTGTTACGGTTATTTATCGGCACTAATACTGGTACTGAGCCTTTTATCTTAATAATTTTAGGTAGTAGCTTAAATAGTGACTCATTGTCAGTACGATTTAGCACAGCTGCCAGCTCTATCTGAACAGGGTGCTCAGAGGTTGGCGTCAATAACTGCAAACTACCTATACTACCTTCTCCAGCCTCATCAAAGCCATTAGCAACTAACTGCTCTTTGAACTCTAGGCATTGCTGTTGCAGTTTTTGTTGTTGATTGGGCAACGTGGTTTGGCGAGCCACACCGGCTGGCATGATTTTTTGATACATCAAAATTTGACTGTCTTTTTTGGCCTCGCCATGAGCATTCTTATCAGTAGCATCATTGCCCAGTGTATTTATCAAATGCTCTTTAATTTGATAGGTGGTTAAACTGTCCAAAAACAGCGGCTCTTGATGCGCCATTGCCTCTTCGCCTTGCACCACATGCACCTTTTGGCTACGTAAAAAGGTCTTGGCAGGGTGGCGAACTTGGTAGGCGAGCATCCCTTCAATATCTATCTCTCCAATATTAAATACGCTATCAAACGCTGTTTTGATACTTGTCTCATTCATATCGCTACCACTACCAGTGTTACTGACATCAATAGCACTATCTAGCGCTAACATATCAATTAATGCAGCAAAGACTGAACTATCTATTTGTCCCAGCTGACCCAAACCTTGACCAAGTAGCTGAGCAATTGATTCATATTGCGCTTTTGTCGGTAAGCCTACCAGCTGTGGATGCTCGCTAGATACTCGCCCCTTTAAGGTATCAAACACAGCTTGCCAGAGCGGCGCAGGCGGAAACTGCTTTTTTTGTGCCAACTTGGTTTTGTGCATGGCCTTACTTAAGAGAGCATCTAACTCATCGGCGATATCAACAGTGCTATTGTCTTCAGTATCGTGAATCGCATCTTTTGTAATAGGGTTAGGCGCTTGCTCAGAAAAATTATCGCCTTCAACCTTTGTTTCAAACAGACTCTCATGAAAAGGCAATGCTGGATGCTCAGTCAACAGCCACTGTTTAATCAGCTTATGCAAATAGCGCCTGAGGCTCTCGGTAGTTGAGTCAATGTTCTCAGGCAACATATCCAATGTTTCGAGCGATTTCACCTGCCATTGTATCTCACCTTGCAAAAACTGTAATAACTCACTGACGGGATTGGCTGGTAGGTGTTCATGAGTGTCCGTCAGGCTCTGACCATTATAGAATATCCAGCAAGCACTACGCGCGCACAGCAGCGCATCTAAAAATGCCCCATTATCATCGTCTTCACTGACTCTATCACCGCGACGGGCGTTGGTCGCTTTCATCAAATCATAGCGATTATCACGGTCACGACCAGGAAACTCAGAGAGGTTCATATTCAGCATGATCACCAAGTCAAAAGGTACATTCCTTAATGCGCCAAATTTACCAAAGGTAATGACACCTGTCGGCTCAGCACTGACCTGCTGACTTTCAAGCTCCGCCTCAATACTATCTAGCATAAAGCTAAGCTTTAGCGGCAATTGCTCAACACCCGCCAGCTTTTGCTCTACCTCTTTGTTAGCGCTATCTCCGCTAGAGTACTGCCTATAATGACGGTTAGCGCGTAAACTGGATTTAAAACCGTTCATAGCGTTATAAATGGCGCGCATCGTACGAGTTTGATCAACATCGCCAAAGTAACGATGAATGACTTGGGTTTCAATCTGATCGAGCCAGTCTTCTGCTTTCATTTTTTGTGTATGGTCGTCGCGGCGTGCGGTCAAGCCGGCATAAATACGGCAAAGAGCCTCAACAATCATCGCATCGTTTAAGCTCACTTGCGGCAGCGGCAAGCTCATTTCTGGCAAAGCAGTACTTGGCCAATCTTCCTGCGCTAAGGGATATAAGCAATCGCTCAAACTGGCCTCTGGCATAATCAGACCTAAGGTTAACCTATCTAGCGCTTGCGCAAAACTAAATCGATAATCAAAGTCATTACTATCTAGGGTCTGCTTAAGATGTAACTCATCAAAGCCGCGGATAAAGCCCGCCTCTACCAACAAATCGCAACCGCGGCTCATTTGTTCGCGTGTTAATCCAAAACTTTCAAACAAAGGCGCTAGCATCAACCAGTCTAAGACCTCAGCCGCTTCAAAACGTGCGCTATGACTGCCTAATAGCTTATAAAAACCAACAATAGCTTCCCATAATTGACGAATATCTGCATCGACAACGCCCGTGACTTTGGCAGGCAGGGTCAAACCATCTTGACCTTTACCATTGACAAAAATAGAGCTGATCAATGCGTGATGACGCTCAACATCAGGTAGCAAGACAACAATGTCTGATATATGACGTTTTTTCTCACCAGTTCTGATAGGTTCGTTTAGCCAGTGCCCAATCATAATCCGCAGCACTTCAAGCTGACGTTGCAAACTGTGGCACGAATGGATGCTTAGGCTATTATCTTGCGCAGACATTGCCCAAAAACGGTCTTTTTCAAAGCGTTTATTCTCTAACGCTTCATCTTCATACCATGGTATTTCCTGCTCTTCATTAAAGCCTAACTCTATTTGCTTAGTCATCTCCTGCGAAACTTTTGCAGCCGTCGCTTGTTGGGTAGATGTCTCATCAAGCATCAATACATCGTTTTGCAAACGTCTAAGTAAGCTTGGACTGTTTTGCGCAGTTTGAGAATTGCCACTTACATCAGCATCATAGACGCTATCGTCAAAGCTCAGACTAGACTCATCATACAAATCATCATAGCCGTTCTCGCCAGCACCAAAGCTATCTTGCCACTCGACAAGCGCATCCTGATATTGTTCATTACCCGACAAGTTGGCAAGCATCGCAAAGGTATCGCGCGACTGTTTGCCCAAACGTGATAGCAAGCTATGACCATAATCACGTAAAAATACACTTTCAGGATTAATAATTTGTTGACGCTGTAGCCAAGATTTATCAACAATATCTGCCCAAAATAGCTTTGATGGGTTGTAGTGTAATAGCGTGATATCCATATATTTCGATAAGCGTTGCAAAAAGTCGAGCTCGGTCTGTGGTAGCTGCTGAATGGTGAAAATACGCAGAACTTTGGGTAATTGGCTACGCTCATTAGCACTGTTGTCTTTTAGTGCTTGCCAAAACACCTCTTCCAATACCACCCGGTGCTGATGCACATCCGCAAATAAATGCGACCACAAAAAGCGCTGAGCAATTTCTAACTCGGCATAATGCTCAACCAACCACTCAGGCGTGCCGCGCGCATATTTATCAAAGCGCAATGACAAGGCATCTTTATCTGCTATCAACTCGTCCACATTAAGCGGTTTGTTGTGTGACCATAACGCCAACCAATCTTCACGATGGGTTAAATAGCGGTTAAACACTCTCGCCAAATCACTTGCCAGCTGCCAAATACGCGCATCTTGTTGCGCTTTATCTTGCGATACATTGTCTTGTCGTACAGTGTCTTTTTGGGCACTTTCTTTCGACTCATCAATTAGAGACGCTAATAATGGATGAACCGGATGTTTTCCATCTTTAACAATTGATTCTTGATAGTAGGTCAAATAGCCAAATAATCGCCACTGCATCACCGTTAGCGACAATACGGCAACCTCAGGCACATTTAAAGTGACCGCTTCAGGGTTCTGCTCTAATAAATGTGCGTTATGCCGGCTTAACACATCCTGCATCAGTGTCCACTGATATTGACCCCAAAATTTAGTACGCACCAAGGTACTAATACCTGCACGGCTCGCAATGGTTTTATCCAACCAATCACCCAGTACCATTGAAGGCACAATGACAATAAAAGGCTCAAAAACAGGTTGATTCTTGGACTGATATTGCAAAAGAAGCTGGTCAACGAGATTTTCGGTACGGTGGGATTGTATAATTGTAAACATAGAGGATAGTCTGATTGAATTAATAGGATAAATAGTTAAGCGGCGTAATGTGACATAACTGATTGCTATAGAGTTGTATGCAAGTTCACTTTTTAATTAATACACATTAATAGCGATTAAGCTATTAATCAAAGAGTACTCGCAATCCATGTTTCGTGATCGTTACCTACTTGTATTTCTGTTAGCATAAGAACTAAAACCCAATAAACAGTTTTATAACAATAATATCCATAACATATTGAAACTGATTAACAGAAATAGAGCCAAAATATTATAAAATTAACGGATATAAGTGTGCCATTGATACCTAGCATTTACTAGCTTATTCATAGCAGTAGTAGCAACTTACGACAGCTAGTGTCGCCGTATTATCCCACTTAAATTTATTTAAAGTAACTATAACTGCAATGCAAGACCCTTGTACTGGGCTGTTTTGGATTACTTTACTTCGTTATTTAATCATGTTTTACATAAAAAGATAACAGAATACTATGCGTTTGCGCCCCATTGATGCCATTTTTGTTCATCCGAAACGACGTCTATATGTTGTGTACTATCGCGGTGAACTGTGGGAATTGCCACGAATGAAAATTGATGACAAATCATGGCAAAATAGAAAACCCTATACTGATGACAGTCGTGAACTCTATCTCAGTATTCATCAAGCCATCAGCGACGCTGTGTTAGCGCAAAAATTGCGTACGTTAAATCTGCCAGCAGCGGTTCGCGGCAGCAACTTACCGCGTTTTGAGGCGTGGTGGGAAGCACATGGCTTTAACTGGCTTAAAGACAAGCTGGCGACAGGCGAATCTCCTTTAGCTGCGCATCAAATCACTGCACCAACAAAAACCGTTGACAATCAGCCCTCTTCCGCTTCAAACTACTCACTCGCTCCTGTAAGTATAGACGACTCTACCAATCATGAAAGTCCTGTGCAAAAAGACATGCCGGTTGTAAAAGAAGCTACTGATATCTTTGCAGATATGCTGGCAGACTTAGCAAGCGAAGTGTTAAATCAGCACGATTAAATCTGATGCTATTCCTCAATATATGTAAATAACTGATACTATCAAGAAAAATGAGAGCGGTAACTTATGAGAGACCACAAACTACTATTGGCTGGGCTTATTTTACTGCTGCTAGTTGTTTTAATTGGCATCTTTACTTGGTTATGGACCAGTAACCTTAAAAATGCGGATCCGTTGCCTATCATGTCAAATGATAGCGCGTCGACGTCTCCAGAAGAAGATGAAGATGATGCTGTCGCTAAAAGCACTTTGTATATACAAGCAGAAGATAGTCTTAAAGTGCCTTTGGATGAGGTCATTGTCCGCTTTCAATCGCGCTACCCTAATGTTGACATCATGACAAACTATGTAGCTTCTACTGCGCTTTTAACTATAGTGGATGACAAAGCTGCTGATAATGAGCCATCTACCTTTATTGTGGATACGGATGTTATCATTGCCGATGACAGCTTTTCAGCAGAACGCCTTGCACCATTACAAGAAAAATTAAAAATAGCACAGGATAAACATAACCAGCTCAAGGCGAGAAATGGCATGGTAGAAGATACTATTGACGCAGATGGTGATGCCGAGGAAGCGGCTGCCAAAGGTGAAATACATAACACCAATACTCGTAGTTTAGTTTCTTTTGGTTATGCGTTAAAAGATACGAAAAAAGTAGATGGCGTCATCTTAACGCAAAACCCTATTGCACTTAACTTTCGAAACTTTTTACTCTCAAGTACAGGGCAAGATATATTAAGTCGGCATGGCTATCAAAACATCGATGGCTATCAAAATGAGATGTCTGACTTGTTCAAACCAAACTCTAGAGGAAAACAAGCAACAGGTGAGCTAACGGTAAATGTCGCTGACGCTATAAGCATTGCTGAATAAATATAAGACGCTCTATTTACTCAGTATTCATTGCTTTTATAAGTGCTTTTTTCTACAATAGTACTCCATTATGCGCCTATAGCTCAACAGGATAGAGCAGTTGCCTCCTAAGCGATCGATCCGAGTTCGAGTCTTGGTGGGCGCACCAATCATTGTATTTAGACATAACCTCGCATTACCTTAATCCCTTAAAACCCCTATCATATCTAAGTATCAGTCTTTATTAAACACTTGTCATTACCTACTAGCACCTCTACAATGTTGTACATACTGATGTACATAAATGAAATTACCACTATTTTGTTGTACACAAATCGAATTATTGTTGTACATAGTAATTATTAATAGTGGCTAATCGAGGTATGGCAATGGCTGAGCGCAAAAACTACCTATTAAACGTCAATGGTGTGAAGGCTATTGCTAAGCTTGCGCCACCAGCTAAACGCAAAAGATATAGCGATGGTGATAGCCTTCATCTAGTCCACGACCCAAAGGGTTCGCTGTACTGGGTAATGACTTACCGCTATCAGTCAGATAAAGATATTAAGCCCAAACAAAAAACCTTTCATATTGGAACGTACAGGTCATCTAAGCAAGATGTTGACACCGTTTTCAAGCCTGATGTTAGCCTTAAAAAAGCACGTACTGAGCGTGATAGAGCTAAGGCACTGCTAGCTGAGGGTATTGACCCCGCTGTCAATAAAAACCAACACAAAAACAGTGTTGAGCAAAAAGACCTATTCAAGGTGATAGCGCAAAGCTATATCAATGATAAGTCCGACACCACACCCAAAAATGTACAAAAACTTCAAACCTACCTCGATAAGCATGTAGCGCCACATATCGGTGACTACCCTATTCAAGCTATCACGGCTCAAGATGTGATTAAGACAGGTTTAGCCGTACAGACCTACTTTGAGCAGCAAGGTAAACTGACAACAGACACCGCCCACAAGAGCGTGGCATTTATAACGTCAGTGTTTGAGTATGCTATCAATACCTTAGGCTATGACATTATCAATGTGGCTTACGGGCGCAGCAAGGCGCTTAGAACCCATAAAGCTGAGCGCATGAAAGCTATTGAGCAACACCAATTCTCAGAGCTATTACGCAATATTGATAACTACGGTAAAGATAATCCGAACGGGCATCTTCAGACAGTGGCAGGTATGCAGCTGATGACGCTGTGTTTTGTCAGAACCAAAGAGCTAAGGTTCTTTGAGTGGTCTGAGATTGATTATCATAAAAATGTATGGCGCATACCAGCGGCCAAGATGAAAATGCGTCAAGACCACATCATTCCACTATCACCTCAAGCAATGGCTATCATTGAGCGTATGCGTCCACTAACGGAGCAGACGGGTTATGTGTTCTATAACTTTGAACGCAGTCAGCCCTATAGTGAGGTATGGTTCAATCAAGCACTCAAACGCATGGGTTATACAGGTGACCCCTACCCTAAGATGACAGGTCACGGCTTTAGGCAGCTTGCCAGCACGGGGCTGTATGAGCTGCAATTCAATGACAACTTAATCGAGATACAGCTAGCGCACCTTGAACAATCGAGCGTTAAGAAGCGTTATGACTTATCGGCACACTTAGCTGAACGGCAAATGATGATGAATAAATGGGCGAACCATCTTGATGACCTGCGAGCTGGCAAGGCGGTCAGCTTTGACTTGCTGACCCCTGATGAACTCGCTAAAGAAATGAATAGCCGCAACGAGCAAGCTACCGATATAGCGCTGCACGATAAGGACATGCTGATAAAAAGCTTACAGGCACAAGGCGTATCGCCTGAGCTATTAGCGCAGCTTGCCAAGCAGCTTTAACAACACCGCCTTACCACTTATCGTCAGCATTAGGCTGGCAGACCGAGATTGATAGCTTCAATCGCTGTCACAACCGATTGCAAGGCTAGGACTAATTACCCGAACACCGTCAGTTTTACACACCTTTATGACGGTAATGCCTTGCACCTTTTTATACCAAAGTGTGTATTGGAAGGTGTGAATTATGGAATATGTTGGTATTACCGATGCAGAGTCTTTCAAGCTAATGGACATATTAAGCATTAATGATGCAGCTGCATTAATTTCAGGAGCATCACCAAGTGATGTAGATTATGACTCACAGTATAATTTTTTCTTTTTAAATGAACAGAATAGAAGCTACACAAACTCAAGTAAAATGTCATTTAATATTGCTATGACATCATTAACTCGCTCTATAACTGCAGGCAGGTTGAAAGCAAATATAGTATCAACCTTAAATGATCAACGAGTTTCAAAATCTAACTTGCAAAGCGATTGGATAGTTTTGAATGGAATTGATACCACAGAAACTATGATAGATAGGGAAAATCTAAAAAACTGGCTCGAAGATAGAGGTGTTTATCCTCCTCTGCTATTTCCAAACGGGAAAAAAGATGACTACATGAATCCTGATCATCTTCATTACGCTCCTAAATTAGCAGTATGTGTTAAAGCTTGGGAGGTTGCTCAAACAGCTGATCTACAAGGTGAAACATATAAACAGTTCATGACTGATTGGATATCAAAAAACGCTTCATCGTATGGAGTAGAAAATCAGAGCGTCAAAGTTTTTGAAAGTTTAGCAAGCATCTCTAATTGGGCAACTAAAGGTGGGCGAGCAAAAAATAAACATACCCTACCATTAGAAGAACATTCTGATGCTAGTAGCAAAGAAATAGAAATTCATAAAGAATTAATAGCTATTTTGCCTAATATTAACATTTCAGAACACGAAAAAGATGACTTGCCATTTTAACCTACCTCCCTATTAAAAAGCTTATAAACACTAAGTTTTGGGAAATTATTCATTCTAAGCATCTCAACTCTTAGTTTAAAGGTCGGGAAATAGTTCCCTACCATACTGTCTATTTTAGTATTTAAATACTCTCTATCATTTATCTCATAGCAACCCGCCATCACTGGCAAACCTTTTAACAGCTATGAGGTAAATTATCATGACACTTATCGACCGATATCTAAGAATGGCAGACCTTGCCAACCAACCAGCGCAAACCGCTAAGACCTACATTAAAAAGTCAGGTCAACAGCGCACCGTCACTGCCAAAACCGCTACACGCGGTATCACTGGCTTTAGCGCCAAACACATATACCATTTAATCAATGAAGACAAATTCCCAGCACCCGTAAAAATCGGACGGGCTAGTCTATGGCGCTTGTCTGATATTAATCACTGGCTAGACAGTCATGCCACCACTGATACGACAGAGGGGGCTTGATATGACGACCACAGCTACTGCACCCGTTACCAACGAGCCAGCACCCAAGACCCAAATAGAGATAATCAGAGCGCACCTAATGACAGGGGCTACTATCACCACATGGGACGCTTACCGCCTTTATCAAATCACAAGCCTAGCCCAACGCATCCATAATTTGCGCGATACAGGACTGCTAATTCAAAGTGAAATGGTCAATCATAACGACAAGCGTTTTTCAGTCTATTGGCTTGATGAACAGACCTTACTTGAAAGTGAATTATCTAACAGTGAGGTGAGCTAAATGAACAAATCAAACAACAAATTATTGCAGATAGCGGACACACTTGAGCATATCAACGAACACCTAGTCCTATTAGCGATTGATACCGAACATTACGCAATGGCATTACAAGCCGTGCAAACAGACGACGCTATATCTAAGGGAGTTATTCAAGCAGTCATAGCTGCATTATTTAGAGACTCATTGTTTGCCACCGATGCTAGCGAACAGATGAACAGCGTGCTGTCAATGCCTGAAATGGAGGTAACGCAGCATGAGTGATAATACTAGAACCAATTCAAAGCCCCAATACGCGGCGCACAGTAGCAATAAGACTGGCAATTTTGACTTACTGCTAAGATTTGTTGTTTTCATGGCATGGGTGATAGGTATTGGCTTTCTACTGTCACTGATCGGATGCAAGCAAAACGAACCTAAGATCTTTGTAATTGAAGAATTAGTGGAGTGTAAAAACACTTATCAAAACAACATCACTGGCATACCGATATTAATATCTACTTTGAAAAGCATCAGTCTATATGTCAGTAGAACGAGTTGCGATGAAAGGAGTAATAGATGACTACTATGCTGCAGACCAACAACCATGAAAAAGCCCATGCTGTTAGCATAGGCTTGTCACAATATATCGTAGATTTTAGACTCGCTACATTTGCAGATGTTGCAGGTCATGACTCTTTAGAAAGTGTACTAAGCAATGGAATATCAAACTCAGTCATCTATCTAGATAAAGATATTAGCATATTTACAGGAGCATTGTCAGGTGAAAAGCAGCTCGATACCGCCGATACGATAGGGCTGGTTATGCTCAATAACAAAGCTGAGCAAGTTAATCTTGCGAGCATACCGCTTGAGGATAACGGACGTATCTTTATATCTGATACTGATATACCAAGCGCCTTTGTCATTGGCTCAATGAGTCAAGATAGCAAGTGGATAGTTATAGGTGATCTTGCTGAGGCAGTCCGATGTTATAACGCTTATTGCAAGCTAGGTATTGATGTGACGGTACTCACTTGCCTTGTACCTAGTCTATTTAATCGGACGGTAAAGCACTTCGCAGAGGTGCAGCAAGTGACCATCGTGACCACCTCACAAAACAAAGCTAAAGTAATAACACCGCTTAAAGGCGTGAATGTTGAAGCTATCGTTTGTGAGCATACGCTTATTTATGACGCGCTTGATTTTGACGCTAACTATAAGGACTTAATGGCTGATGCTGAGATCATAAACTTGCAAGCATTAGGCAAACCAAAGCCCAAACCTATCAGTCAAACGCTACCACCAGTTAAGACGCTGACAAGCGCTATGATGCCAAAACTACTATGGGGTTATGCTTCAAACAGTGCTGAGCGCTTAAGCGTACCTATTGAGTATGTGCTAATGCCATTAGTGGTATCTTTAGGTAGCTTGATAGGTTCGAAGCTGAGCATCTACCCGAAGATGTACGATAACTGGGAGGTAGTACCTAACTTTTACGGTGCAATCATTGGCAATCCATCTAGTAAGAAATCACCGTCACTCTCTGAAGGATTAAAACCAATATCGCATTTAGTTGCACTCGCTAAAGATAAATACAATGAGGATAGGCTCGAGCATGACACCCAAAAAGAGCTAAATAAGCACATGACAAAGGCAGCTGAGAAGCAGCTCAGTGACCTTGCTAAAAAGCTAGCGACCCAAGCCGATGATGATACTGAGATCAGTCAAGATGACCTAAAAGCTAAAGCACAGGAATTGGCAGAGGCAAAGCAGACTGATGAGCTGATGCCTGAGATTAAACGCTATGTTACTGATGATGGTACGATTGAGAGTATCGGAGAGCTTGAGAGCAAACACAAAAACGGTATGTTAGTTAAGCGTGATGAGCTGACAGGCTGGCTTGCCTCATTAGAGAGTGAAAGCAACCAACAAGTACGGTCATTCTATCTTGAGGGCTTTAATGGCTTAGGAAGCTTTCAAGTCGATAGGATAGGCAGAGGCTCAGTGTTTATCGACACACATTGTCTATCGGTCATTGGTGGCATTCAGCCTGACAAGCTCGAGTATTACTTATCTAAGACGATGAAAGGGTTAGGCAATGACGGACTTATCCAGCGCTTTCAGTTAATGGTCTATCCTGACGCACTACCTAATAGTAAAGAGCGTGACTTGCCACCTGATAAAGAAAGCCGTGATGCTATCTATAATTTATTTGAAACGATTGACAGTATGCAGCTAGGTGACTTCATACGCTATGGTGCAAAACCAATTGATGATTACCACAAGCGCCCCTATTACCGCTTTACTGATGAAGCCTATCAAGTATTTATGAGTTGGTATGACGCGCTTAAACTCAGAGCTAGTGACGCTGAGCATAGCATCATAGCTGAGCATCTAATCAAGTATGCTAAAACAGTACCGTCATTAGCGCTAGTCTTTCACTTAGTCGATTGTATCGAACATGGCACGTCTTTAGGTGCAGTCAATATGAACGCACTCAGAGCAGCGCTGGCATGGTGTGAGGTATTAGAGAGTCACATGATGAGGATATATAGCACAGTCACCGACAGCGCTAATATCAAAGCGTCTTATTTAGCAGATAAAATAATGAATATGGTCAAAAAAGGAGCTGACAAAACTGACAAAACCGATTGGATTGAACATGGCTTCACAGCTCGCCAGCTAATCCGCAGGGGGTGGAAAGGTTTAACTGAGGCAGATGATGTACTCAACGCGCTTGAAATATTAGTCGAACATGACTGGTTAAGCTGGCAAGAGGTAAAAAGCACAGGGCAAGGAGGCAGACCGACTGAGCGTTACTCTATCAACTCAAGACTAGCAGAGCTTTTATAGTTTCGTCAGTTTTGTCAGTGCAGTTATGGGGCGTTATTGAAAAATAGCGTCCTTTTTATTTCTATTATTTCCTGTTTGTATTATAATGGTAGTATAGTAGATGAGCGTTTAAATAAATATTTATAAGATATTGTTTAAAAATCAGAAGGTTAAAAATAATTTATATTTTTTATTTTATGGAATATTTATGAAATACTTAACAACTCCTTTAATTACTCTTGCTATTATAGGTTTTGCTCCTTTAGCAAATGCCGCTGAGGTAGAAGAAGTATGTGCCAAATATAGGCAAGCTTTTGGTGAATGGTCAAAGTCTTATAAAGTAAGTGCCACTTTGATCGATGGCAGTGAGCTTAAAAGTAAGACTAGTTGCTATTCTTGTTATGATAGCTTTTCAAAATATGCGGTCATGTTTTGGAGTAATGATGGTACAACGGTCATTAAACTCGATAATCGATACCTTAGCTACTCTGGTAACGAAGGTTATGACCAAGACGGTAAACAGTGGGAGCTTTCTAAAGGCTACTGTTATTGATAGTTAGACTATTTTAAATATTCTATTCAAATTAGGGCGTTATGTAGAAGTAATGCCTTTTTTGGTTGTAATTGGTTTAGAAAATTTAAGGTTAAAACCCAACATCTATATAGAATAAAAACTTGCCAAAACCTCATAAAACCTCAGATTGAACTTAATTAACATCTGTCATAAGTGAAAAACCTAACCTTTAAGCACCCAGCTTCGTATCAAGCATCAATCTAATGAACTTTTTAAACTGGTTAGGATTAGACAGTAAGTGCATAGTCATGTCTTCAAACGCATCCTTTGCTTCAAACATAGCGTCTTCGGCGGCATCAGGATAACCACCTAACATAATCTGATCGGTGCTGTTATTACTGAATTGCTTGACCACAATTTCGTTTTCCGTGACTTTATCCCAAATAGTATTCATAAAATTCACTTTATCTTTATCCGTAAAATCTTCGCCTGCAAATACTTCGTTTAGTCTAATGATAACTTGCGATAACAGCTCTTCTTTTTTATCCTTGGGCTTAGCAGTACCAGCGCCACCACCTGCGTCAAGCTCACCGCTACTCTCTTGTAATTTAAGATCCTGCTGATAAAGCTTTGAGACACGATAATGACTCATCACGATATTACTTAAATCGATATCGTCGTCCTCATTGATGCTCTCGCGTAGTAGCGGCTGTAGGTTACGCGCGTATAGGCTGAGCTTCTCAAGATCCTTGCTGTCATAGTCAACGATTTGCGACATAAACTCGTACTGGCGGGTAAAAGTACCAAGATCCTTTTTAAAGATCTCAAGCTCGTCTTGTTTAGTCTTAAAGCCTTTATAGTCGTTCTCAGCATTGGTAATGAGCACGACATCACCAGTGGCCTTGGTACGCTCAAGCATCGTTTTAGCGTGCTTTGCCTCTGTACGCGCCTCAAGGTACTGCTTTTGCCAACGCTCAACCGCTGGCTTGCAGATATTACTGATAGCCGCGTTAGATTTATTCTTGCTATAAAACGCTTCAACGAACTGCTCAACCTCACGCCATAAGAAAATACCGCTGGCGCGTAGTTTCTCGTAGAGGTCATAAACTTGATCAGGGTCAGACACGTCCGCCAAGGTTGCAGTCTCGTAATACGGCTGAAAGGCGGCCAAGATATCATCAGGATCATTAAAGAAGTCGAGTACAAAAGTGCCGCTCTCTGCTTTGCCCTTATAGGTACGGTTAAGTCGTGATAAGGTCTGGACGCAATCGACACCGACTAATTTCTTATCGACGTACATGGCGCACAGCTTAGGCTGATCAAAGCCCGTCTGAAACTTATTAGCCACTAGCATTACCTGATAGTCATCACTGTCAAAGGCGGTACGTAGGTCACGTTTTTTTAAACCGATATTCATATTAATTTCAGTGAACTTTTCACCGATGAGCGCGCTACTATCAGGGTCGTTATCGTCAAAGGTAACTTCCCCTGAGAACGCGACCATTGCGTTAATACCGCGGTAACCGTTATCAACAATATAGTTATCAAAAGCGAGCTTGTAGCGTACTGCCTCTTTACGCGAACCAGTTACGACCATCGCTTTGGCTTGCCCGCCCAGTAAGCCTTTAACATTATCATTGAAGTGCTCAATGATAACTTTGACCTTTTGCGCAATATTATGATCATGAAGGCGCACCCAGTTATTCAATTTAATCTTGGCGCGGCGCGAATCGACCTCATCATCAGCGGCGAGCTTTTGCTTGAGCTGGTAGACCACTTTGTAGTTGGTGTAGTTCTTGAGCACATCTAGGATGAAGCCTTCTTCAATCGCTTGGCGCATGGAGTAGACATGATAAGCAGCTGGCAGGTTATCTTTCGATGCTGGCAAGTTAGGGTTAGGTAGCCTTCCGAATAGCTCAATGGTTTTTGGCTTAGGTGTGGCGGTAAAGGCATAGTAGCTTAGATTAGGACTGCTACGGCGTGCGGCAAGTGTGGCATCCAATATGTCCTCACTAGATAGCGCCGTGTCATTGTCAGTAGTATTACTCTCTATATCGCCTGAGACCAATACTTCTTTGAGCTGGCGTGCGGTAGAGCCTGTCTGTGAGGAATGTGCTTCATCGGCGATGATGGCATAGCGGCGCGACTTAAGCACACTTGAGTCTTCAATCGCTTTTAGTACAAACGGAAAGGTTTGAATGGTCACGATAATAATCGGCTGTGAGTTCACTAATGCACTGGCAAGCTGCTCAGACTTTGAGCCGTCGCTCTCTTTTCTATTAATCTTGCCAACCACGCCATCGGCATGTTCAAACTGATAGATGGTATCCTGCAATTGATCATCAAGCACGGTACGGTCGGTGATAACAATGACTGAATGAAACTGTTTATCGCCATCGCTGTTGTATAAGGTGGATAGCTGATGTGCTGTCCATGCGATAGAGTTAGACTTGCCCGAGCCAGCGCTGTGCTGAATGAGATACTTTTGTCCCGCGCCCTCAGTAATGGCGGCATCGACCAGCTTGGTCACCACGTCCCACTGATGATAGCGCGGGAACATCATGGTCTCTTTTTTGGACTTGCGCCCGATCGCGTCCTCTTCCTCTTCGATCTGCAAGTGCATAAAGTGGCCGAGAATGGCCAGCAAGTTATCAGGCGTCAGCACTTCATTCCATAGGTAATCGGTGGCATAGCGGCTGCTATCGGCTGGCACGTCATTACCCGCACCGCCATCACTAGTGCCTTTGTTAAACGGTAAGAAGTATGTACTGTCACCTGCCAGCCTTGTGGTCATATAGACTTCATATTGACTGACGGCGAAATGCACCAGTGCGCCGCGCTTAAACGTCAGCAGCGGCTCAGTTTTTTTAGTATCAGGGTCTTTTGGCAGGCGGGTGCGCTTATACTGAGTAATGGCATTTTGTACTGCTTGCTTAAATTCTGACTTTAGCTCCATTGTGGTCACGGGCAAGCCATTGACGAATAGCACGATATCAATTCGGTTACGTTTAGCGACCTTGCCATTAGCGTCAGCACCGTCCTTAAGACTGGTATGAGGGCTATACACTACCTCAGGGACAACACGGCAGATATTGGCTTCATAGCGTACCATGATCTCAGGGTTTAGGCTGTGCTCAGGTTTGAACTGGCATAAGCTAAAACGCGCGTTACGAATCTTTAAACCATGACGCAATACGCCCAGCGTGCCATAGGTGCGCGAGGCTCTATCGGTGGCGTGCGCGTCCGCTTTGTTGAGCTGCTTCACCAATGCGGCAATAAAGTGGCGTTCTGAGTCGATAGGAAAGGTGCGACAAAACTTCTGCCACTCTTGCGGCTGGGTGCCCTGCACAAAGTCCAGCACGTCTTGCTCATATAGCGCGGTCTCAGCCGTATAGCCGCTAGGACTGCCCAATTGCCAGCCTTGCGCTTGCATCTGAGTGACGATATCGGCTTGGAAGACAGATTCGTAGGTGACGTTATGGGTGTTAATCATGTCAATCCTTTGAGGTTAACAGTGAGGATAAATCTTCAGGAGTCAGTCCCTGTGTGGCTTTTAATTGGGACAAGTCTTCAACAGGTTGAGTATAGACATATAAACTGTCTTCATCCCATTCCTTTATTTGAATAGATGAATCAAAACTATTGATGATTTTTTTAAGCATATTTTTTCTTTCTTCGTCGACTTTTTCGCCAAAGATTATTCTTTTTACCTTTATAGGTATAAAATTTCGATCCGTAAAGACTCTCACTTCTTCTTCATAATGCCAAAATGATGCTTTGTGAGATAGTACTTCTTTAGCCAGTTGTTGATCAATATTTGAATTATGCTGTAACTCAAAATTTGTTCCATAACGGACATCACATATATCTATATCATCAGAATTCCAATCAAGTTCAAGTTCAATTACGACACCTCTACTACCATTTGTGTAGTGAGACCACATTAATGGATTATCGTGGACTCTTGAAAGTGAACATAGCTTTATAGTCCCTCTATATCTATTCAATGCTTCCAATTCATTATCATTGAAATGCTGCTGGCCAGTATAGATACCTTCCATTGGATCATTCATTTGATCAAATGTTGTAGCATATAATCTTTGATTGATAATAATATCTAAAACGTAAAACATGTCCTCAATTGAGCGATACTTAAACAACATATATTTCAGCCCCTTAACTTATTAATAAAACCCTAAGCATCGATCTTGCACATCACAGCAGTAAAAATTCAAGAAATTATGGCACGTAGAACGATTCTTACTAATTTTATTGGACTGAAACAGGTACAGGAGCTTCATAATCATTTTCGATCTTTACAGGAATTTCTTCTCCATAACCATTAATGACATTAACATCGACTGAATTCCGATAACCACTACTATCAATAGTCACTTCGCCGTTATATTGACCCCAAATTAATAATAAACCAATAACCCACATACTAATTAAAATGTATATTAGTAAAGTCTTAACTGAATTTTTTTCTTCAAAAGATTGAACAGGCTTCATAGATAATTACTCTTATATTTTTAATAAATTAGTTTCAAATTTCAATAATTGTTAGCTATTGTCTAAAAGGTGGTTAGTGGAAATTAGGCGCCCGCCAACCCCTCACGTCAATTTTACCCGTAACAGCAGCAGATATTAGAGCGGTGCGGCATACTTGCACGAGTTAGGCGGTTTATTCGGCTTTATTAAAAAACGTAATCCAAGTTTTACGGCTCATCGCACATCTGCTTAAAGCTTTTACCAAATAACGCTTTATTCAGTTTTTGCTGATTTTTAAATACCACTTCAGAGTCAGCATGATAGACCTGCTCATTGACGCAATTACCAAAACCAAAAGTAACCAAGTTTATCTTGGCGTACTTAGTAGGGTTGCTGGCTTTTTCTTCCTGATAGCGCTTGGTAGCCAAACTGCGGTAATACTTACCACCATCGTCTGTGATATCTGCTTGTTCTTGAATTTGCTCTTCAACAAACTGTTTCCATCTATTTTGCACAGCCGTTTCATTCTTTAATAACGGCTCAATATAAGTTTTACACATTTGCGGGCTTTGCTTGAGTGCCTCACTGGGATTCAGATATCCCAAAATCGTCAATTTATTTTGTTTATATTCGCCGTCAATAGATTTGACCAACTCTTGCTTATAGCCTTTTGCGTCAGGCACCACATCAAGTCGTTCAATATTATTCTTAACTTTTATATATTCTTCAGTAAGCTTGTCTAAGTCTTTCATCGATAACTTGTCTAGCGCGTCAATATCCATCGGTGGAAAAAAGCTATCTAGATTTGATCTGGTTAAGCTTTCTAATACTAAATGTGAATTCTTGATTTGCTTAGCGGTATATTTTTTACTATCAAAGTCACCCTGCATACTGCAAAAATCATCTTCCCATTTATAGGTCTGTGCTTGGGCGATGGTGGTCACGGCCATTGATGCCAATAGAGCTGCTACGGTAACTGCTTTCATCATATAACTCCTTTTATTGTTCTTCTTGTTTATCAAACGCAATATGCGCTTAATCTCTATTTACAGCTACTCAGGCACCCGCCAACCCCGCACATCAATCTTGCCTGTGACGGCAGCAGATATTAAAGCGGTGCGGCGTTCTTGCATGAGTTGGATGGCTTGTTCTGCTTTCATTACCAACGTATCAAAAACTTCTAAATTAAATTTAATATGAGAAATAATCTTATAACTCTCTTCTAGTGGCGGTACGGCAATAACGAACGAGTTGTACTTATCTGCACTGACGTTTTGAATCGTCGCTTGAATTTGAATACTCTCAATCCACTTCCAATAAAAGTCAGTTAGTGTGTTTAAATAAAACCATTCTGCCGGAGTTATATTTTCATCAATTTTCGCTTTTATCAGATAACCTGCAAAACAGCATTTACCCCATGAATCTCTATAAATGAAACTTTTACCTACAGTTCCGCCACTTCTAGCCAGCAGTACATCACCATCCATTAACATATATGGCTCAGCAATGTCCTGAGGTAATGACCTGAAAGTATCATCTTTTAAATTACCATTAGGTAATACATCAGTTATTCTTACAAATCTTGGGTGAGTTTTATCAACATCTTCCGCAGCTTCGTTCGCACCATACTGTAAAGGCTCGCTTATCAAGTATTTTAATTTAGAAACCTCCCAATGCTCAGGTACTTCCCCCAACCATTCAACACCCGAATTTTTCATTGGCGCGTCAGGGTTTAAGCCTTTAGTCACGGCATGACTAATCACCGCTTGGCGTTTCTCTTTTAACAGCTGGATAAGGATTTGCTGTTTTTCGATTAGAGTATCGATTTGAGCGGTTTCATGCTCGAGGAAGTTGGCAATTTGAGCTTGCTCTTCATAAGAAGGTATTAATATCTCAGTGTCTAAAAATGATTCAGGATAAAGTCTTAATCGAGAATCAATGACACCTGTGGAACGTGTTTTAAAATGACTTGTATATAAATCTGTTCTGAACAAATGGTGCATAAAATAAGGATGTATGCCCTTATTAAACCGAAAAACTGAATAGGCTGGACTTACTATTCCATCATATTTGCTAACGCCCAAGCCACGCTTCCAAGCCAGCATAATATTCATGACTAAGTCATTTTTATAACACTTCTTATAATCTACTAGACTTTCAGCACGTGATAAATGATCACCTTCAGAAATTTTCTCTGACCTTGGTTTTACACCATAGTACTCTGAAACTGATAGAAGCACTTCTTCACCAGTTGTAGAGCGTTCACGAAATTCTTGGAAAACATATTTGCCCCTTAATACCTTCCAACCATGAGGAATCCTCCCCAACCACTCAACCCCTGAATCCTTATATTCATTATATTGCTGATACTTCGCCATTATGAATGTACCTCACCCAATAACTGCATAATCTCAGTGCTAACCGCATCCAAGTCCGCATCAATCTCAGCTAGCGGGCGCGGTGGCTCATACACATAGAAATGACGGTTAAACGGTATCTCAAAGCCCACAATGCCTATCTCTTCATCAATGGCATCTGTCTTATCGGCATTAATCCACGCATCAGGCACATGCGGCTGCACTTCACGAGCGAAGTAACTTTCAATCAACTCAGTCGTCGTCACCTCAGGATTAAGTGGTACGTTTTCATAATCACGTAAATCGCTATCGGTTTGAAACTCTACTATTTTGGTCTTGCTGGCAGGGTCAGTATAACTAAACGCACCATAAAGCGGACTGGCAACCTTGACCGCTTTTTTGATGACAGGTTCTGCTTCAGAATTTTTCCATGTGATCGCATCTAGCAGCTGTTTCTTTTCTTTGGTGTCTAGGCTGATATCAGCATCTTTTAACGCTTGCTTAAACACTTTATCAAACTCATTGAAGTCATCGAATTGGTTTTCACCGATAGCAGCTTGTAAGGCTTTGGCTTTATTCATCAGTGCAAGTTGCGACTGCCATAGCTTAGCCGCCAGTACGTCTTTGACTTGGCTTTCTTTTAGCTCGCTAAAGTCGGCTTTAATCATCGCACGTGCTTCTAACGTGACCGCTGATAAATCGCCATAGCTGTTATTGTTGCTGTCAGTCGTCCAATTATCACCAAATGCCTCATACAGTGCTGGCATGACCATATCGAACGGCTTAGGCGCATAACGCAAGTTATCAATGGCGCTATCAGACATCTGAGCAGACAGACGAAGTGGACGCTCAATGGTGATACGGCGATAGCCAAACTCATGAGTGGCAAATATCTTACTGGCAAAGGTCTTGGCAGGTTCAGCTTTAGGATTGGCAGACTGACGGCCACGGTTGGACTTCACTTCCTCTGGCTTATCGAGCACACGCGCATCAACCACCTCAAAGTCACCAAAGCTGCGGATAATGGTCTTGATATCATCATCGCTCATCTCATTACGCTTTGAGCCAAGTGATTTACGCATCTTGCCGTATAGGTTACTGCCATCAATCAATTGCACATGACCTTTACGCTCAGGCGCTTTCTTATTGCTCAATACCCATACATAGGTAGCGATACCCGTGTTGTAAAACATATCAGTAGGCAGAGCGATAATAGCCTCTAGCAAATCGGCTTCTAAGATATAACGGCGAATCTCACTCTCGCCGCTGCCCGCTCCGCCCGTGAATAACGGTGAACCATTTAAAATGATACCGATACGGCTGCCCTGATTGCTATTTTGACCATTACTAGCCTCTTGCTCATTAGCAGTGATCGGACGCATCTTGCTAATCAGATGCATCAGAAACAATAAAGACCCATCAGACACGCGCGGCAAGCCAGCCCCAAAGCGACCATCAAAACCTTTTTGCTCATGCTCATCTTTGATCTCACCTGATATCTTTTTCCAGTCCACCCCAAACGGCGGATTAGACAGCATATAGTCGAACTGCTCACCTGCCAGCTGATCACTAGATAAGGTATTACCTAGCTTAATATTATTGACCTCTTGGCCTTTGATCAGCATGTCAGCTTTACAGATGGCATAAGACTCAGGGTTGAGCTCTTGCCCATAGGTACGCATCACCGCGTCAGGGTTGAGCTCTAGCACGTACTCCATACCCGAGGATAGGAAGCCGCCCGTACCCGCTGTCGGGTCATATATGGTGCGAATGATGCCGTCTTTGGTCAGCGCGTCATCATCTTCCATAAATACCAGTGAGGTAGTCAGGCGCACGATATCACGCGGGGTAAAATGCTCCCCTGCGGTCTCATTCGAGCTTTCAGCAAAGCGGCGGATTAGCTCTTCAAACACAAAGCCCATTTCATGGTTAGAGATTGCCTCAGGGCTAAGATCGGTATTGGCGAACATCTGCACCACTTTATATAGCAAGTTGGCATCGGCCAGTTGCCCGACAAATTCTTCAAATTTGAAATGTTCAAATATCTCACGCGCGTCTTTAGAGAATGATTGCACGTAAGTATTAAGGTTATCCTTAATATCGCTTTGACCCATCTTGCTCAGATCCATCGGCGAGGTATTATAGAACGGACGCTTGCTGGCACGAATGATGAACTTCTCTTGTGCTTCCTCTGGCAGACCCATATCAGCGATACGTTGGCTCTCAGCAACCACAGCTGCTTTAGTCTCTTCTAATACGCATTCTAAGCGGCGTAGTAGTGTAAATGGCAGGATGATACGGCCGTATTGGGACTGCTTAAAGTCACCGCGCAATAGGTCAGCGACAGACCAGATAAAAGCCGCTGTTTGAGAAAAGTTTTTGGTCATGGAGTTGTCTTATTGTTTGTTGAGCAAGGATGTGAGTTGTAGATCGTCTATCAGAGATGAGGTGATAGCCATCTTAGATAAAATATGTCCATCATAAGGGTATTCGACATTACTCGGCAAGTCTGAATGTGAGATTTATGGGTATAGTAATATATTTCATTGTATAAGATTCGACGTACTACCTGTGTTTAGCAATTCAACCCCATGCAATCAAAGTGCAAGTTGTTTTTAGTATCAGTAGATAGCAGGAAATATGACATGGCTCAAACACTGGAAATTGACGATATTTAGGAAATATTTATTGCCAGTTTCAAAAATTTATAAAGTAGAAATACCTATACGCACAAGGGCGTGAGGACGGAAAAATACAAGCGTTAGGAAATTTAATTAGGGAAATATAAAAGCCAAAAACAGGGAACCTAGGAATAATAATTACCATAATTGCGCGATTATTCCAATGCAAAAAACCGCTACAAGCTAATGAGAATAAGTGTTAGCACTGGAAACACTAAAAGGGATTGGAATAAAAAAAACGATTTTATTAGGAATAAAATTCTCATCAATTTAAGGCGGCTACCTATGCCATTTTTGCGAGTAGGTGCGATAAGACTCACTAGGTACAATGCAAGAAAACGCATCTTAAACGCAAGTATAAATTGGCTATATTTAGATAATCACAATACGCGATATACGCACGTTATTAAGATGAAAGTTGCACGGGCGCAAAGAAAACGCATGATAAACGCTTAACTAAATCAGTCCATAATTGCGCTTGATAGCGTTTAGCAATTTAACCCCATGAAGACAAGTTGCAAGCGATTAATTGTGGTCGGTCTGTGATAGATAATAAATGCTAAGTTGTTTATATCAATCAATGCTATCTTGTTATAGTCTGCCTACTAGGAAACATTGAACATTTTTGATATAAGATGGTACTGACAAGCATAATATTTGTAATCAAGTTTGCTTTGCCTAAACAGGCGAAAAGACAGGTTAGCGATAGCGAAATGTTGTACATATTGATGTGCATATAATAATATAAAAACCTTTAAACCTTATTACTAAAGCCCTGTAGCTTAATGATTGAAGCGTGGTGGGCGCACCAACAAATATTGTCATAAGTAATTATAGAACCCCCTAGCCTATACGCTGTGCGGGTTTTTAATGTCTTAACATATCAAAACATAACATTGCATAACTGACGATGCATTTTCATACAAAATACCGTCAAAACACAAAATATCCGGCATCGCTTATTAATCCAATCAGCTCATGCTTTTAGGATGTCCAAATTTATTAAAGACATGAGAATAATTCTCCACCTTCAAAACACAAAAAAGCCTTTCAAGCTTTATATTTTATAGCTTGAAAGGCTTTATCGATCATATGTCTTTATCTAAGTAAACATTTTAATATTGAGTTTTGCTTACAATTTACAGCCGCTCTTACTCTATCTTTAACATCGATTTCGCTACAGCTTCGGCCACTTTAATACCATCAATCCCTGCTGATAATATGCCACCTGCGTAGCCAGCACCCTCGCCTGCAGGGAATAAGCCTTTGGTGTTAATGCTTTGGAAGTCTTTATTGCGTTTAATACTGATTGGTGACGATGTTCTGGTTTCTACCCCAGTTAGTAAACCGTCGTCAGATGAAAACCCTTGGATTTTTTTATTAAACGCTGGAATGGCTTCACGTATGGCATCTACGGCAAAGTCAGGTAACGCTTTGCTTAAATCAGTTAAGGTAATACCCGGTGTATAAGACGGTTTTACATCGCCCAATTCTGAATGTGGTTTGCCTTTCAAGAAATCACCAATGGTTTGCGCTGGTGCACTGTAGTCTTTGCCGCCTAATTCAAAGGCTAAAGTCTCTAGTTGTCTTTGTAATTCGATACCAGCAAGAGGATGATTTGGGTAATCTCGCTCTGGGTCGATGCCGACAACAATAGCACTGTTGGCGTTACGCTCGTTTCTTGAATATTGGCTCATGCCGTTAGTGACAACTCGGCCTTCTTCTGATGCTGCGGCAACAACCGTTCCGCCTGGACACATACAGAAGCTATAAACAGAACGACCATTTTTACAATGATGAACCAGTTTATAGTCTGCTGCGCCAAGTATTTCGTTTCCAGCATTGTCACCAAAGCGTGCTTGATCTATGGTTGACTGTTTATGCTCAATTCTAAAGCCAATCGAGAAAGGTTTTGCTTCAATATACACGCCTTTTTCATGGATCATCTCAAACGTGTCTCGGGCGCTATGACCAACAGCAAGAACAACATGGTTGGTTTTTAAGATCTCGCCACTATTAAGTGTCACGCCAGTGACTTTTGAGTCAGTGATATGCAAATCGTCCACGCGAGTAGCAAAACGAACTTCTCCACCGAGTGCTATGATCTCGGCACGCATTTTTTCTACCATCGTGACTAACTTATAAGTACCTATGTGCGGTTTACTAACAAATAAAATCTCATCTGGTGCGCCGGCTTTTACAAACTCGGTCATTACTTTACGGCCATAATGATTTGGATCTTTCACTTGGCTATATAATTTACCGTCAGAAAAAGTACCCGCTCCACCTTCACCGAATTGTACGTTTGATTCCGTGTTTAATTTACGCTGACGCCAAAAGCCAAAGGTGTCTTTGGTACGTTGTCTGACTTCATTGCCGCGTTCAATAATAATTGGTTTAAAACCCATTTGGGCAAGGGTGAGTCCTGCCAATAAACCACAAGGACCAAAACCAATAACAACAGGACGTTCGGTTAAATCTTTTGGCGCTTCACCTACATATTTGTAGCTGGTATCTGGTGTTGCTTTAACATGGTTGTCTGACTCAAATTGAACCAGTAAATCATTGGTTAAATCCGAGTCGGTCAGTGTGATATCTAGTGTATAAATTAATTGGATATTTCTTTTATTACGAGCATCATAACCACGTTTAAACATCACAAATGAAGCGATTTTCTCAGCAGAAATTTTAAGTTTTGTCGTTATAGCAGTCGTTAAATCTTCAGGTGCATGATTTAATGGCAATTTAATTTCAGTTAAACGTATCATTGGTTACTCATAAACTCGTGTAGAAAACTGTCTTGCATTTTACTGCTACTGATACAAATAAGCGAATAAATATTTTACTTACGCAGGGTAAATTTACGGATTTGTATTGTAGTTTGAAAATGACCCCTGCCCTCAAATCTGTACAGTCAACCTTGGGAGATTTTAGTGACGCAGCTTGACGGTAAAAGTCAGACCACACCTGTCTTGGCGATCTATAGCCCAAACCATTTTGAATTCTCGCCCCACTACGAGCATAGCTGTCTTGCTTCGCTGCAGAGCAGCCTTTTGCTGATTGTAGTGGCATAATAAACTTGGACAGTACATAAGAGGTTTATACTAACCCAAAGAAGGAAAATAGTATCACCAACAAACGCAACCAATATACCCGAGAATTTAAACTTGAAGCCATCAGCTTAGTCACTGATCACAAACGTAAAATACCAGATGTGGCAAGCTCACTGGGTATTGGCAAATCTACCCTGCAGAAATGGCTGAGTCAGTACCGTCAAGAAATAGATGGTCAAGCACCTAAAGTCGGCAACGCTTTAACGGATGAACAACGCGAGCTACAAGAATTGCGCAAACAAGTTAAGCGACTCACTATGGAGCGCGACATATTAAAAAAGGCTTCTGCTCTGCTGGCCTTGGACAGCCTGAACGGCTATCGCTAATCAGTCAGCTTGTAGAGCAAGACAGACAGGTCAGTAAAAGCCTTCTGTGCAAGCTGTTTGGTGTGATGAAGAGTAGTTATTACTATGGAATTCAGCCAAAATCAATCAGACTTGAAACCGTCAAACATAAAGTATTAATCCGCCAAATATTTAATGACTCGAAGCGCTCAGCAGGGGCTCGCAGCATTGCAGCCATACTAATGAATGAACATGACATCAAGCTGACCCGTTATATGTCGGGTCAGCTCATGGCGCAGATGGGGCTTAAAAGTTGTCAGTTAAAGACGCATAAATACAAGCACGCTGGTGACGCTCATAAAACGCATCACAATATCTTAAATAGAAATTTCAGTCAAACAGCACCCAATCAATTTTGGACGGGTGATGTAACCTATGTTCGTATCAAGGTTGGCTGGTGCTATTTAGCTGTCGTTTTAGATTTATATGCTCGGCGTGTGGTGGGCTTTGCCGTATCAGATTCGCCTGACAGTATGCTGACAACCAAAGCGCTGCAGATGGCATATGAGACGCGCCTAAAACCAAGTAATATGCTGTTTCACTCCGATCAGGGAACCCATTACACCAGTGCAAGGTTCGCTGAATCTGTGGCAAGTTGTGAGGGGATGATATAAAGTATGAGCCGTCGTGGAAATCCACTACGGGCACAGCCCTTCGTCTTGCACTCGGGCAAAGCACTGCTTTGCTAATCCTCACTCATGGGATAATGCACCAACTGAAAGGTTCTTCAGGAGCTTTAAAACCGAGTGGTGAAGAACGTTAAAAAACAGTCTGGGAGACTGTTTTAGTGATGCAAGACGTAGCGATAGCGAAGTGAAAGGGCGGCTATGAGAATATCTTTGAGGCTAAAAATGCCATTGTTAATTATATATGGGGCTATTATCAGATCGTAAGACCGCATCATTTTAATGATTATTTAACACCACTAGAAAAAGAGAAACGCTACTTTAACAAAAACCTCTTATCAGTTGTCCTAAATTAGTTGACCACTACACAATAAAGATACGAATAAAGTGGTGCAGAAGTTGACGGGGTTTGAAGTAGATGCACACAGTACCAGATACGTTGATATGAACTACGACGGCTATTTTGATCTGGTATTGAACGTCGCAGAAGGCGACCACAGTGACAAATATATTTACTGGCTCTATGATCCACAGAGTAAAAAGTTTGTGCGTAATAAAACGTTGGAGGCAGTTTTAGGCTACGCAACACGTTATCCGCATAAGCAACTAGCACGCTTTAAAGACGACACCCTCAAACGAGTAGATGGTCAGTGGAAAAGAGTGCCTTGCTGCTAGACATGCTAGATATACACTGCAGCAGATGTATATTAGTCATTTTGAACGGAGCATGTCTCTATTAATTCAAAAACTTTAATGACGGCGCAGTTCTTTTGCATTTAACCTATCATAGGCTTTGCAGCCTTTTGCATAATCGTTATTACAAGCAATTTGATACCACTCTTGTGCTTCGACTTTATCCTTAGGCACGCCTTTTCCCGCCTCATACATCACCCCAAGGCGATATTGAGAATTTGCATCATCTTGATCAGCGGCGTCTCGGTACCACTTCAGCGCCATATTATAATCTTGACTAACCCCTTCTCCTTCCTCAAACATAAGACCTAAATTATATTGTGCGTCTGAAAAACCTTGATCCGCCGCTTTTTGATACCATTCGACAGCCTTCTCAAAGTCTTGAGGTAAGGCGACTCCTTGGTCATAGCTTATTCCCATATTATATTGACCGACTGCTTCTCCTTGGTTCGCAGCCCTCGAATACCACTCAAGGGCTTTGGCATAACTTTGAGTAACCCCTTTACCACTGTAGTACATCGAACCAAGGGTAGCTTGAGCCGACGCATAACCTTGGATAGCAGCTTTTATATACCACTCAACCGCCTTTGCGTTATCTTCTGGTATACCATGAGCGTTTTTATACATCCAACCAAGATTATATTGCGCTTTTGGATATCCTTGATTAGCAGACTTTTGGTACCACTTAAAGGCTTGGGTATAATCTTGCTCTATGTCTTCGCCATAGTCGTACATTAGGGCAAGGCGGTACTGGGCATCAGCATGTCCTTGCTCTGCCTTCAACTTAGTGGTTGCAAAGTCTGCAGCTAACACTGTCACGCTTAGCCCAAGCGATAAAGCTAAAATCATCATTGTATGGATAAAGATCGTTTTCATTATAGAGTGAGCCATGGCTTATCCTTAATAATAAAGATACTTATAATGACAAATATTTTGCCTACATACAGCAGATATGCCGAACGCCTTATCAACTATTCTCGACAAGACAGCGGTTACTGATCGCAGCTCATTTCTACTCCATTCCCACAAGCTTTATCTAACCATATGTTAGCTTGAGATTTATCTTGCTGCACTCCTCTGCCATGGTTGTACATCGTGCCGATGACATATGCTGCCATGGCATCACCTTGCTTAGCCGCTTTGAGATACCAATTAAATGCTTGCTTATAATCTCGGCTTACACCATAGCCATTTTCAAACATCCATGCCAGATTATATTGGGATTCGGTTAAGCCTTGAGCCGCAGACTTTTGATACCACGTCACTGCTTTGGCATAATCCTTGGCAATGCCGCTGCCATTTTCATACATGACCCCAAGATTATTTTGCGCATCGACCTGCCCTTGTTTAGCCGCTTTTTGATACCAATTAAACGCTTGGTTATGGCTTTGAGCAACGCCTTCGCCATGACTGTACATGACTCCAAGGTTATACTGAGCTTCGTCATAGCCTTGATCGGCTGATTGCTGCCACCACTCCCTAGCCTTGGTATAATCTTGCTCAACCCCTCTGCCAAAATAGTGCATAGCGCCTAGAACATACTGGGCCTTTACTTGTCCGTGATCAGCGGCTTTGGTGAGCCATTCGACAGCTTTGCTATAATCTTGTGTTATTCCATCGCCTTCGTGATAGAAAACGCCAAGCTCAAACTGGGCGTCTGCATTACCTTCGTTGGCGGCTTTGATAAGCCATTCAATCGTTTTAGCTTGGTTTTGAGGTCTGTTTTCTCTATTAAGGCTTAGAAGCTGCAAGTTATTCTTAGCGCCAGCATTCCCTTGAGAGGCAGATTTTAAGTACCATTCTATGGCTTTGCTGTCACTCTGCTCGATGCCCTCACCTTTGTGATAAAGAGCACCAACATTGAACTGCCCTTTAGCATCGCCTTGCTCTGCTGCTCTCAGATACCATTCAAAAGCTTTAGCCGAATCCTGCTCAACACCTTTGCCTTTATCGTATAGTTCGCCAAGATTATTTTGAGCCTCAGCATTACCTTGGGTAGCAGATTTTAAATACCATTCGAATGCCTTGGCATAATCCTGCTCAACGCCTTTACCGATATAATATTTAAAACCAAGCCTATATTGAGCATCCGCATCATCTTGCTCTCCCATGGCTTGAGTCGTTGCAAAGTCTGCTGCAATCGCTGGAAATGTTAGCCCGAGCGATAAGCTGAACACTAGTATTTTATGAATGACAGAAGTTTTAAATGTAGGCATGATTATTACTCTCCCTATAAAAAGCACACATCCAATTTAATAAGACAAACTCATATAGTAAAAAGACAGTCCTTACTGACATCAAATATGCAGACTCTTATATATCAGCTACGCTAGTGCGATAAAAGCAGTAGTAAGCTTCTTAATTCTAGCTATCTTTAACTTGATTAGATATTGTTATTATTGAAAGCGCGATCGAACCGACTATATCGATCTAATTACTTTAAACATATTGTGTGTTGTCCATAAAAGGCTGACGATAAGATGGAAGCCAATGCTAATTTTGAGTAAGTGAGGAAACTTATGAAATTGTTGCCGGTATTATCTTTAAATGCGTTGCCAAATGTATCCATAAGTGCATCGCTAAATGCATGGCTAACAAAAATAATAAAAACAGTAGAAACTACTGCGCTTGACCGTAGTAATCAGCGACACATCCTACATTATCTCTTAAAGGGACTAGGTGACTTGCCAACGCCAGTTTTGGAGCGACTCAATCACTATGTAAAGGCGCCGACGATTGAGCAGTACCCTCACGCTGATGCGCATATGAGACTCATCATCGGCTTAAACCATAAACTTAAACCGCCTATAGGCATTACCCAATTAGTAGAGTTGCGACAAAAATTTGCAACCGAAATGGTCGCTATGCAATCTCCAAGCGTATGGCAGCAAATAAATGCTGACGAGCATTCTAAAAATAAAAATAGGAATAATAAAAAAACTGGCTATTCAGTAAGCTGGCAAGATAAGGTAATTGCCAACGCTGATGGTGGTGATATGATTATTCGCTGTTATCAAGCAGAGTCTAATATCAATCAGAATAATGAACAAAATGGCGATAATCCTGAAAAAATAGTGATGTTATTTTTTCATGGCGGCGGATTCTGTGTCGGTGATGTCAATACAGATCATGAATTTTGTCATGTTGTTTGTGCCCAAACAGGTTGGGCGGTGGTCAGTGCCGACTACCGCCTCGCACCGGAGTATCCTGCGCCTACCGCTATTAGAGACTGTCTTGAGGCTTATACTTGGTTGACCATATATGCGCCTAGCCTTGGCGCATCACCCTCTCGTATCGTTTTAGCGGGTGATAGCTCGGGTGGTGGTCTTGCGGCATTGGTCGCGCAGCAGGTGAGCAACGCCACTGTTAGTAAGTCCTCTGATAAACAGCACTATATGAATACCCTTGATGACTTCACTGTTGATATTTTCCACCAATTGCAGAATTTACCGCGCCCACTAGCTCAACTGTTGTTATATCCGATAACCGATATCGGAACCGACTATCCAAGCTGGAAGCTATACGGTCAAGGCTTAATGCTGACCTATGATGATGTTGCCGTATTTCATGCCGCTTACCTGCAAGACAGCTCTTTAACGCAACCGCACGCCCTTATCTCGCCGATGTGCGGTGATAACACAACAATATGTCCGAGCTATATCGTGGCTGCTGAATTGGATATTCTGCGGGATGAAGCGTTGGTTTATGCCAAACAGCTACAAGGGTATGGTATCAATGTGCAGACTCGTACCATCCTTGGCGTACCACATGGCTTTACTCATTTAATGAGTGTTCACCAAGGTCTTGGGCGCGAAATGAGTCAACTTATTGATAAGTTCGCCCATTTTGTACAGCAGATAATTGACGCATGAAAAATACTGTGATGTCGGAATAAGAAATAAGCCCAAATAAATTATTTAAGTAATTTAAATATAAAAAACCTTTTACGTTATATAAAAAATATGAACAGACCCTCATAAGTTGTGTCCAACTTATGAGGGTCTGTTCATATAGGGTTTTTAATGTTCTCTTCAAGATATTTTATATAAAATGACGCTCTAGAACTGCGGCAAAATGCAGGACTAAATTATTAATTAACGCCACATTATTAACTAACGCAGCTCATCAACGACTGCAAGCATAGCAACTAGTGACGCCTCTCCTAATTTGACAGAACGCTCAGGTGACCAGCCTGTATCAGCATCAGGGACATTGTTATTGTCTATGAAAGGCATCTCTAAAGTATTAGCAAGACAGTCAAAACGCTCAGCTACCCAGTGGGTTGCAAGACTCATATTTGCGGTACCCGGTGCATCAACATCGTAACCAAACTCAGTTTGGAAATCTGCGCTAGCCAGTTTTAACACTTCTGCAAATCTATCACGTAGACGTGCCAGACGGTCGTTATAACTTGGCGTCCCTTGAGAGCCGGCAAGGAATACAAAAGGAATCTCCTCATCACCATGCACATCATAAAATAGGTCGACACCAGTCGCCTCCATTTTATTAATAACATAAAACACTTCAGGGCTTTTTTCTAAACTTGGATTTGACCATTCGCGGTTTAGGTTGGTCCCGACTGCATTGGTACGCAGATGCCCACGTACACTACCGTCTGGGTTCATATTCGGTACAATATAGAAGTTAGCTTTATCTAATAATAATTTGCCGGTCGCATTGTCACCGTCTAATAAGCTATATATGAGACCTTCGACTAGCCATTCAGCCATGGTCTCACCAGGATGCTGACGCGCCGTGATCCAAATATTGCGTTTATTCTCGTCACTACTACTATCACCATCACTAATTTTAACTAGCGTTAAGTCGCGCTTGTCAAGCGTATCGCCTAAATGCTCTAACGTCACGAATGGATGCATTTGTACAGCGGCTAATAAATCTTGATGACGCTCATAGCTGTATGGGGCAAAGAAAGCGATTTGAATGCTGTCGTATTCCATTTCTACATTGATGGTAAGCTTGCCGTCTTGATAAGAAGTCGGTAGACGGAACCAATACTCGCGATCGTATGAAGCAACGGCTTGATAATCCTCCCAGCCTGCAGGAAATGCGGCTTGCGCTGCGTTTAAAATATTAAGTACATATTGCTCATTAATCTCGCCTTCTAGACGAAAGTTAAACCACTGGAAAAACTCACCACCCACATCTGGGCGAATCGCCAGCTCGATATTTTTTTTATCTTCTAAACTGATAACGTCAATATTACCAGCATCGAAATTCGCAGTGATACGCATAAACTTTCCTTAATTAGCTTTTAGAGGGAGACTTTAAAAGTATTTATCAGAGTCAGTAATCTGTATTTATATTTTTAAACATATAAATATAGCATTTTTCTACAGTTGTAGCCTCTTCTTTATACTCTCTCTATATCTCAACTAACACTAATTGCTAACATTTTAGAGTCTCACCACATTTATGTTTCTTATCAGCTCAACATACAAAAACCACCGAAATACTAACGATGTCACACAAACACCAACCCATCATCAGTATGATGCGCTTTGATATCAATATGATAGATATCACTTAATCGTCGACTGGTCATCACCTCATCTGGCATACCTTGGGCAACAACTTGACCACCATCTAATAAGATCACCTCATCCGTATAGCGATGTGCATGGGTCAAATCATGTAGCACAACCAAGATGCTTTTACGCTGCTGTCGCACCAAATCATGCAAGTATTTCAACAAAAAACGCTGATGGCGAATATCGAGATGATTGGTCGGCTCATCAAACATCATAATTCGTGTATCTTGCATCAAAGCACGCACGATGGCCAAGCGCTGCTTTTCTCCCCCCGATAATGTTTGCACGCGGGCACTGATCAAACCAGATAACTCAAACTCTTGTAATAAATTTTTTGCTTGTTCAATATGCTGTTCATTAGGGCGCTGATACCATGCCAGAGTGGGTGACACGCCTAAAAGTGCATAGTCAAGTACGGTTAATGGCAGCTCAAAGCGCTCATGCTGTCCAACCCAAGCAATATGACCGTTCTGCATAGCTTCATTAATCGGCTGACCTTGGATAGTAATCTGCCCAGTCGTTTTAAGCGCCGTCCCCGTATGTTGGCCCAAAATTGTATGTAGCAAGGTACTCTTGCCAGCACCGTTAGGTCCAATAAACGCCACCAACTTTTGGCTCGGCAGTGTTAGCTTATCTAGCTGTAGTAACACTTTATTACCGTGCGAGATATGAATGTTTTGCATAGATAGTAACTCACCTACGCCACAATCTATATTGCTTGCAGGCATATCTTTTGATCTAGAAGTAAACAATGAATCTAACATAAAGCTTCCTTTATATTAACGGCGGCTACTACGTACAAATAACCAGATAAAAAATGGACCACCGAGTAGCGCCAAAACGATACCAACAGGTACATCGATTGGATAAGCAACATGCCGTGCTGTCCCATCAATAACCAGTAACAGTATCGCGCCAAGCCAGCCTGACCAAATCATCAGGCGCATACGTCCACCACCAAATAAAATAGCCAATAGGTTTGGCACCATCATGCCGATAAAACCTATTACACCTGCCAAAGACACTGCTGCGCCTGTCAATAATGCTGAGGCAATCACCACCAAACAACGAACCACGCCCACTTTGATGCCCAAGGACTTAGCGGCAGCCTCACCTAACATCAGCCCATCCAACTGTCGACCTAACGGTAATAAAATCGCTAACCCTAAAACCATAGAAATAATTGAATAACGCAGCGGTACAAAGCCCGCTTCTGCTATACTACCTGACAGCCAATTGGTTGCTGAACGAAGCACCATGTCATCAGACATAAATAAAATCAGACTCACGACAGCGGCACAAAAGGCACTGATAACAAACCCCAATATCAATAGCCCCATCTGCCCACCACCTAAAAATCGATGACAAGCAAGAATAAATAAACACACCAATACGCTACCCGTAAATGCGGCAAACGGTATACCAATGCCACCAAATCCTAGCGCTAATACCAATACTACGCCAAGTGCTGCGCCGCCTGAGGTACCAATCAAACTTGGATCGGCTAAAGGATTCTCAAACAGTGCCTGCAATGCCGCACCGCTTACCGACAACGCCATCCCAACCAATAGCGCTGTCACTACCCGTGGATAGCGCAGCTGCCAAATGGTCTCATCAAGAGACATCGGGCTTGACCACTCGCCAAAGCCGATACCAAGTGCCAACCAAATAAGTAGCAGTGACGCTACTGCAGCAGCCATATAATAGAGGCTAGTTTTGTATTTAATCCTTTGTGCAGGCATATCTGCCGTCATCGTATTTGCCATGTGAGATATCGTTTTATTTAATCAGTAAAAGAGATAAGTAAAAGGGTTTTAAAAAGCGGTCTAAAAGCCTTCTAAAAACTATTTGGCGACCGCATGCAGTTTTTTTAGTACCGCAGGTGAATTCAAACCATAACGTAAGAAATCATCCGCTGACCAAAAGTGCACTCCGCCATTCTTACCAGCATTGCTCACTGCAATCTCAGGACGCTTACTAAATTGACCCGCGCCGCCCACGACCGCTTGATTATGATCGGCAATGATAACCACATCAGGCTTAGCCGCTAGCCAGCCTTCACGTGACATAGGTTTTAGCCCTGTGACGTTCGCTGCATTAATCCCACCCGCACGGCGAATTAGCTCATCCCCTACCGTGCCTTTACCAGCTACGATACGACCATCGTAACTAAGCAGATAACGCTTGCCGGTCTTTGCTAATGGACTCATACCTTTACGCCAGTTATTCGCAAGTTTTGTCCCTTGCGAATTTTTATCGACATAGCTACCAATGGTTTTAATGCTGTTAGCAAAGGCGCTGACTTCTTCTCTAGGCGCGACATTGACAGCTTTAACTTTTAATCCGTTTAAGCGCTGATAAATACTGGCAGGCTGTACCATGTAGCTACCGAGTACCAAGTCAGGTTTGACTGCCAATATTGATTCGGCAGTGATATTTCGATGCATACCGACTGCTGGCACGTTTTTTAATGCAGGATTGTCATTGGTCGCATCTTTGCCGACTAGTTTATGAGTCGCACCTAACGCCACGACGACGTCTGCCACATCTGGACTTATGGCGACAATACGCTCATAGGCATGGGCAGATAGTGTGGGCAGCACAAATGCGCCGGTTAAAAGGACAGCCGTTAGCGCTCGGCTGACATAATTTTTATTGATAGCTTGATTGATAGCCAGGTTATTTATTATTTTTTTTGATATTGGAAAAAACATAAGCATTCCTAATTTGCTAACTAAAAAATGGTGCTAGTAATGACAACTGCCAATTGAACGATTAACGGTTATTGACTGTCCAAAAAGCACTCACATAAGGTCTATTATTTATCTATTATGCAAATGCCAAATATGGCTAAAAGCCGCTAAAAATTGCTAATTAATTCTTTATGATTAGTTCTTTGTATTTGTAAATGCTTTACGCACTCTCTGCGTCAGACATTACTACTTGCGATACGGCTTCTACGTATAAATGCCCTTCAACCACGTTAGCAACAATGTTTTGCCACTCTTTAAGCTCAGGTTTGCCTTCAATACGCTGTCCAAACACACTAAACACACTCACACCATGCCGATCAAAGCCCTCGATACAGGTGACGATGCCGTCTTTGGTTGGGCGTTTCACACACCACACTTGCGCTAATGCCTTATCTTTTAGATGTAAGGTAAAGTCATTGTGCTCTTTGTCCAAAATATTAAACCAATCGCCCATACGTTTGAGGGTCTTTACTGTGCCGGTTTGAATTTGAACCATGCCGCTATTGCCGACAAAAATCATAATCGGACACTCAATATTGCGGACTTGCGCAAACAAGGCTTCAACAGCAGAAATATCAAGCTGCTGGGTCATCTGTTCAGGGGCTTGCTGATAGCTACTGGCACGGTCAATATCCAGTTTTTTTAATAATCCATGAAACTGATGCACATCGGTCATTTCTTGCCAGCCTTGTTGTAGCTGTTGACGCGCATTATCTGTTAGCGCTTTATAGCTCCATTCGTTTAGTGGGGTTTGTGCTTCTAATACCAGCTCATTAGCATTAGCATTGGCATCAACTGACTGCAACTGCTCCGCAATCATCTCCTGCCAGCTGGCAATATTTTCAACGCTCAGCTCGCGCAGGTATGCCTTGTCAATCGCGGCACCTTGCCCATCATAAAATTGAATACTATAAGACGGTTTGTCAGGACGAGTAGTATCAGTAACTGCTAGCATATGCTGCCATTGCCACATAAAAAACCGTAAGTCTAGACCACCAACATTGAGCGCCAGTCCCATTTTTTCGGCAAGCTTAAGATTGTGATACGCAGCTGTTTTTTCATGGACAGCCAACTCATTACGGACAATACTTTCAAGCTGACCAAAGCGCTCAAACTGTTTTAACACGGCTCGACATTGACCACCGATATACTGGCTATAAGGCGATGCGAGCATCAGCTCAAACTCACTGATTCCTAACGCAGCGGCACCTTCAGTAGGAAACAGCATCGGCGTTTGTGCCTTTAATGTTTGATAATTCTGCCAAAGCTCAGCATTTTTCTCAGTTAACGATAACGGTTGGCTCATTGGTATCTCCTCAAATAGGCGGTCATAAAAGAAGCCATTATGAAGATGTTTCCTTACTTTGTAAATAGTAATAATTATCATTTACATATTGATAATTATTATCAATTGAAATACCATATATTCACTTTGTTGCTATAAATCTTAAATGGCGTAACAAAACCTCAAGCTTTTATCATCAAAGAAATGCTGAAAAATACCTTTTAACAACCTGTCCTTATTTTCATTTTTTAGAGTGATTGTTTTATTTATGCCAATTTTACTACCCCATTCTTCTTTGACTTATCCTTCTGTAATTGAGCAGAAATTACATACTTATCAACCTCGATTGCGTCGCTGTCCATTAGCGATAAGTATCGCTTTAACGTTGTCGACATTGGTGCCCGTATTATCGCAAGCCGCACCTTTGGCCACAGATAATATGCCAACTGCGCGATTAGATCCCATTGTCGTGACCGCCACTCGCTCAGAACGTGCGCTTAGTGATGCGCCGGTGGCCATGCAAGTGATCAGCCGTGAGACGCTCGATGACAATCATGCCCATACCCTAAAAGAAGCCTTGGCTTTGTTGCCCAATGTTCACTTACGCGAAGTACACGGCAAGACCGGTTATGAGGTCAGCATGCAGGGCTTTACGGGCGATCAAGTATTGGTCTTGATTGATGGCTTGCCGATTACCGCCAGCACCGGCTCGACGGTCAATCTAAATCAATATATGAATATAGACATTGAGCAAATCGAGGTAGTTCAAGGAGCGGCGTCTGCGCAATTTGGTAGTGCGGCGATGGGCGGTGTGATTAACATCATCACCAAACCCATTGGTAAGGTAAAAGGACATATCACCACCGAGCTGGCTAGCAATGGTACACAGAACCCATCAGGTAAAAAGTTAGATGCAAATAAGCGTTATGTGGAAGCCAGTGTTGAAGGGGCACTGGATAAAGACCAGCATTTGCATGCTCGTCTATCTGCCTCATATCTTGATAATAAAGGCTTGAGCTTAGATGATGCGGCATGGCCAAGACTAAAAGATGCTAGCGAGCAATCACAGATAAGTGCGCGCCTGAGCTATCGCCCAGATGGCACAGATGTATCAAGTGACGACGATAGCCGAGTAATTAAAAACTCTCAATATTGGCTAGAAGCCAGCCAATATACAGAAGACGATGTCAGTCGCTTTAATTATTATGTCGCGCCGCGCTACTTAGCACAGCAAAGAGATGAGCACATTAATAAGCAGCGCTTTAGTGTTGGCGCTCGTGCTGACATTGCACCGCATACCAATGATCGCAGCAAGACCTATCGACTGTCCGCTCAAGCACTACATGAAGATTATCAAAGCGAATCCACTACTAAAACTCAGCAAAGCGTCACTAGCGCTCGTGACACAGACATTACCACCACCCTTGCCCAAGCTCAGCTCGACCTACCCGAGCTCGTTTTATCCGATAAGCATATCCATATTATTCAAGTAGGCGGTCAAGTTCAGCAAGACACGCTAAAACAAACAAAGAACCAAAAAAGTGAGCTGATTAGCGATGACGTCAGCCGTAGTGTTGGTGAGCTTTATGTGCAAGACGATTGGCTGATTGGTGAGAACTGGGAAGTATTAAGCGGGGTTCGTTATCAAAACGATGAAGACTTCGGTGATCATATCGCGCCAAAAGTATCCGTGAAATATAATCACCTAGATGCAAATGGGCGCAGCCATATCTTGCGTAGTAGTATCGGTGGCGGTTATCGCGTGCCCAATCTAAAAGAACGCTATTACGTCTTTGACCATAGCAATTTGGGTTACAAAGTCATGGGCAATCCTAATTTGCAACCTGAAACCTCAACCAGCTATCAACTTGGTTATCAAGGTCAGCTCAGCGATAGCGTTAATTTGACAGTCAATGGTTTCTATAACGATATTGACGATCTCATCCAAACTGATGAAGACAACGCCACGTATGAAGGCAATATCGCCATTTATAAATATATGAACGTGGATAGCGCCCAAACCTATGGCGGTGATATTGGTGTCGATTGGCAAGTCGATGATCGTGCCAAGCTGCAAGCCAATTATGCCTATATTCACACTCATAATGAGGTCAGCGATACCGAGCTGACCTATCAGCCCAATCACAAAGTGATGCTCGCGCTTGATTATGCGATCAGCGATAAATTACAGCTTATCCCACGACTCAATTATGAATCCAGACAGCTGATTAGTACCAGTGAGCACGCCTACTCGCCTGCGTGGTGGACGCTCGATACCAAGCTCAATTATGACGCGAGCAAAAACCTCAGTCTATATGGCGCGGTCAATAATATCTTCGATGTACAGCGTGATGTCACCGACACCAGTGATTATCGCCCTATTGACAATCGTGAATGGCTACTGGGCGCGACTTATCATTGGTAAGCCTTTAATTCATAGGCATTCTAAAGTCACTGTATTTGCACCGCAATTTTCATTTTTTATATAAAAAACAACCATCAAGGAAGCTGATATGACCCCAATTATTACAGCAGTTAACAGTAAGCCAAAAGCATTGGCATTACTCTTTAGCAGCAGCATTTTAGCACTCAGCATGACCGGCTGTGGTGGCGGCAGTGATGGTGCAAACAGTGACAATAGCGGCAACAGTGGCAATACGCCGCCTGTTAGCAGTGCTAGTTTTAGCGAAACCGCCACTTGGCAAGTCACCAATCTAGCGCCTAATGCCGCAACTTGTTATGACTTTGACGCCAAAGCTGAAAGCTCTTGCGATGAAGATAAATGGGATATCAAGTTTGATAATCAAGCGCGTTCGGTTAAGCTTTGGTCAAATAGCGGTGATTCTGGTAATGGTAAAGGTGGCGTTTTTGGTTTAATCGATTGGTCAGATTTGAGCCGTTATACCAATGCCACCCAAGACCCTGATACCAGTCGCGACATTACCATGCACTACAACGAAGACCGTAGTGGCGGCATTTTTGATAACGCGCCATGGTTTGAATACAATCTACAAGGCAAGCATCAGCTCTATCCGAATAACCGTGTCTATCTCATCAGCCTTGATAGTAGTAGCGCTATAACAGACAGCAGCGTACAGCAGCCTGTCTATGCTATGCAAATCACCAACTACTATGATGATGCTGGCGCGTCTGGTTATCCGACCATCCGCTGGATTGATACCGCCCTCCCTAATAACGTCCAAACCAAGACCATTAATGCTTCAAACAATGACAGCTGGGTCTACTTTGACTTAAAAACGGGACAAAGCAGTAGCGATAAAAATAGCGTATGGCATGTTGGCTTTAAGCGTAATGACGTCATCTTAAACGGTGGCGATTCTGCTAGCGGCAGCAATAAAGGTAAAGTCGGAGGGTATCTTGCTGCCACGCCAGCAGGATACTATGTAGAAAAAGACGGTGCTGATAAAGGCGCTGTGATTATTAATAAATTTTTGAGCGATGGTAGTGCCAGCACATTGGCTGATTTGACCGACACTTCAGCCTATGCAAAACCAAGCAGCGCAAGAGACTGGGTTGTTGATAGTAAAGGCTCCGACCTAAACCCTGCCTATAGTGGCAGTTTTCCAAATTTAGATTACGGTTGGTATACCTATAATGATATGACCCATCAGCTAAACGCCAAACCTATGGACAAAACTAAAGGTGCTCTTATTCGCTCAGCAGAAGGCAACAGCTATGCGCGGCTACGTTTGGATAAAATAAACTATCCTGATAAAACGTCAAATGTAGCAAGCTCATGGGTATTTAAGTTAGATATACAGCCTGCGTCATAGCTTTAGTTTGAGGTGCTGTATGAATTCGATACCTTTTTCACCACTATTTTATAAAATTTGATATTGGCATCATCCGACCTCCTATAAACTTTGCGCAGTTTATAGGAGGGTTTTGAGCATAGCTTTTTAAACATAGGTTTTAACTTATTTATTTTTACTTAGATTAAAGCCAATACTATTCATCTATTAGGTAATGTATATCTAAAAAAATAAACGATTCAGGCCTCCATTTCTCTTTTAAGCCCCACTAGAATTAGGTGGAACAGAGTACGTGCCAACAACATGAGCAACTAAATCACTAGAACCTTCTGAATAAAGAGAAACCTCGCCTACTATCAAGGTACGCCCTACTTTTAGTAAAGTACACTCCGCAATAATGCGTGCTTGTGCTGACGGTTTACGCAAGAAATTGATCGTCAGACTCGTCGTTACGGTTAACGGTACAATACCGATTTTCCCTAGTATCGCTACATAAATGGCGACATCAGCAACGCTCATTAATACCGGTCCAGAAACCGTTCCGCCAGGACGCAGCTCATTAATACCAATTTCATGCGATAAAGTTGCGCCATTATTTCCTACTGTTTCGATAACGCATTTGGTTTGTGGAAACTCTGCCGTTATAAAGGTTACGATTTCTTCTTTGCTTGCAGACATATCAGCCCCTCGGTTACCCATCTAATGTTTAATTGCTTTAATTACTTTAATTACTTTTATCGTCCACTTTTTGCTTTTTTATTTGAGATAGTAGCTAGAAAATCTTGAAAATTATTGGCTAATTAGGTTTTCCCGCAAGCATAAATTTATCGCACGGCTCAATAACCTGACACGCCTCTACCACTTCACTGTGAGCAGGATTTCAGCCATAACGGCTATTTATATCAACGGTCATGCTAATCTCCTATGATTGAAATCCAGACTTTATCTCAGCATTAATCTGCGTCCATTAAATAAGCAGGAAAAACCACCACCTCATCTCCTTCTTGCCAAGGCTCAAACTTAGTCATCACTTGTAAAAAAAGAGGATGCTCTAGCCAGCCTGTTAACCAGCGCTGTAAGTTTGGGTAAGGTAGGTTATAAAACACATCGCGATCCACGTGGGCAAATTGACGTACAAAAGGCATGATGGCAATGTCAGCAATAGTGATATGACTTCCTAGTAAATAAGCGTTTTTTGTTAATAACGCCTCTAAAACCTGCAAAAAGGCTTCGCCTTGTTGTCGATACTCTGTCTGAGTCATTTCGAGATGACGGTCAGCATATTTATAGCGATTTAACCAATATTTAAATTCATGGTCGTTTTTATCAATCAAAATATTGGCTTCGTGCAAAGTCTTTGTATCCAATAGTTTTTGTGGATCTTGTTGCTCAAGCGCCCACACCATTATCTCTCGACTCTCTTCAATCACAGCATCATTAGATAGCTGTAAGACAGGCACCGTACCTTTTGGACTAATCTCTAGCATTTGAGCAGGTTTATGTTTTAGCGTTATCTCGCGCAGCTCGACCTGAACTTCGGCAAATAATAGACCGAGACGCGCACGCATGGCATAAGGGCAGCGACGAAAGGAGTAAAGACGATGCATTGGTAGTGAGGATGTCGGGAATGTCATAGCTATTGATGGTAACCACTTAAGATTGGAATTAGGACTGTTATCTTACTACTAACTGCCTTTAATTAAAAATGACTACGGTAAATAGCATATCTATTTATATGTTGATAATAGTTATCATTTGTAATATTATTCGCAACAATTATTACAGCCATTTTGCTAAGTGCCCTTATTATTCATATTGGCGCAGTTATTATCTAT
>NZ_CBCPJH010000003.1:0-839 GCF_965118485.1 Psychrobacter glacincola | reverse complement strand
TGAATATTTATCAATCAAAGATCGGTAAATAACTGTTTGACGGCTTATGATGTATGACCATCAGACCGTTGACACTGTGTTTATTCTATATAACTAATAAAATCTAGGTTTAGCGATAAAAATTTTATTAACTAAAAATCTATAATAGCGCTTATATCTTCTGTATAACTTGCATACGTTTGGATACTAAGCCTATAAATAAGGGCATTATACGTGCTTTTCAATCTATTGAATACAATAGGCTAATATATCGCAGCGTTGTTGCACAACTTTATCTGGCAGAACTTCATTGATATCTTAAAAATACGAATAAATATGTTATTTATCAATAAACTGACAGCACGAAAAGGCAACACCTCAGTGTCACCCTCAAATCATTATTTGTCACACTGTATTTATAATTTTCAATATTTTATAATTTCGATACCAATGCTTATTGCCAAGCTTTAATCAAAAATAGCAAAGCAAATATAAAGATTGAACAATAAATGGAGCTCATATTGAGAATTGAACTCAAGACCTCTCCCTTACCAAGGGAGTGCTCTACCGCTGAGCTATATGAGCATACTTTTAACAACTACAGTAGACAATCGCTCGATTGCACTAAAAAAAATATCACGATACAGCAATAATAACTGACTGTCGTGATGAGTAGTAATGGTTTGTTCGATGGTACATATATGGAGCGGGTGGCGGGAATCGAACCCGCGTCATTAGCTTGGAAGGCTAAGGTGTTACCATTATACCACACCCGCATTTACTCTTATCTGGGTTGACTCTAATAGAAAGTCATATGTTGATAAGGAGTATGCTTGGCGCTAAGACAAACTTAGAAAAAT
>NZ_CBCPJH010000002.1:0-185601 GCF_965118485.1 Psychrobacter glacincola | reverse complement strand
GCTTTCGCGACAGAGTTACAGTCTGTTGGGTTTGACCGCTCCCCAACCCCACCTAGATTGCTTGATATAAAATCACTTTATTTTAAAGCAAATTCATAAAAAGCGACTTTGAAAGAGATGGTGCCGACTGCCGGGATCGAACTGGCGACCTACTGATTACAAGTCAGTTGCTCTACCAACTGAGCTAAGTCGGCTTGTTCTCTCAAAGTGGTGGCTATTCTATCAAATATTTTGACAGACGCAAGCCCTTTTTTGCTTTTTTTGCCTTTATTTTAACAAAAAATCCCAAGCACTTGATTATAATAGATTTTTTATTACGATTAAACAACCAATTTTATGATTCTTCATTAAACTATCTACTTTGTAATCCAAGAATATAAGCACTAGCTTCTTTTTTACTCACTATCTATTGCTTAATTCTCAAAATAATTATGTAAATTCATAAGCTATTAATACTGATAAGTTATAGCAAGTTCGATAAATACAGATAAAACTTGCCAATCATGTGCTGCTAAGATTTTATAGTGAGCTGACAATCACTTTTATCATTAGGCAGCACATGACTAGTATTACCTTATCATCAAAGACTGCCTATACCATGCCCGTATTAAATAACCATAACGCTAAGCCGATAATAATAATGGCAATAAACACCCATATAAACCAGCTGCCACTTGCTTTCTTTTCAACTTCTCCAGTATTAGCAGGGTTATCAAGCGCTTGATCGAGCGCATTGTTGCCTTTGGTACCTAAATCGCGAGGTTGACCTAGATTGGCTGTGCCCGAAAACTGTGACGTGGCTGCCTGTTTTGCACGCAGTACATCGGGATCCGCTTCTTCTTGCAAGACAGTTGTGGTGGTTTTATCATGCTCCAGCTCAACAGCTGATTGCATTATCTGTGTTTCATGTATAGGAGACGTTGTAGATGCTGATTCAGTCCCTACTAATGGCTCCGTTACAGGTGCTTCACGTAGCACGGCCTCATTGGGAATCACAGGCTCATCAGCTATGATAGGCTGCTCTGCTACTGATTCGTGATGAGCAACCACGCTAGGCATATCTGATTTTTCAACGGCAATAGAGTCTACTTCGCTGAGTACAGGTTCAGCTTTATCTGCGGCGGATAATATATCAGTAATACCTGTTTCTTTAATGACTGGCCCACCTGTCTTAGTGGCGCTATCCATTGGTTCTGCTTGCACAGCAGCAACAGGCGCAGCTTCTACAGCCAAGATCTCTGTGATAATCGTTTCTTTAACCACTGGCTCTGCTTCAACAATAGGCGCAATCTCAATATCAGGGCTCAACATCAACGTTGGTTTATCAGTCTCTACTTGCTCATGGATGACAATAGTAGAAACAGGGGCACTAACCTGAAAACTGAAGCTGGCGAATCCTAGTGTATCGCTGGTTGCTAAATGCTTCGATTCATTGGCGGCAATACGTTCATCATTGATAAATGTACCGTTTGACGACGCCAGATCTTTTACATATAGCTGACCATTTAAGATACTCAATTGCGCATGATTGCGTGACACTTCCTTGCTACCTAGCACCACATCGTTATCACTGCCTCGACCTACAGATAGGCTGTCAGTGACCGTTAATGTTAAGTCACCAAGTGCTTCTGTTAAGGCATTTAGCTGCCATGTGTTGGTTGCTAAGGCATTCATATTGTCCGTATCGTTTGTCATGTGATGACTCCTTATTTATTATTAAAAATTAAATACTTTTTATTAAATGATGCGTTAAATTATATGAGGCATTTATAGCTTTTTTATTGAGGAATAAAGCGTGGTTTTATGATACCGCCAAGCTTATTATAAGGAATGCTAAGCACTGGCATACCATAAGCATACGGACCAATAGCATAATGCTGATAACGAATATCAACGCCTTTATCCGTCAATGTCACGTTATCACTTAAAGTAAATGGCCAGTTTTTCTCGTAGTTTTTAGCATCTTTATCGACCGTTTTTACCCAGTCTTTATAAGCATTATAGGCAAGCGCCTTAAACTGTGATTTTTTACCACTTTGCAGCATATCTGCTAGCTTTACCTGCTTTTTGGTCTTTTGATCAAATACTAAGTATTCGCTATACGGCATGCCATGTGCGCCGCCAGTAAAGACATAAGAGCTTATCTCGAACGTCTCAAAATCACCGATATGACCCACATATTCAGGTGTCATCATTAGGCTGTAGGCAAATGCACTGTCTCTCGGTAGCTCATTAAGCTGTGAGGTAACAAAACCATCAAGGGCGCTTTTGACAGCGGTTGGAGTGGCCTTGATAGTGATAGGCGCAGATTCAGATGGTTTACTATTAACAACCAAAGTATTGATACGCTGATTGGCAATATCATTGATCCACTTGTGATTGGTCTTTAAATATTTAACTTCAATCTTAGGACAGTTATCACGCGCTGTACAGCTTTCTTGCACCTTGTCGGGTAACTGATAGTCCAGATATTCTGTGCTGCTAAAGAGGCTGCCAGCATGTGCTGAAATGCTTAAGGTGCCAAACAGCATTGCACCACTTAACAGAGATACTAGACGCAGCTTGCCAGCGCTCAGAGCCAATTGATTGAAAAATTCTGACTTACTAGTATGAGTTTGGAGTGCAGCTTTCATAGAGTCTCGTTAATATACAGATAAGGTTTATTGATATTCTACCGTAACATTCGCCTTGTATTGTAGGAACACTGTTTGTGTTTTTGCTTCAATCATAGTGATGAAAAGTAATAATATGCTATTTGATAAGCCAATAAAAAAGACACGATAACGTGTCTTTTAATATTGAAAATGTCGTGAATACCAACTGATTTTAATGCTCGCGCGTATTGCTAAAGGTCACTTCAGGATAGCGATCTTGCATCAGCTGTAAGTTCACCCGTGATGGCGCAAGATAAGTCAGATGACCCCCACCATCTAGCGATAGTTGGTCATGGGCTTTACGCTTAAACTTCGCTAACGCTACTTCATCATCACAATGAATCCAGCGTACTGTCGCAATTGATACCGGCTCAAAGATACATTGGACTTTGTACTCTTCTTTAAGGCGATGGGCAACTACTTCAAACTGTAGTACACCAACCGCGCCCAAAATTAAGTCGTTATTAATCTGCGGCATAAAGACCTGTGTTGCGCCCTCTTCACTCAATTGCTGTAGCCCTTTTTGCAGCGCTTTAGATTTGAGCGGATCCTTTAGGATAACACGGCGGAACAGTTCAGGCGCAAAATGCGGAATACCGGTAAAGTTCAGCTCTTCACCTTCCGTGAAACTATCGCCGATAGAGATGGTGCCATGGTTGTGCAAACCGATAATATCACCCGGATAAGCTTCTTCTAATGCTTCGCGATCGCCTGCCAAAAAGGTCAAAGCATCAGCGATACGTACGTCTTTACCCAGACGCACATGTTTCATCTTCATACCTTTTTCATACTTACCTGAGCAGACACGCAAGAAAGCAATACGGTCACGGTGGCGCGGATCCATATTGGCCTGAATCTTAAAGACAAACCCACTAAAGCTTGTCTCTGTCGCTGCCACTTCACGCTCATTGGTCGGATGCGCTTTTGGTGGTGGTGAGTATTTTACCAACGTATCAAGTACCATATTGACACCAAAATTACCCAGTGCCGTACCAAATAATACGGGCGTCATCTCTCCCGCTAAGAACGCTTCCACACTAAACTCTTCTAGTGCCATTTGTACAAGTTCAAGAGATTCTTCAAACGAGGCGAACATTAAAGCGCCTAAGCGCTCACGGATATCAGGATAATCATAGCCTTCGCGCGTCTCAGCGACCGTCATATCACCACCATGACCTTTCTCATAAAAATAGGTTTTATTTTCAGTCAGGTGATACACACCGACGAAATCTTGACCCATACCGATCGGCCACGTAAGAGGAATACATTTAATCTTCAGAACCGCCTCAATCTCACTAAGCAGCTCAAGCGGCTCACGGATTTGGCGATCGAGTTTATTAACGAAAGAAATGATAGGTGTATCACGCATCCGGCACACTTCCATCAATTTGATGGTACGCTCTTCGACGCCTTTTGCGCCATCAACCATCATCAGCGCACTGTCGACGGCAGTTAAAGTACGATAAGTATCTTCACTAAAGTCGGCGTGGCCCGGGGTATCAAGCAGGTTAACCATATGGTCTTTATACGGGAATTGCATCACTGATGTCGTGATAGAAATCCCACGCTCTTGCTCCATACTCATCCAATCTGATGTCGCGTGGCGGTCGGTTTTACGACCTTTGACCTCGCCTACTACTTGAATCGCTTTACCCCATAGTAGCAATTTTTCGGTCATCGTCGTCTTACCAGCATCAGGATGCGAGATGATGGCAAAGGTGCGGCGTTTGGCAACTTCTTTATTTAATTTCTTTGGATCTACGCTCATAATGAGTAACTTATCGTTAAATTTTGAAAGAAAAATAGCAAGATATAATAAAAGAGATAATATTAAATATGATGAATTTTGATGCGCGTATTGTAGCGGATTTACAGTCAAGATGCTATTTTTGCTGACTTTTATCAAGATGAAAGTCAGTACAATAAAACAATAAAAAAGGCGATAAAGTAGTATATCTAACTACTTTATCACCTCAATTTCGATTACTTAATATGTTTCAAGCATTATTATAACGAACTTATTTTCTATAACTATCTGCTATTTCTTTTGCTAAAAAGTCAGCGGCAACATCATTGTAAAGTGTACAATCAACTAATCCATTACGTTCATTTGCGTTCGGTCCAGTTGTGCCACTCGCAACATAATCAGTCTCGTATATACGGTTACTGGTGTTGTAGGCATAGACAACAGCACTGTAAATGTATTCCGCATCATTGTTTGTAGCAAAGAACTTAATCTGTGACGCTGTTTGACGATTACTTATTCCTACACCAAAGCCTTCTTTGGTTTGCGATGGACGATTGTCGTTAAAGCGATTTTTCGCGACATTAAGCCAGTCATTAAGCGTTCGATAGCTGGTTTCGTTTTTGGCATTAAAGGCTAAAAACTCACGCTCGCTGGTGGTTGCTGGTATATAACAGATAGAACCCTCTGGAAAGGCAATATTAACGTTATTAGCTGAGATTTCTGAGTAAGTATTTAAAGCGGTACGAATACCAGAGCTGTTTTTTGTATTGTTTCCAGCTTTATAGCTATCAGCTTTGCGTCCTGATAAATCCACTTTATTATAAGTAATTTTATAATCTACAACAGTATTGCTATTCTTAAGATAAATAGGACGTTTGACCGTAAGGCCATTCACCTCAATATATCTATTTTCTAGTGTTCCTTCAAAACTGTTCAGCAAAACTGTTTTATCGAGCGTATTAGTTCCTTGGCTACTATAATTCCCTATAATATTAACAACTTCGCTATTATGCTCTCCTGTGCGGTATTTTTCATTGATACGCGCGATATTGTTAGCGTTACCTTCAAAGCTGCTTACTATCAGCTCATTACTACTGCCCGAACCAAAAATAGCGTCTTCACCCTCACCGCAGCCCGTCAGCGCGAACGCCAATAACGAAAGTGCAATAGGTGTCATTATTAATTTATTCACTGTAGGGAATCCTTATTCTCAAAATGATTGAATCGATTTTTCATCTGTTTTCTATATAATTTTATGCACCTAGTTTACCCTACTGTAACTATGAGTTATAGCAGATTGACACTTTGGTTATTGAATGTCGAAATCTAAATTACAAATTTATACCATACTTTTACCGCGGCAATGCATGTCGAAGCTTATGGTCTGTTATGCTAAATGGGCTATTTTAAAACTAGCTATAACAAGACTTAAAAAACACTATCTAGAAAATGATAGACAATAATTCATATAAAAGGATAAATCATGGAAACCCTATATTCTACTAAAGCATCTGTAACTGGCGGTCGTGCCGGTAGCGCTAGCCTGCAAGACAGCGACTTGACCATTAATATGGTTGCACCTGGCTCTGGTAAAGATGGTAATAACCCAGAGCAACTATTCGCCATGGGCTATGCTGCTTGCTTTGATGGTGCACTTGCTGCAGTCAAAGGGGCAGAAAAAGCGAAATTTGACTCTACGACTGAAGTATCGGTAGATTTAATGAAAGGCGACGGTCTAGATTTTAAATTAGCAGTTAATATTCACGTAATTGGTGAAAATACAGAATTGTCTGCTGATGAATTCCAGCAATTGGTAGAAAAAGCCAATAAAGTTTGCCCATATTCTAAAGCGACTCACGGTAATGTCGATAGCGAAGTGACATCAGAAGTAAAATAAACCTTTGATATTTATAGTGCTGTTAAACTTAAAAAAGAACTCAGTTGATCTGGGTTCTTTTTTTATTGTCTGGCGTTTGAAATCGTCCACATCGTAACTCTCTATCTGCTTTATTCACTTTATTCGTTCATCATCCATTCGGCACACAGCGCTTTTATCGTTATAATGAAGGTATCTTTTTATTCAATACTTGCTACCAAATACTTGCTGCTCAACATTTAATAAGTGACTTTCTATGACTGCTAACGATCACAACTCCCACTCGCCCATCAATCCAAATACGCTACCGAACTTTGCGACGATGCCCAATGTGGCGACGATGGATACTAGCCATGTGGACAAAAACCAGCCACCTTTTATCTTGGTCGATGGCTCTTATTATCTGTTTCGCACCTATCATGCGCTACCAAAAACCATGCAAAATTCGCAAGGGCTAGTCACAAATGCCATACGCGGCACACTTAATGCGCTCCTAAAGCTGATGCGTCGCTATCATCCAACCCATATGGCGGTTTGTTTTGATACCAAATCACCAACCTTTCGCCATGCGATGTCAGAAGACTATAAAGCCAATCGTCCAAAAATGGATATCGAGCTTGCTGAACAAATTCCTTATATCCACAGTTTAGTCGCCGCTCTTGGGATTCCATTACTACGCATTGAAGGCGCGGAGGCAGATGATATTATTGGTACGCTTGCCTATCGGGCAGTCGCCGAAGGGCATCACGTGGTCATATCGACCGGTGATAAAGATATGATGCAGCTAATTAATGACTGCGTGATATTAGAAGACAGCTTTACGGGTAAAGTTACTGATAGCGCTGGTGTGGTCGAAAAATTCGGTATCAATCCTGAGCAAATGATTGATTTTTTAACCTTGATGGGTGATTCCTCTGACGGTATCAAAGGCGTGCCCGGTATCGGTAAAAAGACCGCCAAAGACTTGCTCAATGAATATGGCAATATCGACAATATGCTCAAAAATGTCGCCAATATTAAAGGACGTGCGGGCAAGAATCTGGTCGAATATGCCGATGATATTCCATTCAATGCGCAGCTGGCGACCATCGTCACTGATTTAGACATTGGTCAAGACTGGCAAGATTTAAAAATAAATACCGATCCTTGTGCCCATATAGATGAATTGCGTGATTTATATAATGAGCTTGAATTTAGAAACGAGCTGGCATCGCTTGATCACCCCAATCATCCAGCTAATGGAGCTCAAAGTGTCGCCCATAGTCAGGCTGATACTGAATCACAAGCGCAAATCGCTAAATCCCTCCAATCAAGCGCCATTAATGATATCACCGATAGTAAAAGTCACGATAGAGCTTGGCATACTATTTTGGACGAGCCTGCCTTCGACAGCTTGATTCAGTTATTAGAAGCTGCGCCGCATTTCGTTATTGATACCGAGACAACTAGTGTTTATTGGCGTCAGGCTAAATTGGTCGGCTTGTCTTTTGCTGTACAAGCGCACGAAGCTTATTATATACCACTAACCCATGCGCTAGAAGGCGACGAATTAACGGCAAATCAGCTCGACCGCGATACGGTATTAGCGCGTTTAAAGCCTATTTTAGAAAACCCAAATATCGGTAAAATCGGTCAGCATCTAAAATACGATGCCCATATTCTCAGCCTTTATGATATCGATCTAGTTGGTTCTATACACGAGCGTCCGAATAACTGGGCGATGGATACTATGCTTGCCAGCTACGTCATTAACGCGGCGATTACCCGTCACGGTATGGACGATTTAGCACGGCATTATTTGCAAACTCAAACTATCAGCTTTGAGAATGTCGCTGGTAAAGGCGCTAAGCAAGTAAGTTTCGATCAAGTAGCGATTGATATTGCTAGCGACTATGCTTGTGAAGATGCTGATATCACCTATCAATTATTCGAGCTATTTAGTCAAAAGCTTGCTGATGATGCCAATAACGCTAAGCTGCTACATGAGCTTGAGGTTCCAACTGCTGAAATACTCTGCCAAATGGAAGCAAATGGTATCTTAATTAAGCGTCCATTTTTAAACGAGCTGTCCAAGCGCTTTGACGAAGAAATCATTGTGTTAGAAAAACGCGCGTATGACGTGGCAGGCGAAGAATTTAACTTAGGCTCACCGAAGCAACTTGGCGAAATGCTGTTTGACAAGTTGGGCGTTCCGGGTGGCAAAAAGACCAAATCCGGTCAATATTCTACCGGCGAAGCAGTATTGTCAAAAATTGACCACCCATTAGTTGATATCACTTTAGAGTATCGCGGACTCTCTAAACTTAAAAGCACCTATACCGATGCGCTTGATAATGTCGCTGATAGCGAGACTGACCGTGTGCATACCAGCTATCACCAAGCATTAACCAGTACAGGGCGTTTATCTTCGACTGATCCCAATTTGCAAAATATTCCGATTCGTACCGCAACTGGTCGCTTGATTCGCCAAGCCTTTATTGCTCCAGAAGGTCGCGTAATATTAGCAGCGGATTATTCACAAATTGAGTTGCGTCTCATGGCACACTTCTCAGGCGATGAGAATTTAACCCGCGCCTTTAACGAAGGGCTAGATATTCATGCCGCTACGGCTGCCGAAGTACTTGGCAAGGATGTCGCTGACGTTACTGCTACCGAGCGCCGTAACGCCAAAGCCATTAACTTTGGTCTGCTGTATGGTATGAGCGCTTTTGGACTTGCCAAGCAGTTACAGATGAGCCGTAGTGAGGCGCAAGACTATATCGATATGTATTTTGAGCGCTACCCTGGTGTCAAAGACTATATGATTAATACTCGTGCCAGTGCCTATGAGCATAGCTATGTCGAGACAATATTGGGTCGCAAGCTTTACACCCCTGATATCAATCATAGTAATCGTATGGTTAAGCAAGGCGCTGAGCGGGCGGCGATTAATGCGCCATTACAAGGCTCAGCTGCTGATTTGATTAAGCTGGCGATGATTGCCGTCGACAAAGTACTACCAAAGCAACAAGCAAAAATGCTCCTACAAGTACATGATGAGCTAGTGTTTGAAGTCGATACCGATAAGGTCGATGAAATTAGCCAATTGATTACTGATGCCATGCAAGATGTCTTAACAGCGACGGCGGTTGAAAAAGGTTGGAACGTCAACTTTGCAGTGCCGCTATTGGTTGAGACGGACAGCGGTCAAAATTGGGATGAGGCGCATTAATCCCTTAGAAGGTTTTAATTAATTTTATAAACTTAATGCTATTTAAGATACTTGACACTGGTAGCGCAAACTAAAAAAACAGTCGCGTATTATCATTGTTGGTATAATAAACCTATCTTATTCCTTCACAAATTACCTTTTAGTCTAAAGTGAGCCGCCGCGCTCACTTTTTTTATTCTAAAAATCAGGAGCGCTTATTTTGGCTGCAGATGGCATTATCGAAATCCCCGGGATTATCTTACTGATAGTCTGTATATTACGTTGCACGCAGTACGTTCTACAGAGTAAGAGCAAGCAAGGTCTTTATTTTTGGCTGGCATCCGTATTGACATTTTTTGCAGTGATTCGTCGTGAGTTAAACTACTTACCCGAGCTGTTGATTGCCAGCGATTTTTCACTGCTAAATCACTCTTATGACTGGTGGGAAGATGCGGTTCTACTTATCACTTATCTGCTTATTATCGGTTTACTAGCGTATACATGGCGTTATCTGTGGGCAGTATTAAAATCGGTACCCGTTTATTTATATCTTATGATAGTCGGATTAGCATTATTAGAATATATGGGCGAAAATGCCATTATGATTCCTCAAGGTCTGGGAGAGATCGTTGAAGAAGTTGCAGAAACGGGCGTTTATGCGATTGCTTTGACCTACTTATGGCGTTTTAAACCGCTAGTATTTGAAGAAAAATTATCAGCTGATAAAGGCTATTCATCATGTCAAGCATAGCAATGACTGGTCAGGATAGCGTTTGTCTTAACGCTAACTTTTGCTAGATAATTTGCTATACTAAAAATTAGTGCATTTTTTAGGCATCATTCATCACCAATTATTAAGCGAGTCATTATGAATATACTCATTACAGGTGCATCACGCGGTATCGGCCTAGCGACAGCAAAACGACTGCTCGCTAAAGGTCATAGCGTCGGTCTTTTTGATATCGATACGCTTGAGCTTGAGCGTGCGATTAATGATAAAACCTTTAAAAAAGCACTCAAAGACAATCGTCTGGTTCATGGTCATCTAGATGTCACTGACCCTGAAGCGTGGGATACTGCCATCGACCATATGCTAGAGAACTTTGATAGTATTGATGTCTTGATTAATAATGCTGGCGTATTGGTAAGTGGCGCGTTGCCCAATACTGAATTGGATAAGCAATTGTCATTAATTGATATCAACTGTAAAGGCGTGCTTATCGGTTGTCATAAGTTAGCGCCGTATTTAGCGGATAGTAAAAATGCCAAAATTATTAACGTCTCTTCTGCCTCAGCGATTTATGGGCAATCTGAAGTAGCGCCTTATTCTGCCAGTAAGTTCTTTGTACGCGGTTTAACTGAAGGGCTAAATATCGAATACGCTGAACTGGGCATAAAGGTTATTGATGTGATGCCATTATGGGTGAAATCTGATATGACCAAAGACATCAGTGTCACCAGTATCGACCGTTTAGGTATTAACCTTACCGTTGACGATGTGGCTAAAACTTTGTGCAAACTAAGCGCTCAGCCAAATCGTAAGCTGTCACGGACTCACTATCCTATTGGCTTTCCCGCGAAAATGCTACATACAGCATCGCAAGTCGCTCCTGACTCCTTGATGCGCTTTATCAATAGTAAAATCGGTACCAAATAAAGCGGTATTATAAGCTACAGAATTCACATCAGAATATTTAAACGGCTACCAAATTAGGTAGCCGTTTTTTTGACTATAAAAAGGCTACTTCTTACATATTTTTAACATCCTGTGACACCTTACTACTAGAGGCAATGGAGATAAGCGGACAAAATAGCGATACGTCTACCTTTTAAACACTACTAGGCTTATTAATTATAAAAACTAAGGATAACAATATGGAACACTCAAAAACCCCACTACCAGAAGAAATGACTCATATCGAAAGCGATGACAGTCTTGATGATCCTGATAATCTTGATAACAGTAATAATGATGATCAAGAGAACCAACAAGTTGATTTAGACAATCCTATGTTACATGTCATCGATGAAGATGAATTTGAAGAGGATACAGGATTTAGAAGTTCGCAAGTTGGTGGTGATGCGACCCAAGGTCTAACACCTGTACACCATCAAAATATTGATGAATCACGCATTGATGAGTTGCTAGTCGAAGACCATCTAGATGACAGAAACTACCCCGATATTGTCAATATCGCTGACAGAGATGCGGCAAAATTAAGCAATGATAATGATTGATAAGGTATTCACTTTATAAGATTATGCATAGAAAATACCGAACGTAATGTTCGGTATTTTTTTGATTATTTATTTAGTGTTTATAGGTTTAGAGTATTTACGCCCAACCATCTAGCGTTCCCACCCAACCTTTTACCAATGGCGCACTCATTGCTTCCAACAAGTCTATATGTGCTTCATCAGCATTGAGCGCTGGAATATAATGATACTCTTGCCCGCCTGCATGAAGGAAGGTTTCGCGGTTTTCGATCGCCAATTCTTCCAAGGTTTCTAAGCAATCTGCCGAAAATGCAGGGCTAAGAATCTGTACCGAACGCACGCCCGACTTACCCCAGTCTTTAAGTACCACATCGGTATAGGGCTTAACCCATTCTTGCTTACCAAAGCGCGACTGAAAGCTGATAATCCATTCATCAGGTCCTAATCCTAACTCATGAGCGACTTGTGCGGCGGTACATTTACAACGTCTTGGATACGGATCACCTTTATCGGCATAAGGCTGAGGAATACCGTGAAAGCTAAACATAAGCTTTTCAGGTTTGCCATGTACCGCCTGAAAGCGGCGGATGCTATCTGCCAAGGCTTTGATGTATAAAGGATGAGCAAAGTAATCTTTAACTATCGTCATATTGGGCAAATTACGCTGCTTTAGCGACCATTTGGTCATCGCATCGTAAACAGCACCCGTTGATGTCGCTGAATACTGCGGAAATACTGGTAACATGACAAAATGGTCAACCCCTTCGCTACGCAACTTGTCCATTACATCAGGCAAACCTGGATTACCATAGCTCATCGCCGCGTGGACAGAGACGCGAAATGGCGTTGCACTTTCCGTTAAACGCGACTGTAACATCTCAACTTGACTGTTAAGGATATTACGCATCGGTGAGTCGCCATCCCAAATACTGGCATAGGCTTCTGCTACTCGTTTGGGGCGACTTGGCAGCACAAACAGATTGAGAATAATTGCCCATAAGAACTGCGGAATTTCAATGACGCGCGGATCTGACAAAAACTGCTTGAGATAACGACGGACGGCAGGCGCAGTCGGCTCATCTGGTGTACCAAGGTTGACAAGTAAGACAGCAATACGGGGAGGCAGTTCAGGTTTCATAGCAGCCCTGTTTTATAATTAAGTTGATTAGAAAAGCTCGATAAAAGATTGTTAAGACAATATTAAACAAGCATGCGCTTAGTGTAGCATTTTAACCCTTCATAACGCATTGCAAAAGCACCTTTATACAATTTGACACGCAGTTATTGCGACTTGCCTACGTCGATTGCGCCTAAATTTATAGCAATGACATATCATTTTTCCAATTGGCTAAATGATATAAAAACTAAGTGTAAAAGACTGCGCTTGAAGGTTGTACTCATATGCGCATCGCCCTACAATAGGCAAGCACATTGCCAAAGAAGCCGTGTAGATAAAAACCGTTAAAAAAACCATGTCGATCAAACAATCCAGCGACATAGTATCCTTTTTATTTTATTGATGATTGTTGTCTTGTGAGGTAGCTTTGAACGCACGCTCTGATAATACCACTGACCAGTCCGCTACAGATAAAACAAATACCACAGATGCAGGTAATACTAATGAATCATTGAATTCAGTAGGCATTGTTACGCCACAGACTTTCCATTTCGCTGAGCCATTAACCTTAGAGTGCAACCGCACTTTGCCCTCATTTGATTTGATATTCGAAACCTATGGTACGCTCAATAGTGACAAGTCAAACGCTGTTCTTATTTGCCATGCCTTATCAGGCAGCCATCACGCCGCCGGTTTTCATAACGATGATGATAAAAAAGCCGGTTGGTGGGACAATATGATTGGACCTAATAAGTCCATCGATACCAATCGATTTTTTGTTGTTTGCGTTAATAACATCGGTAGCTGTTTTGGCTCTACCGGCCCAACGACGATAAATCCTGATGGCAGTGACGCACAAGTATATGGACCTGACTTTCCACTGGTCACTATCAAAGATTGGGTCAAAACCCAAGCAATGTTATCAGACCGCTTAGGCATTGATGTTTGGCATGCCATCGTCGGCGGTTCAATGGGTGGTATGCAAGCGCTGCAATGGGCAGTGGACTATCCAGATAGATTAAAACGCTGTGTGGTGATTGCCTGTACGCCAAAGCTCTCCGCGCAAAACATCGCCTTTAATGAAGTCGCACGTCAGTCTATTTTATCAGACCCTGATTTTAAAGAAGGGCGCTACTTGCAGGCAGGTACTTATCCTCGTCGTGGGCTTATCCTTGCGCGCATGGTTGGGCATATCACTTATCTGACTGACGATGCGATGAAAGCCAAGTTTGGGCGTGATTTAAAATCTGGCAAGTTTATGTATGGCTACGACGTTGAATTCCAAGTCGAAAGTTATCTGCGCTATCAAGGCGAACGCTTTAGTGAAAATTTCGATGCTAATACCTATTTGCTCATGACCAAAGCGCTAGATTACTTTGACCCGACGCGGGATTATCCATCAGAGTCTGCTACAGACCTGTCTACGTTGCAGCCAGAATCGTTAGCAAACTCTATTGGTGATTCGGTAAAAGCTGATAATACCGAAGATGAATTAATAGAAACTCTAACCAACAGTACTGATATAAACAGTATTGAAGACAGCAATTACCAAGAACTTACCGCACTTAAAGCCGCCTTTGCTCATACTAAATGCCAATATTTAGTAGTGTCATTTACTACCGATTGGCGTTTTGCCCCTGAGCGCTCGCAAGAGATTGTCGATGCGCTGATGGCGACCGCCAAACCCGTTAGCTACATCAATATCGATGCGCCGCACGGCCATGACTCCTTCTTATTTGATATTCCGCGTTATATGGGCGCTGTTAAAGGCTTTCTAAATGCACCCTTTATGACTGACAACAAAAGCAAAAATAGCCAAAAAGAATCAGGAGTGCACTCATGAGAATGGATCATCAATTGGCTGAGCGCTGGATTGCCCCGCACTCACACGTGCTCGACTTAGGTTGTGGTAATGGCGAGCTGCTAGCACATTTACAGCAAAATCGTGGCGTGACCGGCTATGGACTTGAGATTGACGAGGAAAAAATCAATGAGGCGATTGCCAATGGTTTATCCATTGTCGAGCAAGACCTGAATGATGGCTTAGCACGGTTTGCCGATAATAGCTTTGATACCGTGGTCATGGCACGTGCGCTACAGGCAGTGAAGTCACCTGACCTGCTCTTGCTTGATATGTTGCGCGTTGCACGTGAAGCGGTGATTACCTTTCCAAACTTTGCTCATTGGCAAAACCGTATACATTTGGGTTTAAAAGGTATTATGCCAGTTTCAGAAGCATTGCCGTATGAGTGGTACAACACCCCAAATATTCATCTCTGTACCTTTAAAGATTTTGAGAAGCTGTGCGCGCAGCATGATATTCATATCATCAATCGCTTTGCGGTTAGTGATTCTGAAAATGCGCATTCAGCGCTAATGACAGCTTTGATAAGACAAGCACCCAATCTATTAGCAGATGTAGCAATTTATAGGGTTAGCAAACAAAAACCTGAATAATCCTAATTAATATCGATAATTTTTACCCTTTATCAAAAACGATATTGATGTTCATAAACATAGTTTTAACCTTAATCTAGTATTAAACTATTCTTACGCTTAAGTAACTCTATGATTTTGTTGAGGACAATGAGGTATAACTAAGCATTAAATCATGTAATTAGTATTTGAGTTTCGTAAGTTTGGGTGTTAAGCTAGCAAAATAGTGTCAATCGCACCCTGATAATGACCGTTCGTCAGCTTGATTGACCGCTATTGCCACATAAAACGATAAATTATATTGCTAATAATTAGGTCAGTAGTCACTGCAAGATATCGCCTAATTGTTATCACCGTTTAACTATCTTCAGCTTTAGCGAGAAAATGTTTAACGGGTCAACTCTTTGCTTATTAACTGCCTAATTTTGGAGCTGCTATGAAATTATTAAAAGCTGCGTTGTTTACCGCATTGTTTTCTTGTGCAGGTCTTGCCAACGCTGAGTTAATATCAAACGTGCCACTTGATACCTCACGTTTTGAGTTAATGCCTGTCAGTGAGTTATCTAATCGCGCGGCTCAAGGTAATGACCACGCTCAATTTTACCTAGCCAAGCGTTTGCAAAAAGGCGAAGGTATTGCCAAAAATACCCAACAAGCCGTTCAATGGTATACCAAAGCAGCTCAGCAAGGCGTTGCCCCTGCTCAGCTTAACTTAGCCATCATGTACTTGCGCGGCGAAGGCGTACAGCCTAACCTACAACAAGCACGCGGTTGGTTAGAAAAAGCCGCCATGCGTGGCGATAACCGTGCCAGCTATACCCTTGCCTTACTAGATGAGAAGCAAAAAAATCTAGTCGATGCTTATAAATGGTACGATTTGGCTGCACGTGACGGTATGCTTGATGAAAAAGTCCGTAACAAAGCCCGTGGCAAAATCGGTCAATTGGCATTGAACTTATCAACTGCTGATATCGCTAGCGCTCGTAGCAAAGCGGATACTTGGTTCCAGAGTAAATAAGTGATTTTTCAAGCGCTTATTTAATAAAAAAATCCAGCCTATAAGCTGGATTTTTTGTATTTATAGTCATACTCATTTAACAGGATTAGATAACGCTCACTTTCTTACCTCACGAGCCATCGTATAGAACTCTACATTAGACTGCATGTTCATCACGATTGCCATTCTATTAGACAAACCAAAGAACGCCGTAACACCACTAATGTCTAAAATATCTTCGTCATCATAACCGTGCTCTCGAAGTGCTGCATAATCTGAATCTTGAATCAGCTCTGGCGTCCGACATAGCTTGACAGAAAATGAGAGCATCGCTTTTTGCTTAGAGCTAATAGGTGCATGTAAATAATTGATGGCTATCTGGTCTGCTAACAATGGCTCTTTTGCAAACACACGCAGCAGGGCACCATGAGCGATGACACAATACTGGCAGCCATTCGCGGCGCTAGTAGCGACAATGATCATCTCTTTTTCAGCGGGACTTAATGTGCTCCCTTCTCGTTCCATAATGGCATCATAATAGGCAAAAAAAGCTCTAAACTCTGCTGGGCGGTAGGCTAGCGCTAAAAACACATTAGGAATAAATTTGGCTTTTTCTTGCACTGTAAGAATACGTTGCAGAATATCAGCTGGCAAGTTATCTAAATTCGGTACAGGATATTTGCTGATGGCTGGCTTAGTAGATACATTAATCGGTGTACTAGCTGGTTTACTCATATGTCATCTCCGTTGACGTTATTTTATTATTTACTTTCATGAGTCTACCTTTATAAATAGCTAATGAGTAGTCTAGAAAACCTTTAAGTACATACATCAGTCCCATATAAAACATTTAAAATCACTGCAAAATTTGTTAAACTACGCCCGCATTAGCCAAATCCACAATTGTGTTAGTGTTATAAGTTCATACACCCTTAAAACCCAATGCACTAGGTTTGCGACCTAGCCAGCAGGAGAAAAACATGAGTACCTCACAGACTGATAACGTTAAAGCACCAGCCCATGCAACCGAATATGACAGCGTCACTAATAATATCGTCGTTGCTGCCCTTTATAAATTCACACGCTTTGCTGATTTTGAGCAATACCGCGAGCTGATTTTAAATAATATGCTCGACAATGATGTCAAAGGCACCTTATTAATTGCTAGCGAAGGTATCAACGGCACCATTTCTGGCAGCCGCCAAGGGATTGATAACGTCCTTGAGTATTTACGTAGTATCGCCGCAATCGGCAGCTTTAACTTTAAAGAATCTTATACCGACGCTCAGCCTTTTTACCGCACTAAAGTAAAGCTTAAAAAAGAAATCGTCACCATGGGCGTAGAGAATATCGATCCATTACAGTCAGTTGGGCGCTATGTGAAGCCAAGCGACTGGAATGCACTTATCTCAGATCCTGACGTTATCCTGATTGATACGCGTAACGACTATGAAGTAAAGATCGGCACGTTTCAAAATGCCGTGAACCCAAATACGGAAACGTTTCGTGAGTTCCCAGAATACGTGGCAAAAGAGATGGACCCCGCTAAGCATAAAAAAGTCGCCATGTTCTGTACGGGCGGTATCCGCTGCGAAAAATCAACGGCATTTATGCGCGAGCAAGGCTTTGAAGAGGTTTATCATTTAGAAGGCGGCATCTTAAAATACTTAGAGGAAGTACCTGCCAGCGAATCTATGTGGGAAGGCGACTGTTTTGTGTTTGACAACCGTGTGTCAGTCAATCACAACTTAGAAAAAGGCAGCTATGAGCAGTGTTTCGCCTGCCGTATGCCAATTACCCAAGATGAGATGCACAGCCCTGCTTATATCAAAGGCGAGTCATGTCCACATTGTATCGATAAAGCCACTGACGAGCAAAAAGCGCGCTTTCGTGAGCGTGAACATCAAATGCAGCTGGCACAAAAACGTGGCGAAGCCCATATCGGTAGTGATGTGATTGATGTCATCGAGAAGCGAAAAGCAGCTAAAATCGAAGCACGCCGTCAAGCAGAGGAAGCCAATAAAACCAAAGCAGGGTAAAGTTAACGCCTATTTAAAAAGCGAAGCTAAAAAAAGAGAGGCCCCGTTAATCACTTAACGGGGCCTCTCTTTTTTATGCATTTAATTATCTTCGGATATCAATACTACAGGCTACTTTAGCTACCGCGATAGGTACTATAGCCGTATGCTGACAAAGTAATTGGCACATGATAATGTTTTTCGCCTTCGACATTGAAATTCACTTCAACATAAGGGTAAAAAGATTTTAGACCTTGATTTTGGAAATATGGCGTGGTCTCAAAAATCAGTTTATAAGTACCATCATGCGCTACGCCAGCTTCGTTAGGCAAAAAGGTACCAATACGACCATTGGCATCGGTCTTTTGGGTATTAACCAGTTTCCAGCTACCGCTCTTTTCTTGCATCATCAATCTTACATTCACATCTGGCGCAGGCTTACCAGTACTGATATCTAAGATATGGCTAGATAACTGATACTTATCTTGATCGCCTGCCGCATAACTCGCTGTCGCCGTCATAGCCAATACGCTACCAAGCGCAGCTGCCTTTATTATACTTGCTTTCATAAAAACCCTTATATAAGTTTGATTTGAGAATGCTAAACAGCAATGATAAAAATTCATTCACAAAGTAGTTTGATAAAAACACTTATCTATTAGCTATGATGAAATCTAAACACTAAGCACATTAGCAATACAGGCGTTTAGTATAAGTTATCATAGATACTTCATTGTAAAGAAAATGTTAATTTATATGATGAAGTTTTATGGTCAGTAATATTTGTGTTAACGAGTATTCAAACCAAAAAAAATGGCAGGCAATTTAATAAATTGCCTGCCATTTATATAACGATACTAAGTACTAACTAGCTATAACTTTTAAATAGACGAATAGGTGCTTAGAACAAAATACGCACTCGAATCGTTTCTTCGACATCTTTTAGCTGATCTAAAGCCGCGGTTGAGTCGTTATAATCAACATCCATGACGAGGTAACCCACATCACCTTCCGTCATCAAGCTCTGCGCTAAAATATTGATATGCGCTTCTGCAAATAGACGGTTGATCTGTGAAAGTACGCCCGGGACGTTTCTGTGGATATGTAACAGACGATGCGAGCCTTCTTTAAACGGTAAAGACACTTCTGGGAAGTTGACAGAAGTGGCGGTATCGCCTTGGTCAGAGTAGCGTACGAACTTATCTGCGACTTCTAGTCCAATATTTGCTTGTGCTTCTTGCGTTGAACCACCGATGTGCGGCGTCAAGATGACATTATCAAATTTACGCAGTGGTGACTCAAACTCTTCGTCAGCAGATTTTGGCTCTTTCGGGAACACATCAATCGCCGCGCCCAAGATTTTACCAGACTCAAGTACAGCAGCCAGATCATCAATCTCAACACAAGTACCGCGTGCCGCGTTAATAAAGTAGCTACCATCTTTCATGTGTGCAAACTGCGCCGCGCCCATCATATAGCGAGTACTTGGTAAATCAGGTACGTGCAAGGTGACGATATCCGCAGTCGATAGCAATTCTTCTAAACTGCTTACTTGTACGGCATTACCTAATGGCAATTTGGTCAAAACGTCATGATAGATGACTTTCATACCAAAGCTTTCAGCCAATACAGACAGCTGCGAGCCGATAGAGCCGTAACCGACGATACCGATAGTTTTGCCACGGACTTCATGTGAGTTGGTTGCAGACTTACCCCAACCACCGCGATGTACGGTCGCATTCTTTTCAGGGATACCGCGATACAGCATAATGGCTTCGGCAAGCACCAATTCAGCAACTGAACGGGTATTTGAATACGGGGCGTTAAAGACCGGAATACCGAACTCACGCGCAGCTTCCAAATCTACTTGGTTGGTACCAATACAAAAACAACCGATGCCGATAAGCTTATGTGCATGCTGCAGCACTTCACGCGTCAACTGGGTACGCGAGCGAATACCAATAAAATGAGCATCTTTAATCTTTTCAATCAGCTCGTCTTGATCCAATGCATGACTGATATTTTCGATGTTTTGATAACCAGCATCTTGCAACACCTTTAAAGCATTGTCGTGCAGACCTTCAAGCAATAAAAACCGGATTTTGTCTTTTTGGAGTGATAACGCCATGTGAGAACTGTCCTATAATTGTCTTATAAAAATCATCTGAGGGATAAGCTTGGATGAATGAAACGAAGAGAGCTTGGATATCTTACACAAAATTGGTCGACGATGTTAGCAGATTAGGTGAATTACCGGTTATCAAGCCTGAAAACTTTTTATGTTATAGTGAATCCTACTTTCTAAATCAAAAGCGTTAGCTTTTTTACGCTGCTTACCTCACTAAAGAGACAAACTCATAACGCCAGATCGTTGCCATGTCCATTAGATTGCAATAACATACATCACCGATATAATTTTAATTATATCTACCTTTATATAGACTTAGTCATAGCCATTTGGCTATATAATAACTCTTATAATAATCCCCTTTATACATAGCGCTCACGTTGATACCGAGATTTGACCATGACTTCTTTATCTAGCCAAACCCTATCTGAAACCCATGCAGCTACTGTTCAAATTATTCTGAGCACGTTATTTGATAGCCATCAATTTGACGCCAGCCAAATCAAAACTGATAGTGAAAGCCTCGAGCATTGGGGCAAAGACTGGACCAAGCATTTCGCGCCCGCTGCTGCAGCTATCGTATTCCCAAAGACCACCGAGCAAGTACAAACGATTGTATTACTTGCCAATGAACACAATGTGGTATTAACGCCAAGTGGCGGTCGTACAGGACTATCTGCGGGCGCGGTTGCCGCCAATGGTGAGATTGTCGTGAGTATGGATAAAATGAACCATATCGGACAGTTTTATCCTGCTGACCGTATGGTTGAGATTGAAGCTGGCGTCGTCACTCAGCAGTTGCAACAGTTTGCCGAATCAAAAGAGCTTTACTATCCTGTCGACTTTGCCTCAGCAGGCTCTAGTCAAATCGGAGGCAATATCGGCACCAATGCCGGCGGCATCAAAGTCATCCGTTATGGCATGACTCGCCAATGGATTATGGGTCTGACGGTGGTCACGGGTAAAGGTGATATATTGCAGCTTAACCGTGGTATGGTCAAAAACGCAACAGGTTATGATTTGCGTCAATTGTTTATAGGCAGTGAAGGCACGCTTGGGCTTGTGACCCATGCGCAAATCAAGCTTGAGCGTCAACCGCAAGATTTAAACGTTATGGTGCTGGGCATGGACAGCTTTAACGATGTCATGAATGTACTATCAGCCTTCCAAGCGAAGATTGATTTGACCGCTTTTGAGTTCTTTGATGATGTAGCGATTGATAAACTGATGGCACATGGTCAAGTACAAGAGCCATTTGAATCACGTACCAAGTTTTATACGCTATTAGAGTTTGAAGCGCCATACGAGCCGATCATGGATAAAGCCATGGCGATATTTGAAGAGTGCATGGAGCAAGGTTGGGTCGTCGATGGTGTGATGAGCCAAAATCTTGCACAAGCAGAAGAGCTGTGGAAGCTGCGCGAATACATCTCTGAAACCATTTCGGTATTCACGCCTTATAAAAATGACGTTTCAGTGTTAATAAGCTATGTTCCTGACTTTATCAATGAGATTGACCATATCGTCAGTAGCAACTATCCTGATTTTGAAGTCTGCTGGTTTGGTCATATCGGAGATGGCAATTTACATCTGAACATCTTAAAACCTGAGAATATGAGTAAAGACGATTTCTTTGCAGAATGCCAAATCGTGAATAAACACGTGTTCGAAACCGTACAAAAATATAGCGGTTCGGTATCAGCTGAGCATGGTGTTGGAATGACTAAAAAACCTTATCTACAGTATAGCCGCAGTGAGACTGAGATTGAGTATTTAAAAGAAGTTAAAAAAGTCTTTGATCCGAATAATATTATGAACCGTGGTAAGATTTTTGATATGTGAGTGTTCATTTAATTATGAATAATCTGACACAAAAAATGACGCTAAACATCAACGTTTAGCGTCATTTTTATATAGCCTACAGAATATTTTCGCTATCAATAATTATATATTTAGTAGTACAGACTATAAGAATAACAATAGCAGTGCTGCTACTAGTAATACGCTTAAAAAGCCTTGAACGATTAAGAAGGCTTGATGCGGGGCGGCGACATGACGCACCATGTTGCCAAGTGCATTGTAAGTAATGCCAGCAGCATTGATATGAGGCGGTGTATCAAACTCTTTGATGACCTTTAGAAACTGCTCAGTTTGTGCAGCGCTCCAATGATGCGGCGAAAATGGCAAAAATGGTGCGAGCTGTGTCGCTTGTTTTTTAGTCGCAGGCGACCATAGCCAGCGCTCCAAAAACAATAAGCGCATACGCCAATCAGAGAAGCTTCGCTGTTCAATGGTTTGCAATAGTAGTACTTGGACATCTTTATGACGTTTATCAGCAAAAATACTCTGCGTTAAATCAGCTACTTTTGCTTTTTCACCTTCAATACATTGTAAAAAATGACCATTACCATAACATAATGTCCCTGTGATACCTTGCTGCTCGTTATAATTGCGCGCATGACCTTCCACATCCTCAAATATCGAGGCATTCAAACGTGAGCTAAGCGTGAGACTGCTGACATAAAGCAGCTGTACCAATGCTATGTCTTCTATTTTATCTAATTTTTTGAATGCAGTGGTATGAGTTAAAGACATGATGAAAATCCTACAAAGTCACTTTTAAAAGTAACCGAACGAAAACCGTTGAATAAAATGGTACATAAGCCAATCGCATTGTCAGCTCACAAAAACCTAGCAAATACTTACAGCGTTTGACTGTTATTGACGCGTGAGCTTGATATTATAGCCATCGCGACGCATATCAAAGACTCAGTTGCTATATTTGTAGACTCATAAAGATGCTTTATTTAAAAAGGCACCTTATTAAAATAATACAAGACTATACTTCGATAACTTATTGTAAATACACAGATAAATGATTGTAGCGATTCTCAAAGCTTATTGATATGTTTTTATTAATATAATTGCACGAGAAACTGAGACATCAGACTTTGTCGCTACCCATACCCAATACCGTTATAAAAAATCAACCTAAATCTATGCACTAACGCATGTATTAAAAACACTTATCATCATACTTTTTAGAAACGACAGACAGGAAATTTATGAGCAAGATAGAAAAACCAGACGACTTTCATCTAACGATTGCTGAAATTAAGAAAAAAGACTATCCGCAATTAAAAGCCTTGATGGATCGCGTCTATGTCAACTTAGGCGGTGCATGGTCAAAAAACACGATCAATACTTTAATTGATGCTTTTCCAGAAGGACAGATTGCGCTATTTGATCACGATGAGCTGATTGGTATCGTCTTATCCATGCGCGTCGATTACACCAAATTTTCTAATCCGCATACCTATGATGACTTAATTGGGCAAAAAGAAATCATCAGGGACAATCCTGAAGGCGATGCCATCTATGGATTAGATGCACTTATTGACCCTGAATATCGTGGCTATCGCTTAGGTCGTAGACTTTATGACGCGCGCAAAGAGCTGTGCCGTCAGCTGAACTTCCGTGCTATTTTAGCCGGTGGTCGTATCCCTAACTATCATAATCATCAAGATTTGACGCCGGGTGAGTATATCGAGGCGGTTGCAGCGCGTGAAATCCATGACTCTGCGCTGTCTTTTCAGTTATCGAATGGTTTTATTGTTAAACGTATATTGACCGCTTATTTACCAGATGATAAGCAGTCTAAAGGCTTTGCAACCTTACTTGAGTGGGCAAATATTTATTATGAGCCAAAAGACTATAAACCTAATACGCGCAAATCTGAGGTTCGTATTGGCGGTATTCAGTGGCAGATGCGTGAAGTCGAGTCACCAGAAGAACTATTACAACAAGTAGAATTCTTCGTCGATATTATGGCCGACTACAACTCTGATTTTGCCTGCTTACCCGAATTTTTTAACGCGCCCTTGATGGGTTTGTGCGAGTCAACCGATCAAAACGTTGCCATTCGCTTTTTAGCAGGCTATACCGAATGGTTCAAAAACGAGATATCGCATCTAGCGGTCAGCTATAACGTCAACGTGATTACCGGCTCTATGCCGTACTTAGACGAAGAAGACACCTTATACAATGTCAGCTATCTGTGTCGCCGTGATGGTACAGTTGAAGAGCAACGCAAAATTCATATTACCCCGCATGAGCGTAGTGCTTGGGTCATTGAAGGCGGTGACGAAGTTAAGGTGTTTGATACGGATGCTGGTCGTATTGGGATTTTAGTCTGCTATGACGTTGAGTTTCCTGAGCTTGCACGTTTAATGGCACTTGATGATATGGATATTTTATTCGTACCATTTTGGACCGATACCCAAAACGGCTATCTGCGCGTACGCCACTGTGCCCAAGCGCGAGCGATTGAAAACGAATGCTATGTGATGATTTGCGGCTCGGTTGGTAACTTACCACAAGTTGAAAGCCTCGACATTCAATACGCGCAGTCATCCATCTTCTCGCCATCAGATTTTGCCTTCCCGCACGATGCGATTATGGCAGAAACGACGGCGAATACTGAGATGGTATTTTTCTCCGATGTCAATTTAGATAAGCTTATTCATGTCCGTAATGAAGGGTCGGTACACAATTTGCTAGATCGCCGTGACGATTTGTATAGCTTAAAATGGAAACGCAAAGCTAAAGTATCTGCCAGTAAGCTCACCGATGATGAGCTTCGAGAAAATTCAGGTAGTGTGCTGCTAGGCGACCCACTACAAGACCGTGCGCAAAAGTCTTAATTATCTCCATTAAAACCCTTAATGTATTGAGTAATACGGCTGACCATTCAGCCGTTTATTTTTATCTATTAAATATTATTAATAAAATCCATTTAGCAAAAAAGCAGCCATTATGACGACTGATATCGACAAGACGACTCAGAAACCTAAGAGAACAGCGCAGCAAAAAGCACTATCCACCCTTAAAACTTTATTATTATATGGTCTGATGTTTGCCATTATTTATACTGCCGTTAATTGGTGGCGTCAGCCGGTCATGCCAGCTAATCCACAACTACAGTTAACAGATTATCAAGGACAGAGCGTTGACTTGGCATCTATGAGTAAAAATAAACCTACGCTGGTTTATTTTTGGGGAACGTGGTGTCCGATATGTAGCGTGACTTCGCCGACTATCAATACCTTGGCAGTGGAAAATAACTATCCAATAGTCACTATCGCTATCAAGTCTGGCTCTAACCAAAAGCTAAATAGCTATCTTAATGAGCATAACTATAACTTTACGACGATTAATGACCAAGAAGGCGCTATCTTTGATGATTGGCAAGGACAAGTGACACCGTCTTATGTGATATTAAAAGATGGTGAAATGGCACAAGGACTGACTGGCATTCAGCCTCTATGGTCACTTAAATTGCGCTTGTGGTTGTCGTCTGTTTTCTAATTTTCTAGATCAAAAAGTCAGCTTCACTATGCTTATGGCATTTTTTAATATCTCTCTACTTTATCTTAAATAAATATAGCTAACCCAAGCTCATTATAGTTAATTCTAAATAAATCGATATATCTATACATTGATACATTCATAATACCGTGCTACTGGTGCTAATTTTCCTTGCTTGCTGTTCGCAGGTGTGACAGAGGCAGCGAAAAACCTACTCCAGTAGCACTTGTATTGGTTTTAAAGGAATTCAATTATAGCTGGCAAACATTTGTTATAGTAAACCTTCACTTAATCTTAATAATGGACTTGAGGTTTGAAAAATGAACTGGAAGAGTACTGATATCGCACTTGTTACGGCTACGTTAATCAGCATTTTAAGCATGACTTCAGCAAACGCCGAACTTAAAGATTATTATAATGAATGCATAAGCAAATATGAGACTATAAATAATTCAAGACTCTATGAATGTGCTGGATATGCCGATCCAAAATATAAAAGTGCCATGAATAAAGCTTACAATCAAATTTATAAATCGCTTAAAGTGAATGGACAAAACTCCAGTAATGCAGATAGTTTTGAAAAATCACAACTCGGTTGGCTAGATTATCGTGATAAGCATTGTGCTCTAGAAGGGAGCTATATTGGTAGTCCAGCACACCCGCTTTGTTTGGTTTCTAAAAACAAAGACCGTGCTGAAGAGTTAATAAGCTTCTCAGAGAATTTTTAACAGATATTTTTTTAAAATATATCAAAAACTGAATCTCAAACTAAAAACCTGCCAATCGAATGTTGGCAGGTTTTATTTAATTTAATAGAACACGCTTTGGCTAAAACGAACTGAACCTAACTAACGAAAGAAGCAAGCTGCTTATACTCATAACCCAGTGCTTCTGCCACGGCTTTATAAGTCATATGACCTTGCGTGGTATTAACGCCTTTTGCTAAAGCGGCATTATCATGACAAGCACCTTTAAAGCCTTTTTTAGCAAGAGCTTGGATATACGGCAAGGTAACATTAGACAAAGCAATGGTTGAAGTACGTGGTACAGCGCCAGGGATATTAGCCACCGCATAATGGATAATACCGTGCTTGGTATAGGTCGGTTTATCATGAGTGGTGATACGGTCTGTCGTCTCAAATAGACCACCTTGGTCAATCGCGATATCAATAATCACACCGCCATCAGCCATATCTTTGACCATCTCTTCAGTGACTAGCTTTGGTGTGGCTGCACCCGGAATCAATACGGCACCAATCACCAAATCGCTGTCTCTCACGCTATTGGCGATATTAACCTTGTTTGATATCAGCGTTTGGACATTGTTGCCAAACATCTCTGATAACTGTTTTAAGCGTTTAGGATCCAAATCTAAAATTGTCACACTAGCATGTAAACCAACGGCAATTTTTGCCGCTTCCGTACCCGATACACCGCCGCCGATAATAGTAACACTACCTTTTTTCACGCCGGGCACACCGCCAAGCAACATCCCCTTACCGCCATAAAAAGACTGCAAAAACTGCGCGCCAATCTGCGTACTCATGCGCCCAGCGATTTCACTCATCGGCGTGAGTAACGGCAGAGATTTATCGTCTAACTGTACCGTCTCGTAGCCGATTGCCGTCACTTTATTATCAATCAATACTTTAGCAAGCTCAGGCTCATTTGCCAGATGTAGATAGGTAAATAGGATTAAGCCGTCTGTTAAATATTGATACTCATCAGCTTGTGGCTCTTTTACTTTAACAATCAGCTCGACATCCCATACTTCAGCCGCGCTGTTGACGATAGTTGCGCCCACTTCTTTATAATTATCATCAGTAAATTGTGAGCCGATGCCAGCGCCTGTCTCAACGATGACTTCGTGACCATCATCAACCAAAGCACTAACGCCGCTTGGCGTTAGACCAACGCGATTTTCGTTATTCTTTGTTTCCTTGGGGATACCTATTTTCATAACTGCTCCATGTTATAGTGGTTTAAGATATTGATATATAAAAGACAAGCTTATAGCCACATGCGACGAGTATTATTTTTAATACGCGCAAAGGCGCTAGAGGCTATAAAAAACCTATATGAGTAGGCATGTATTACATTTCTTTAAGTCGAATTGAATCGGATATGATATGTGGTGCAGATTAAAATCAATGAATAAAAACAGTTAAATCAACAACGACGATAGACTACTGAGAGTAGGGATTATCGGAGGATAGTGATATGATGCTATCTTGCACACAAAGACAGCCTAGATATTGATTACTCAGTCTATTATCACCGTTATTATCCTAGCAGATATAAAATAAGTAGCAATCGCTCGTTAAATAAATTTTGTGACGATTTTAGCGGACGTAGAGACGATACTCGGCAGCTCTTTTTACCCCACTGTTTTTGTCATATAATAGCGAGTATTATCTACTCTCCATCCAATTATTACCTTACCTTTTGTAGCCAGCTTTACACGCACTTTTTAATTCAATTTACATTTTCATTACCATTCTAAAAGACGCCTTCTATGACTGATAAAAGTACTGATATGCCAAGCCAAGACTATAAAGACACTCTAAACCTTGCCGATACGCCATTTGCGATGCGTGCAAACCTTGCCAAACGCGAGCCAGATTGGCTGGCTGCTTGGGAAGCTGATGACGTGTATGGCAAAATTCGTCAGGCGCGTGCTGGGGCGACCAAATACATTTTGCACGATGGCCCTCCATATGCCAACGGACAGATTCACTTAGGTCACGCGGTCAATAAAGTACTTAAAGACATTATCGTCAAGTCAAAAACCTTATCAGGGTTTGATGCGCCTTATGTGCCCGGTTGGGACTGTCATGGTCTGCCTATCGAGCAAAAAGTCGAAGCTAAGTATGGCAAAGTTGGTCAAAAGGTTTCTGCAACCGAATTCCGTGGTCTATGTCGTGAATACGCCAGTACACAAATTGAGTTACAAAAATCAGATTTCAAACGTCTGGGTGTATTTGGTGATTGGGACAATCCCTATCTAACCATGAACTTCCACCAAGAAGCCAACATCGTACGTGCGCTTGCCAAAATTTATGACAATGGTCATGTGACGCGTGGCATGAAGCCGGTTAACTGGTGCTTGGACTGTAGCTCAGCGCTTGCAGAAGCGGAAGTTGAATACCAAGATAAAGTCTCCGATGCTATTTACGTCAGCTTCGATGTTTTAGACAGTGATAAAGTGGCAGCATTTGCTGAAATCGACGGCAATATCGCTGCTGTTATTTGGACGACGACGCCTTGGACATTGCCTGCTAACCAAGCAATTTCAGTACATCCTGAGCATGACTATAGTGTGGTCGCAACTGAAAACGGCAACTTACTATTGGCGACTGACTTGGTTGAGTCGGCGTTAAGTGAATTTAAACTTGATAATAAAGGTATTCTAGCTACCGTATCAGGTCGCGAGCTTGAAGGTCTACATGCTCAGCATCCGCTTATCGAAGCGCGCCAAGTGCCATTAATCTTGGGCGATCACGTAACGACTGATAGCGGTACTGGCTTAGTCCATACTGCACCGGGTCATGGTCTTGACGATTATATCGTTGGTCTAAAATATAATTTGCCTGTTGAAAACCCTGTCAGCGGTACGGGCGTTTATTTAGAAAGTGCAGCGGTATTTGCCGGTGAGCACATTTATAAAGCCAATCCACAAATCATCGCCACCTTACATGAAAATGGTCATTTAGTTAGTCATACCAAAATTGAACACAGCTACCCGCATTGCTGGCGTCATAAGTCACCGATTATTTTCCGTGCGACGCCGCAGTGGTTTATTAGTATGGAAACCAAAGGTTTACGTGAGCGCGCGCTTGCTGATATTCCTAATGTCACATGGACACCAGCATGGGGGCAAAATCGCATTGAATCGATGATGACAGGTCGCCCAGATTGGTGTATCTCTCGCCAGCGCACATGGGGTGTGCCGATTACTTTCTTTACCCATAAAGAAACGGGCGAGCTGCATCCAAATACGCTTGAGCTGATGGAAGTTGCGGCACAAAAAATTGCCGAGGGCGGCGTAGAAGCATGGTTTGATGCCAGTTGCGAGGATTTCTTAGGCGCAGAAGCTGCTGATTATGATAAAGCGACTGATACCTTAGACGTTTGGTTTGACTCTGGCACGACGCATTTTGCTGTACTTGAGCAGCGCGACGAGCTGACCAACCCTGCTGATATGTATTTAGAAGGCTCTGATCAACATCGCGGCTGGTTCCAGACTTCTTTACTAACATCAGAGGCTATGTACGAACGCCCGCCGTTTAAGCAAGTATTGACTCACGGTTTTGTCGTCGACGAAAATGGTCGCAAGATGAGTAAGTCACTTGGTAATATCATCACCCCGCAAGAAGAGATCAATAAAACGGGCGCAGATATGTTGCGCTTGTGGATTGCTTCGAGCGACTATCGTTATGAGATGAGCGCCGGTAAAACCGTCTTTAAGGGTGCAATAGATATGTATCGCCGCATCCGTAACACCCTGCGCTTCTTGCTTGCCAATACTGATGACTTTGATCCAGCCACCAATAGCGTTGATATCAATGAGCTGGTCAGCCTTGATAAGTTCATCATTGAGCGTACGCAAACGGTTCAAGCACAAATCATTAGTGCTTATGATGCGATGGACTTTCATCAAGTCACCCAGCATATCACCGCGTTTTGCTCGCAAGACTTAGGCAGCTTCTATTTAGATATTATCAAAGACCGCCAGTACACTACTCAAACTGATGGTCAACCACGTCGCTCAGCGCAAACAGCAATTTATCATATCGTCCAAGCACTTATTCGCTGGATTACGCCGATTTTGTCGTTTACTGCGCAAGAAGCGTGGGAAGTATTGTATGGCGCTAATAGCTATGTGTTCACCGAAGAATGGTACATTTTCCCAGAGTTTGAGCTAAGCGCTATTAGCAATGATGACTGGCAACGTATCATGCTCGCAAAAGATATGGTCAATAAACGTATCGAAACAGCGCGCGGTGAAAAAATCATCAATGCCAACTTATCAGCTGACGTCAATCTATATGCTAATGGTGCGATGCATGAAAGCCTAGCTAAGCTTGGCGAAGAGCTGCGTTTTGTCCTCATTACCAGTAATGCAACCTTAAAGCCTTTGAGTGCTGCTCCTGCTAATGTAGTAAACACCGATGAGCAAGCAGATAGTAGTAATACAGCCGCAGATTTAGTCGTTGAAGTGAACGCTGCAACGGGCACCAAATGCGTACGCTGCTGGCATATCCGTGATGACATTGGCACAGACAGCGCGCACCCTGAGTTATGCGCTCGCTGTGCAACCAACGTCAGCGGTGATGGCGAGGTGCGCTACTATGCCTAATTCAACGCCTAATCCCACGAACTTACCGGATGACAAACAGCCGCCTATCGACGTTGACAATACTCCAGAACCAGCTCACGCCACCACAGGTAGCTCATTGATGCCAAAAGGACGTTTAAATAAAGCGCCAAAGATGATGTCTAATGGTCGTCTTGCGCTTAATTGGTATCTGTTGTCACTGGTCGTAGTTATTTTTGATCAGTGGACGAAATGGTTAGCTAACACCAAGCTCACTTTCCTTGAACCAGTACCGGTGATTGAGCCGTTTCTCAATTGGACGCTTGCTTACAACTACGGCGCTGCTTTTAGCTTTTTGGCGGATGCTGGTGGCTGGCAAAAATGGTTTTTTGCAGGACTAGCGCTATTGATGTCGCTGTTCTTGATAGGCTATCTAGCTAAAGCGCCTCGACAAGCCAAGCTATTATCACTTGGCTTAGCCTTGGTATTAGGCGGTGCCGTGGGTAATTTAATCGATCGCTTATTACATGGTCACGTCATTGACTTTATCCATGTGCATTATGCCGACGTCTGGCATTATCCTATTTTTAATATCGCTGATATTGGTATCTGTATCGGTGTAGCACTGATTGTGATTGATATGCTATTTTTGGAAAAGAAGCGTGAAATTTAACGCCTATAACTCTAATTAGCTTATTAAAATATAGATAGCTGTCTCAATAAAAAAGGTGGGTTACGAATACGTAATTCACTTTTTTTTTGACTTTCATCTTTACTATTCGAAACCTATAACAACCCTTCCAAAAAATCTAAACCGCCACCCGCTAGTATAAATAACAACCCTGCCATATTAATAATGACGGTCAAATAATACGCTAAGCGAAACTCCGCTTTTTGTGACTTATGCCGCAAGTAAGTTTGCGCAACCATTGCCCCAACCCAGCCGCCAAGCGCACTTAACAGATGCAAGGTTGATTCAGGGGTGCGCCAATCGCCACTTTGAGCAGCTGCTTTGTCTTTGGCATACATCGCATAGGTTATGAATCCTAAAGCCACATACCAACCCACAACCAGCCAGCTTAGCTTATTCATGACCGCCAATAATATTAAGACGCCATAAAACCCAATACCAAGGAATAAACGCTTCTTTTGCCCTGCTTCAAATTCTGCTTGCGCACTGCGTTTATGATTACGCTGGCGAATTTGTTGATTCTTTTGCGCCATTTTTTGTTGTACAAAACCCAGCTCTTGCACCTCTTTTGCCTGCAGTCGTCTTTGATTATCGTAGCAAGCGGTAAAAACAACCTCTTCACCAATAGCAGGACGACGCTGGGCTTTAAATTCGCTGACATGAAAAAATACCGACTCGCCTGCTGTTGTTTCGATAAAGCCAAAGCCTTTATCATCTTGCCACTTTGTGACTCGACCTTGTTGTTTATTTGGCATGCTCACCTAATTTTTTAACATCAATTAATTTCGACAATTATTATATACTTTTCAGACGGATATAAAAAAGCTAAGAGCTTTACTCTTAGCCTTTTTACTACGTATAAAGTATTTTCTAATATATGGAGAATCATACCCCTCAAACAGCAGAGAAAGATATAAAGTAATCTCGATGATTTACTAGCTTTTTACTCTACAGCATTAGCTGATAAGAAAAGCGATTTTGATAAAGATGAGAAGAAGTCTTGATATATTTTAGGGTTTTCAATTGGCTTTAGGTTGTACTGCGCGTTTGCTCTAACGATTGTAGACTTGTTAGTAGATGAAGATCGTGCAGTTACCGTCATTCTAACCTTGTTACCATTATATAATCTGGTAGCTGAAACTGTACCAAGATCAGTGTCAGCTTTATCAATGACAAAGCTCAAGTCTTGTAACGTTGATATGACATTTCTGACAACAATATTTTTATCGCTAGTATCAAAAGATCTAGTTTGCATACTACGTAATTCTACTTGATTGTCTGCCCCTAAAATTCTAGCGTCATGGGTTGTAGCACAACCGCTAATAAGAGTTAGACCGGCTGTAAAGAAAGCTATTTTTAATAAGTTCATATTTCTTGAGCCTCTAAGAATACTGATTTGGATAGTTTGGTAAAGAACTCATTGTATAGCTCTTCTGTTTTCATTGTTTCGGCTCTGGTTTCTTGTCCCTGTGTGTTTATCACAATACGTTGGAAAGTGGCCCTAGCTAAATAACCGTTCTTATTATTTTTAGACGGCAACGTTACGAAACTAACTTTTATCTGTTGCTGGCTATCAATCGACATGTTTGCGCCGAGAAACACGGCTGCTAATACAGCACCTGCCATCTGCGCATTATTAGTAGCATCTACAGTTTTAGATGCAGTAACAACGCCAGATTTTGTTTCTGTCTCATCTATTGAATACCCCATGTCTTGCAACACGGCTACTCCAGCTGAAAGAAGTGCTATTTCATTGTTTGTTTCAAAAAATCTCGACTGCATTTGTCGATCTTGTAATGAAGTCTCTGCTACTTGGAACAAGTTTTCTGGTGCAGTTGTAGCACAACCTGTTACCCCTAAAGCGCAAGCAATAACTACGTATCTAAGCTTTTTCATTTAGTTTGCCTTTAGAATTTTGAGGAATGATAGGCAAAGTCTCTTACCAAGTTTTGCTCATCAAATTTTATTATGATGGTCAGTGTTCTTTGTGATCTAGAGGATGCTCCTGAACTAGTCTGTCCGCCAGCTAAAACAGCAAATACCCAGCCTGTACTTGATGATTGCACGGTATCTGTTGCTACTTTATCGTAAACCCAGACTTCTCTTCTTTGATCATCTGTAGACACCATGTTTGGTGAGCCAAGCGCTTGTAATACATCTGCGCCACTCATTCCAACTTTAATCTGTTTTTGGACAACACCCACAGATATATTACTGTTGCTTTGAACTTGCTCAGCATGCTGCGATGCAGAAACACAGCCGCCGATTGATAAAGCAGCAAGTAGCGTAAATACGACTTTCATTTTTCTTCCTTTAAAATTAATAAATAATTTAGCTATAAATCTCAACTCTCTATAGCGTTAAGCTTATTCAGTTATCTCAAAGAGATAAAGCTACTTAATAAAGCTTTTATAGAATACTTTATTCTTAAATTAGACAAACTTAGAGTGGTAACTAACTTGAAAACATAAATAGAAAGTAAAACCATGAAATTCTTAAAAATTAAGAATAATAATATTTCATCAATAATTTACATTATAAAAATAATATTAACATTTTAAGTACATTAAATAAACTTAAGTAAACAAAAAATTATTCTTAAAATGTAATTAAAGTTTTTATCTTGATATATAAGTATTTGAGCAATTCAAGTACTGCATCAGATAATTATAAAAATTATTTAGCTGTTTTAGCGTCTCCCAAAATCAGAATCGTGTTTAATCAAGCCATTATGATAAACTTGTCAATGTAATTAGCCCTATAAATCCTACTTAATGATGGATACTATTATCATGACCGACTCGCAATTTATCACCCCCAATGAAGATGTACGTATCACTTTTGGCAGCCTTGTTAAGCTGCATTTTGAAGTATCGCTCGAGAACGGTACGCTGATTGATTCTACTTTCAATCGTGATACGCCGGTGACGTTAACTATCGGTGATGAGAGCTTGATGCCCGGCTTTGAGCAAGTGCTAATGAATCTACGTGCAGGCGATACACGCTCCGCTCATCTCGAGCCAGAGCAAGCGTTTGGCGACTGGAATCCTGACAATATGCAACGTTTCAGCCCTACTCAGTTTGCCCTTATCGCGGACAATCCTGAAATTGGCATGCTAGTAGAATTTGAAGACAAAGGTAAAAATACTCTACCCGGCACGATTAGCGCCATCACTGATGACGAGATAGAAGTAGACTTTAACCATCCGCTTGCTGGACAATCCGTACTATTTAAAATCAAAATCTTTCAAGTAACCCCGCCTGGTGTCACTGGTATCAAGCTGATTTAGAATAAAGAATCATTTAGAATAAAATAAAAAAGGATAAATAGATGCAATATCAAACACTGCCACAACTCAATGAAAAAGTTTCTAAAATCTGTTTGGGAACGATGACTTGGGGACAGCAAAATAGCGAAAGCGATGCACACGAGCAGATGGATATGGCGCTTAGCGAAGGCGTAAATTTTTGGGATACCGCTGAGATGTATCCATCACCGCCAGATAAAAACAAGCAGGGTGATACCGAGCGCTTTATGGGCACGTGGTTTAATAAGACCAAACAACGCAACAAAGTCATTCTTGCCAGTAAAATATCGCCGATGGATTTTTTGCGTGATGGGCAAACGCGTTTTAATGCCGCACATATTAGTAGTGCTATTGATGGCAATCTTGAACGTTTGCAAACTGATTATATCGATATTTACCAATTACACTGGCCTGAACGTCAGACAAACTATTTCAGTCAGCGCGGTTATACCGAATCAATGGCAGCGCAGCCGCTTGATGATTTAACGCCATTTTTAGAGACCATCCAAGCGTTAAATAATGAGATTAAAAAAGGTCGTATTCGTGCTTATGGTTTATCAAACGATACCGCTTGGGGATTAATGCGCTACTTATGGGAAGCGGATAAAAACGGTTTGATTGCACCCATTACTGTGCAAAACCCATATAGTTTGCTTAACCGTTTATATGAAGTGGCGATGGCAGAGATTGCCCATCGCGAGAATGTCGGTTTACTTGCTTATTCACCGCTTGGCTTTGGCGTATTATCTGGTAAATATCTCGACGGCAAACGTCCAGCTGGCGCGCGTCTCACTATGTATGATCGCTTTGCCCGTTATAATAATGAGCAAGCACTATCAGCCACCGCTCAGTATGCCAAAATCGCAGCCGATGCAGGTTTGGATATGGCACAGATGGCATTAGCCTTTGTCAATTCGCGCTCGTTTGTGACCAGTAATATCATTGGTGCCACTTCTACCGAACAGTTAAAATCCAACATTGATAGTATCAATGTAACGCTAAGCTCTGAGGTATTAGCTGCTATCGAAGCCGTCCATACTCAGCAACCGAATCCTTCACCATAGTTTGATAGACGTAAAGCGTTTATAAATTAAGGCTTGGATATTTAGTAAGCAAAAAAAGGCACAAATCGCGAATATGTTCACTGCGATTTGCGCCTTTTTACACAATATTAACTAAGCAATTTAAAAATATAGCATTAAACTTTTGCTATTTTAGTCAAGACGCGCGAATGTAATTCAGCTAAGCCTTCTTGCATACGTGATTGTAATAAGTCCGTCAGCTGGCTTTTGGTCATATCTTTAGGATCGATCGCCTCTAGTGGTAAGACGTAAGCGGTGACATTTTTACTATCTAACACCTTCTTTAAGCTGTCTTTCATCGTCAGCTTGCCGTAATAAGGCAACTCCTCGCTTAAGGTACCGTCTTGATTGACATAAGCAATCACTAGCGGGCGTACAGGTACGTCAGCATCTATCGCCGCTTGTAGCAAGGTGCCATGAATGCGCTTGATTTTTTTGCCATCGGTGGTGGTTGCTTCAGGGAAGAATATAACCGAAAAGCCTTTGGTTAAAAAGTTAGCAATTTGCGACGCCACTGAACCGGCATCACCGGAGCCACGCTCGATAAATACCGTACCTGCCGCATGGGCTAATTTCCCAAAGATCGGCCAATCACCAATTTCGGCTTTGGATAAGAAAAAAGCAGGGCTGACGGTACCGACCACAGGGATGTCCATCCATGATACATGGTTAGAGACCCATAGCCCATGAAGTTGCTCCACGCGCTCAACGGCAATGACCTTGACGCCAAAAGAGCCTGCCATTTTGCGACAAAAAACTTGAATATAGCGTGGCAGTGTTTCGCGTGGTGGCTGCTTAAATGCCCCGATACGTTGGGCTGCGCGCATCCCACCAGCGATGGTGGTCGTCATGCCAGCAATTTGTTTGCCGCGTCCCAATTGTTGTTTGAGTGAGAAGCCTGACTTAGATTGGCTCATCTGTGTCCCTCGTGGTTAAAAACTTATGATTATATATTGTAAACAAACGCAATGAGTATAACAAAGTTTATTTAGTCAGTGACGACTTGTTCACTGAGTTATGAATGGTTTTTGTGAGTAATTTACCTCTGATGTCTCTCATTGATTTATTTTAGAAAGAATCTAGCACTGCTAGAATGAAATTCTGACCAATGATATCTGTAACATAAAATCATCACTAATTTTGTGAATACGCTTTAATATCAATTGATAAGACCACATATAAATAGTTATCTGAACGCGACTATTATGCTTATAATATTTATATTATCTTTGTTATATTTTATCGATAATTTATCCACTGTATCGAATAAAACTCAAATATTTAGAACAGTTATTTTGAATTAAGATTTAGAACCGATATGCAGAATAAGCAACGTTGCGATTTATTTACTTTATGGATAGGTGATACTCTTTGGAATATTTTGAAAGACATACCGGTGGCGAGCGCGCCATCATCGTACACTTAGACATCCGCCAAATTCAAGATCCTGATGATTTAGGTGAATTTGAGCTACTAGCAGATTCAGCAGGCGCAGACCGCTTAGCACTAGTCACAGGCTCGCGTGCGCGTCCCGATGCTAGATATTTCGTCGGTAGCGGTAAAGCAGAAGAAATAGCAGAATTGGTGCGCGAGCATGATGCGGATATCGTGCTTTTTAACCACAGCTTATCGCCATCACAAGAACGTAATATTGAAGCCTTGGTACAATGCCGCGTCCTTGATCGTACTGGACTGATTTTAGATATTTTCGCCCAGCGTGCACGTACCTATGAAGGTAAACTACAAGTAGAGCTGGCGCAGCTTAATCATTTATCGACGCGCTTGGTGCGTGGTTGGACGCATTTGGAACGTCAAAAAGGCGGTATTGGCCTACGTGGACCCGGTGAAACCCAGCTTGAGACGGATCGCCGCTTGCTCCAAGTACGAGTCACACAGCTTAAAAGTAGAATCGAGAAAGTTAGACAGACTCGCGCGCAAGGTCGAGCCCGCCGCCAAAAATCAGACGTACCGACTATTTCGCTCGTTGGCTATACCAATGCTGGTAAGTCTACTTTATTTAATCGCTTGGTCGATGAAAATATCTATGCGGCTGATAAGCTGTTTGCAACGCTCGACCCTACCTTGCGTCGTTTAGACTGGCAAGGGGTTGGACGCGTGGTATTGGTTGATACCGTAGGTTTTGTCCGTCATCTACCACATGAGTTGGTTGAATCTTTTCATGCGACCTTAGAAGAGACGCTAGAGGCTGATTTATTACTACACGTCATCGACTCCTCCAGTGAAGATATGCATGAGCAAATCGAAGCGGTCAAAGCTGTATTGGCTGAAATTGATAATGATGTGCCTGTGCTCAATGTCTATAATAAAATCGATTTAACCGATGAGCCTGTCCGTATTGGTTATGCCAGCGAAGGTCAACCAAATCGTGTCTACGTCTCTTCTCGTGAAAACCTGGGCATGGAAGAGCTGTCGTTAGCCGTGCAGCAGTTACTGACTGGCACCCTGACTACCTTTGATCTGACGCTACCCTATCATGCTGGGCAGTTAAAAAACGCCTTGTACGATTTAGGCGTTATTCAAGAAGAAAGCTATGATGACAGCGGTCATGAGTGCTTAACGATTCGCTTGCCAAGTGATAGACTGAGACAACTACTTGGTCAAGCCAATCTTGAGCCTTTAGATGTCTTGCCATTAGCACAAGCAACATTGCTGATGCCAATACTTGAAGAGTTTGAGCAGCCGGACGAAGTAGAAGAAAAAACCATGACGGACGCTGAAGAAAAAGCCTTTGCTGAATTTGAAGCATTAAATGCTGAAGATGAAAAATTGGTAGCAGATTTAAGTGTAAAAGATAGCCAAGCGCCCAAGTTGCAAAGCTAAGCTATTTCATCTATGTGTATGACTAGATCATAAAAGGACAGTATCGATTGATACTGTCCTTTTTTATATGTTATTCGCCTATCATGTCGCTATAGTTTTTTATTACCTGCTCAAGGAGAACCTAAGTCTTATTACCTTCTCACCTTTATTAGTTGGGTCACTCTATATATAATTACGCATATACTGCCTTCGTGGGTTTCTAACCACCACTCTTTTTAATCTCTAGTATATATCTGACATGGTCAACTTGCTTATGAAGTCTACCCATTCTTCAAAAATGCCCTTATGGATGGCGTTACTATTAACGCTCATCATGGTCATCACTGTGCGTGAGGCAGCGGTGATTGTCTGTCAGTGGGCAGGTATTGAAAAAGCCGCCAATATTGTCGGCTTATTAACGATGTTTTTCATTTTGATAGTTTGGCGATTTATAAAAGGAGTTCCAAGTTGGCTGACCCAAGCAAGTAATACCTTGCTAGTCGATAGTGGCTTTGCATTTTTGCCAGTCTCTGCCGGTGCAGGCTTGCTGTTATTTGGCTTAGGAGACGAGCTGTGGGGCTTTATGCTTACTATACTGATTAGCACACTAATACCGATTTGGGGATTTGCTGTATTGGCCAATCGTTGGCTAAATCGCGACGCTGATATGAAAGCTAATACCACTATCAACGAGCAAAAATGATAGCATTAAGCGCTATGAACAAAGGAATATTATGAGTTTTGATAGTATGTATGTGGCAACCTTTGCGGCGATATTACTGACTTTAGCCGCGCATATCATCGCTCGCATATTGGCACGCAAACTCTCATGGTTGCCGATGGTGATTACAGCATTGATACTGGTAGTTGTATTTTTATTTATTTTCCGATGGGATTACAATCATTATTATGGGGTTGCCAAACCCGTCTTTGATCATCTGTTAGGCTATGTCACGGTATTATTAGCAGTGCCTTTGGCAGCTATGAATTTCAAAGGCTTACCGATAAAAAAACTCTTCATCATTGTGGCGATGGCAAGTTTGATTGGTGCCTTATTACCGATGTCATTAGCATACCTATTGTCACTCAGTCACGATACCATACTTGCGTTTGCTAGCCGTTCAGTCACCACACCGATTGGACTTAGCATTGCAGATTTAATAAAAGCACCGTTGGCAATGGCAAACTTAATTATTATTGTTTCAGGTGTTATTGGTGGTACATTGGCGCGTTTCTTATTTCGTGGTATTGAAGATGACCGCGCTAAAGGCTTAGCGCTTGGTTTGGTCGCTCATGCGTTCGGAACTGTAGAAGCTTGGCAAATCAGTCATACAGCAGGGCGTTATGCCGCGTTTGGCTTGGCTGTTAACGGTTTGGTCACCGCTATCTGGGTGCCTATCTTTGTTACAGCAATGTCTATCTAAATACGTTTTAATATTTCATCCAATATGCAAACTTATCATGGTATTTCACTACTTTTTTGCCAGTATGAGCAATGGTAGCTCTCCTCTATTTTACCCTCATTTAAAATATCCTTTATTCACAGCTAAGCACGTGATCCATAAGCCGCTCTTCAATACCATATTGATTTCATTAAAAATTTTTACAATTTAAATATCTGTTTTGATGTTTTAAAAGGGCAATCAGATATAGTCCTAAGTTATTTTATGTTATAGTAAGCAACTATTATTTTTTGTATCTATTGCAATTGGTTTTGTTAACCATGGTTTTGCGTTGTAGCACTCAAGGTTAGTGACTATAAAATATTGCAGACAGGATAACCGCTTTGTTGCGCAAACCGATGCGTCCATGAGCAAGGCAATTTGCTACTACTCGATAAAAAGTGATAACCCTATGATAAATATTGCACCTCTAGTCACCCGCTGCTTGTCACCTATTTTACTCACCACCGTCGTCCTATCTAGTCTACCGATTGCCGCTCAAGCAGGCAATATGTACATCTATAAAGATAAAGGTGGTCAAGTACTCCTAACCAACGTCAATCCCAGTGGTAATTTTGATAAATTCACCAAAAAAGTAAAAGTCACTTATTATAAAGACTCTAATCTATATGATAGTGGAAGCAGCAGCGCTAGCAGCAATAACTATGGCAGTAGCTCTGCAAGCAGCAGCGGTACTCGCAACTCTTATGATAGCTATATTCTTGCCTCAGCCCAGCGCCACGGTGTCGATCCGGCACTTATGAAAGCCATGATGCATACTGAATCTGCCTTTAATCCTAACGCTCGCTCACCAGTCGGTGCACAAGGTTTGATGCAGCTGATGCCAGCAACGGCACGTCGATTCAAGGTGAGTAATCCTTGGAGCCCTGCTGATAATATTGAAGGCTCAGCCAAATATATCGCTTGGCTAATGAAACGTTTTAATAACAACGTAGAGTTTGCGGTTGCCGGTTACAATGCTGGTGAAGGTAACGTTGATAAATATAACGGCATTCCACCTTTTAAAGAAACGCGTAATTATGTCAAAAGTGTGATGAGCCGCTATCATAGTTTATATAAAAACGACTCAGGACTATCTGGCAATACGATGAATGCTAATAACAGCAATTCTACTAATACCAATAACGCTAGCGGCATGCAAAACGTCAGTTATGGCACCAGTAGTAATAGCGCCAGTTATGCCAATTCTGCTTATTTGGCATTACGTTAGTATTGATACTTGGCACCATACTAAACAGCTTAAAAATGCAGCATAAAAAAAGCCCGTTAAGTAAATAACGGGCTTTTTTGTGCGTGGCTGCTTCATAGTTATTAAATTAATATACGTGAAACGACTATAAAGCAAACCTATAAGTACTGAGCAAAAATATACTCAGTACTTATTGCATTCTAAAATTTACTTATTAGCTAGAGCTTGGGTTGCAGCAACTTCAGCAGCAAAATCTTCTTGCTTCTTCTCAATGCCTTCACCAACTTCTAGACGTTTGAAACCAAATACTTTTACGCCTTCAGCTTTTAGTACGTCACCAACTTTTTTCTCGTTGTCCATGACGTATGGCTGACGTAATAAAGTCACTTCTTCTAGGTACTTACGTAGGCCACCTTCGATCATTTTTTCAACGATGTTGTCAGGCTTGCCAGACTCACGTGCTTTTGCTTCAATGATATCTTTTTCGCGCGCTAATAAATCAGCAGCAACGTCTTCGTCATCGATAGCAACTGGGTTGAACGCAGCGATGTGCATAGCAAGGTTTTTACCAGTTTCTGCACTACCACCTTCATAAGATACCACTACGCCGATACGTAGACCATGGCGGTATGCAGCAATGTTAGCACCTTCAAGTACTTCAATACGGCGAATTTGGATGTTCTCACCGATTTTTTGAACCAAAGATACACGTGCTTCTTCAACAGTCTGACCATCGCCATACGGTAATGCAGAGATAGCAGCAACGTCAGTTACGTTGTTTTCTAGCGCAAGGTTAGCCGCTTTTTCTGCAAATGCCGTGAAGTTTTCATCTTTTGCAACGAAATCAGTTTGGCAGTTCACTTCTAACAAGAACGCTTTGTTTTCGCCTTGAGCGATAATGATAGCGCCGTCAGCTGCGATATTACCGGCTTTTTTAGCCGCTTTCGCTTGACCAGATTTACGTAGGTTATCAATGGCAGTTTCGACATCGCCGTTTGATTCTTCTAACGCTTTTTTACATTCCATCATGCCAAGACCAGTACGGTCACGCAATTCTTTTACCATTTTGGCAGATACTTTTACTTCTGACATAAGAGTTACCTTTTATTATGTAGGTGAATACTGTTATCTATGGAAGTGCAAAATCTTAAATGCACTTAAATTCTGTGTAACACTTTAACAATACTACTTTTGCTTAGTACTTTAACAATAAGGCATGACGAGTAACACTACATCATGCCTATTGTTTATATTTATGCTGTTAGTCATGTTATATGGCTGCTAATAGACAAACTATCAAGACAGCCTTACAACATTAAACCATATCTCTCAGCGATTTATTCTGCTGGAGTTTCCGCTTCTTCAGTTTGAGCATCAGCTGCTTCTTCAATAGCAGGTGCTTCTTGCTCAGCTTTACCACCAGCTTGAGTTTGTGCGTATTCTTTACCAGCGATGATTGCATCAGCCATAGAAGTTACGTACAAAGTCACAGCACGGATAGCATCATCGTTTGCTGGGATGATGTAATCAACGTTATCTGGGTTAGAGTTGGTATCAACGATACCAATAACTGGAATACCTAGATTTTTAGCTTCTTTGATAGCGATTGCTTCATGATCTACGTCTACAACGAAGATTGCGTCAGGTAGACCGCCCATGTCTTTAATACCGCCTAGTGAACGCTCAAGTTTTTCCATATCACGAGTACGCTCTAACGCTTCACGCTTAGTAAGCTTAGCGAAAGTACCGTCTTCAGCTTGTTTTTCTAGCTCTTTTAGACGATTGATTGACTGGCGTAGTGTTTTCCAGTTAGTCAACATACCACCTAACCAACGATGGTCAACATATGGCATGCCAGCACGTGCTGCTTGCTCAGCGATAACGCCGCTTGCTGCGCGTTTAGTACCAACAAATAATACTTTGTTTTTCTTAGCAGCTAAGCCGTTAACGTAAGTCAATGCTTCGTTAAACGCTTTTACAGTGTGCTCAAGGTTAATGATGTGAATCTTGTTACGGGCGCCAAAGATATATGGACCCATTTTTGGATTCCAAAAACGTGTTTGGTGACCAAAGTGAGCGCCGGCTTGTAATAGGTCGCGCATTTCGATTTTGGTTGGATTCTTTGTAGCCATGTTAAATGTCCTGTTGGTTGGGTTATGCCTCCACATCACAAAAACTGCCTATCTAGCGACACGCATTTGCTATGAGTTAGATGAAATAAAGCACCTAGCCGTGACGCAAATTAATCAAGTCGCCAAACACCCAGCAATTTTTTGCCATGATGTGTGTGTCATTGTTTGATGGGTTGATTGAAAAATTGAGCTAAGATTTGAATATACGAAATACTATATGATAAAAAATAGCTGGGCTGTATTTTATCATATAACGCTTAGTGACTGCTAGCGCTATATGGGCTTTAAGTGGATGATAATGCATAAAAAAACGACGTCTAAGCGTCGTTTTTTAATCAATTTAGAATAAGATTAAGCGATACTGATACCAATCACTGCTTTATAGCCTCGCCAAGTAAATGGCGTGACATAGCTTTGGCGGTCTTTTGGCAAATAAGGAATACTGGGTATACCCTCAATAATCTTGGGCGGTGAGATAATAAAATCAGCACCAAACTCGGTACGAGCATTACCAGAGATGGTATTTGCCATTTCACCAAGCAAATCCTTCATCATCGTTATGGAAGAATCGGGCTCTCCCATCGCTTTGATGACTTCTCGCAGCAGAGTGCTTGGAGCGCTGACATACACGCAGCCCTCAAGCGGTCCTGATATTTTAATCATGCCGCTATAATCATAACCGACTGCATTTTTATTACTATTCAAATAAGGCGTATCAAGCACCACAGGCTCATTATCAATCTGTGCGAAGAATGCACTGATTGAGCTTAAAAAGACGCCTAATTTCTCTACATTAACCATAATTCTTTATCATCCATATTTATCATCACGGGTTTGTGTATTTAATCTTGCAAACACACCACAATTTCCCCGACTTGAGCGCGCCAACTCACTGGAATGATAAAAGAACGTCCATTTTTTGGCAGAATAATACTTTGCGGTGAGCCTTTGCATACGAAAGGTACAGAAATGTGGAATTCTGGACCAAATTCATTACGAGCATTACCCGCAATCGTATTGGCAACCTCACCGACAAGATCTACCAGATTATCCTCACTTTTATCGGTCTCGCCCATACTATCTAAGATACTATGTAATAGCTCGCTGGTTGCAGAAAAATACACCACCCCTTTTTGTACCCCTGATATACCGATGACGCCAGTATAATCATGAACTTTAGGTTGTTGGTTTTCTAGCAAATAAGGCGTATCTACAATAAGCTCTTCATCACCAAACTGTTTAAAATAATTGGTAATAATACTCACAAAAATCTGTAACTTTTGCTCTTTCATAAGGTGTATTCTTTAATAAAATATTTACTTAAATTATTGGACAGTATTAGTCTTGTACCAACTCATACAAAGACTCTACCAGCTCTTCTTCTGAGAACGGTTTACACAAGAACCCACTCGCGCCTAATGACAATGCTTCAATACCAGTAGATTTATCAGACAAGGCTGATACCACTAAGATACGAACGTCAGGGTCGATAGCAATGATTTTTTCAATGCACTCAAGCCCGTCCATTTGTGGCATGGTTAAGTCCATAGTAACCACATCAGGACGATGAATATTGAATTTTTCTAGCGCTTGGACACCGCTGGTTGCCGTAGCAACCAACATAAACTGACCTGAGTCGTAAGCGCGCTGAATACGGTTTCGAATGATATTTGAGTCATCGACGATCATTAATTTATACATAGCTTGTTTATTGTCCTTAATTACGCGGCTGGCAAGGTAATGACGAAACGTGTCATTTTTCCAAGCTCAGTATTTACATTCAGCTTGCCGTTATGTTCTTTGACCAACGCCTTAATAACGTCTAGACCCACACCGCGCCCGCCATCTTCATCAGCATGCTCTTTGGTTGAAAAGCCAGAAGCAAACAAGGTCTTAAGCAAATCACCATGAGTCATTTGACTCGCTTCTTCTTGACCAAAACGACCATCGGCAATCAGCTTTTGACGAATGCCTTCGTAGTCAATACCTTGACCGTCATCTTGCAGAGCAATGATTAAGCTTTGATCGTCACGCTGCATTTCTAAATCGATACTACCGACCACAGATTTACCTGCTGACTGGCGCGCTTCAGGCGACTCGATACCATGTACCACAGCATTACGTAATAACTGAATGCTAATCTCTTTAATAGGCTGTTTGAGACGCTCAGGAATATTGATATTTGCTAAATTATGACCGTTAAGCTGTACTTGCTTACCTTGTCTGACCGCGATATCTTCAGCAAAATTTTGATAATAAGCCAAGTGCTCATCATCTGACTCATCATTTAAGTCAATCTCATTACCACCTTCAACGTTTATAGCTTTAAGAGCCATATTAGCTACTTGTGCTTGTGGCGCAGTCTTTATTGGTGCCACAGGTTTTGCATCACTATTTAAATTGCTATTTGAATTGTTAGCAGCGTTTGGCGTTGCTTGATTAATACGCTTACCTAAAGTTTCAATGGTATTCGATAAGCTGAGCAAGTCATCCAAATGTACCGCTAACTGTAAGAAGTTATTGCCCGATAATTTGCCTTGGTTTTGTAGCGCATCAAGCTTGTCTTCAGCGTCTGATGCAATCTTAGTAAAGCTATGCAATTTAAGTGCCGATGCCTCACCTTTTAGGCTATGCATTTCACGATAGATAGCATTTAGCTTACCTTCTAGCTCAAATTGCGAGCTACCAGGATTTTTCAAAATATTATTCATCTTCTCAATATGAGTTTTGGTATTGCTAATAAACTCGTTAATTATTTTTGGATTAACATTTAAGATGGTCGTCAGCATCTCAATCTGCATATCGTTTTGCGAGCGTTCTTTCTCTAAGCGCTGCTCTAAATAAACGGCATCTGAGACATCATTGACGTTGACCAAAATACGCGCAATGTCTTTATCTTCATAAACGCGTGAAAACTTAAAGTCTAAGAAACGACTGGTAGTACTGTCTTCTCCAGACGTATTGTGTAGCATGACTTTATGGAGTGGATTTAGAGAATCAACCAACTTTTCTTTGACGCGTGGGTTGTATAATTGCTCAATAAACTGGCGAGTAGTTTTCAAATCTTTATCTGAAATACGACCACGCAATACATCAGCAAAGTTCTCTCCTGACAATCTATCCGAACCGATAATGCCATTTAGAGCGCGAGAATGCTGCTGACCAATATTCAAATCTTTATCTAACAAGAACAGACCCGTATTAACCGTTTCCATGATTTCTTGTGTTTCGCGGCGCGCAGATAATGCTTCAGCATCAGTGTCACGCAGACGACGTACAAAGAAGAATACGAAAATTAGGAAGTAAGCAAAAATAGCGGCAACACCCAATACCTGAATGAGTCGGATAGTACTTGCTTGGCGTTCAGCGTTAATAAACACTTCATCGGTGAGCTGATCTAACGAATCGTTAATTAGTAGACTCGAGGTTTTTGCCTGTTCAACCGCTTGAATCAATTCATCAGATGAATCGACCATGATGTTGTCAGCGTCTTTAAGGTAAGTCTGAATCTTAGGCTCTAAAAGTAACCACTGCTCATTCGCCGCAGCAACTTTGGTTTGAGAGTTATTATTAATCTTCGGTAAGTCATAGCTTTTACCATCGACATCGGTAATTTCACCACCCTGTTCAATGGCAGTGATAGAGCTAGTAATAAGCGCTGTATTTTGCTCCAAACGTTCTAATACTCGTTGTATATGCGGCGAGTTGGTGTCTTCACCGTAGCTACTATCTAAGTCAAATAAATCCTTGATAACCGCTTGCGCACTATTAGCAACTTGGTTTGTTTTATCAATTAAGATCGTATTTCTTTCAAGTAAGCTTGAGGTATAAAAAGTAAAAGCTAGCAAAGCGCCAATCAAAGATAAAAACAGTGCAATCGAAATAATCAGACTGTGATAGCGCTTATTATCGACATTATGTGTGGTTGCCATCTTTATAGTCCCTTAGCTCGATTGCTGATTATTTGAAGTACTTTTAGTCGCAGGCTCAGTTGCACCTAGCCATTTTTGTTCAATCTCTTTAAATGTGCCTTTTGCTTTTAGCTTGGTAATGCCTTCATTTACAGTTTTGATCAGCTTGGTATTTTCTTTTGCCATTAACACTACTTGCTGTGCTGAAGGCGCATCTGCTGCTTCATAAGGTATAATCTTAACTTTATGTTCTGGATAACCTTTTATAATGTATTGCAAAACTGGCATATCATATAAGAACACATCAGTCTTACCTTGAACTAAGTCTTGATAAGCCAAAAATGCAGTAGATCTTGAAACCAGTTCAACTAAGCTACCCATCTCTTTTAGAGTGTCCTCTTCTTTAGAACCCTCTAAAGTACCTGCTTTTAGACCTTTAATATCGTTTAAATCTTTGATATCAAACTTTCCTTCCAAGTACATAATGGTAGCTGGATTAAAAAAGTACGGCGTTGATAGACCATATCTAACTGCTCGATCATCTTTATAAGAAATGCCTGATATAGCTAGATCACGTTTGCCCGATTCCACGCTATCGAACATGTCCTGCCACGACTCTTTATAGAATTCGACTTTAAAGCCTTGCTCTTCCCCAATGGCTCTAATCGAATCGACATCAGTGCCTTGCATGTTGCCATAATCGTCCTGAAATGAGAAAGGTGGTAAATCACCCGTCATTGCCACCTTTAATGTCGGTGCTGTATCAGGAAGTTTACTTACAAAATTGTCTTTATTTTCTGTTGTTGTACCAATTGCATTAGTGTTGTCTTGAGTAGATGAGTTACCACACCCAAACAACCCTACACTTAATATAATCGGTAACACTCGATATAATTGCTTCATTTATTATCCTTAAGCCTCAATTTTATTCAAAAAATCAGTTATAAAAACAATTCTGTAAATTTAAGTAAGATCGCAACAACACTTAATTACAGAAAATTACGTTAGATAATAAGCGAGCAACTCGACTAATGCAATCACTTTGTTTTGCTATACCATACAATTGTTTATAAGTAAGCATAAATATGTTTGTATTATAAAGATAAGGTTAAGTTAATTATTGAGAAACCTAACAGTAGCAGGTCTTGTACTAAAAATAATCTGAATTTTCCATATATAAAATAGGGCATAAAAAAAGCATTCAGACACTTAACGCGTACTGAATGCTTTTTTATAATGAATAACAATGAATTGAAGCTACCAGCTAATTAATCGGCATTATCTAGGTTTAAATTACGATCTATTTGCCAAATCAAATAGCAGCCAAGGCTCATCAGTGCAAACATCGCGATACCAATTTTCAATACTGGATTGACAGGAAATAAGTTTAATAATAGACCACCAAAGATACCCACTGAGAACATAAGTGAACCTTGTAACGCACTTGCCATACCGGCGCGGTGCTTTTGAAAAGCCAAAGCAATTGCTGAAGAGTTTGGCTGCGTCAAACCTAAACCAGCAATACAAAAGAAAATACAGGCTAAAACTAATAGCAACCAAGCATCGGTGCCAAACAAAATACCGAGGGTAAATAGTGCTCCGGCTGAAATAACTTGCATCATAGCACCAAAACGTAAAATACTTAAAATACGAAAACGGTTGGTTAGCCATTGGTTAAGCTGTGTCAATCCCACAAAGCCTGCCGCGTTCATCCCAAATAGCCAGCCAAAATGAGTGGCTGACATGCCATAGGTATCCATGATGAGCTCAGACGCCGAGCTAATATAGACAAACATTGCACCCATTAATAATCCGCCACCAATCGCTGGATAATTAAAGGTAGGATCTTTGAGCAACTCCCAGTATTGACTGAGTATCTCTTTAGCTGGACGCACATTACGGTTTTCTTCGCTAAGCGTCTCAAAAAAGAAAAATTTGGTGAGTAATAAATTGAGCATACCAAATGCCGCCAAAAACCAAAATATAGAGTGCCAACTAAAGAACTGTAAGAATACGGCGCCAAGTGACGGCGCTAATATTGGTGCCAAGCCCATTACCAATATCATGATAGAAAACGCTTTAGCAGTTTGTTTAGCGGTTAGGCGGTCACGAATCGCCGCACGGGTCACGACTGCGCCCACGCAAGCGCCAAGTGCTTGCAAAGTACGACCGGCGAACAGCACATATTCATTGTTGGTGGTCGCACATATAATAGAAGCAATCACATACAAGACCATACCTATATATAAAGGTTTGACGCGACCAACGCGGTCACTAAAGGGTCCATAAAATAACTGCCCAAATACCAATCCGATAAAGTAAGCAGGGACAGAGTTTGCCATAAAGGCTGTCGAGACACCAAAGTCATCCGCCATTGATGGTAATGCTGGCAGATACATATCAATGGATAAAGGCCCTACCGCAACGATAAGACCAAGCATCATAATCCAGGCGACAGGTAAATCAGCAGAGCGTACGCGGTCAGCAGCAACCGGCTTATTAGGAAAGGGAGATTTTGGGGCAGACATAGTTAAACCATTTGATCTAGTGATTGTTATTTTATTTTTATTGACGCACCGCTACGCAAGCAGACAGTCTTATATCGTACTGTCTGCCTAGATTTCAATAGATGTATCACTTTAATAAAACAAATTTTTTATCACTAAATCAATGATGCAACATAGCGCTGAGCTATCTAAAGGCTAAAATATTAGACTATCTTAACGGAATTGGCGTTTGCCAAATACCGTACTCGCTTGCTTGGCTTTTCTAAGGGCCAGTTTACGATTGCGCCCAAACATCATCTTTAATTGCCAGACTTTTTCTATATATAAAGTCAGCGCAGATTGCTCAAACATCGCATTGATAACACGCTTGCTTGCTAACACCGCATCTGGTGAACGTTGAGCAAATTCAGCAGCAAGTTGCTGCGCTTGCTCTAGTGGCGTCTCACTACAATGACTGACCAAACCTAAATCTTTACCCTGCTCGGCATCAATAATACGTGCGCTCATGGCAAGCTCTTTTAGAATATCAGCACGTACCACGCCAAAGCCAGATTGCGTCAAGCCCATGTCTGGCACCAAGCCCCATTTGGCTTCCATGATGGCCAACTGACACTCAGGATGGCTGATACGAATATCGCATGCCAGCGCTAGCTGTAAACCTGCGCCGATACAATATCCTTCAAGCACGGCAATAACAGGCACAGGTAATTCACGCCAAACAAGGCAAACGCGTTGAAACGAGCTCTGCCATGGTTTTATCAGCTCCCATAGAGCAAAGGCTTGGTTTTTTGGGTGATTTAAATCCCCTAGATCAATGCCTGCGCAAAAGGTGCCTTCAGCACCATTTAAAATTACTACCCGTATAGTTTTGTCTTTACTAATACGAGCAGCAACCGCTAGCAACTCTTCGACCACCTTAAAACTCATGGCATTCTTTTTTTCTGGGCGATTTATGGTTACAGTCAATATATTGTCAGTGCTACTGACTTGTAGTGTTTCATACTGGTAGGTGGCGATAGCGTGCATAATCATCCTTAATAATTGAAATAATAGCAGGTATATAGACTGATATTAACAGCCTTACTTCCACGCTACCTTATCAATATCTGACTGCTACGCTCCCTTTACCCTCTAATAATATGCAATCGTCTATTTAAATCATCTTCCAGTTCATATCATGCTCGCTTAATCGGTGATAGTTTAACTGCGTATAAGCCGATAAATCATGCGTTTGTAAGTTGTTTAAAGCCGTTAACAGCGCCTCGTAATAAGGCTCTAACATTACAAACTGTGCAGGCGTTGTATGTTGGATATTTAACAGGCACTTATCCTCTAAATCTTGACTGGCTTGGCGTAATTGAGGCACACCAGTATAACGACTACCACCTAATATACGGTGGGCAATCTGCGCCAGCATACTACGATCTCGCGCCTCCCATGCTTGGGTCAATGCCTGTTTTTCATCATTGATAGTATCAAGCATCATAATGATTAGTTTGGCAGCAAGATCTGGTTTATTGGCTGAGCGCGTCAGTGCATCTTGCCAATCTAAAATCTCCAAGCTATTAAACACAGAGGCGTTTACGTTATTATCTTGTGCCGAATAAGAGTTTTGTACCGAGCTTTCATCTACTGAAACTTCATCTTTATGGTCACTGAGCGTCTGCACAGGATAGGTGTCAAATACCGTTTGCTGTTGCTCTTGAAAGCGCAGATTTTCATAACGTGGCTGCGTTTCGCGTAGGGTTTCACGCCGATAATCTTCACGCGGCTGGCTATCACGCAAGTAATCATCACGTATTTTCTTTAGCGATAAAGGGCGCCGCACTCTTTTCTCATTGCTCATCTTAGCAGGTTTATGACTCTTAACCTGCTCTCTTCGAACTATTTGATAAGTAGGCGGTACAGCATTAGTAGGCGCAGATGACGAAGGTTGTAGCAGCGTATTTGATACTGAATCATTTTGAGAATTACTAGTTTGAGAGTCGATGATTTGTGGTCTTGATGCTTGCAAGTCGCTTGCTATACCAAGACTTTGTGTCTGCTCTGCATTATCTGCGGTTAATGGTGATGAAGAAGTACTGCGCCCTAGCCATTTCTGCAATACTTGTAGCAGCTGCGGCTGACTAATAGGCTTGCCAACATAGTCGTTGATACCACTAGCAATCAACTTGTCGCGCTCATCTGCCAGTCCATGTGCGGTGAGCGCAATAATGGGGATATGACTGTCTGCTGCTTCAATCTTACGAATTTGCCGTGCGGCTTCATGCCCTGACATACGTGGCATTTGGATATCCATAAAGATAAGGTCAATGCTGTCTTTATGCTGCGTATTACCCTTTTCTTCTATCGTAGCGTTTTCGATATGAAGCGCGTTGGCAGCTAGGGCTGGTTTACTGAGGTTATCGCGCGTGACTGCTTTTGAGATTTGAGTTTTTTTCGACAGACTCTGTTTTTCAGTTTTGACAGGTTTAATATTTTTCGCTTGTTGCTTACTAATCATCTCTATCGCATCAAAACCATTACTGGCGGTAATAACATGAATACCAAGCTCGCTCAGCAGTGCATCCAGTACCAGTAAATTTGGCAGATGGTCATCAACGGCTAATACAGTGACGCCCTTCCAACGTGGTTGCTGAATACCCGTAGGAGTCGCCCGCTTTTGCGTATCTAGCATCGCATAGAGCTGCCTTTTATCTAATGGTTCATATAAGATATTGGCATGGTAGCGATTGAGCAGTGCTTGGTCGGCGGCAACTTGATAACCAAATACCGCAAGCTTACCTTGATAATGCAGACGGATTTGCTTAAGCAGCGCCATCATATCGTCTTGGGTATCATCATCAACGATGACCCAATCCCAATAGTTACCGCGCTCTTTTAACGATTCGAGCAAGCCAGGTAACGAGTTGGCTTGGGTCAGTTTGATAGGTAGATGTTGCAAGCTAGCCTTTAGGACTTGTATAGATGCAGTATGGTTAATCCAAATAAGAACATTAAACTCATCGGTCGCACTTGCCAATGGCGCTAATACTGGCAATTCAATGGTCTGCCCTGTTGCTGCTTCTAATACATCGACATGTGCTGGCATCCGGAACCAAAATGTTGCGCCTTGATTTGAGATGTTCTCTTGCATATTGTCATAAAAACCAATATCACCGCCCATCAATCGCGTCAATTGCTTGGAGATGACCAAGCCCAATCCTGTGCCACCATATTGGCGCGTGATAGAAGGATCGCCTTGGCTAAAGCTTTGGAAGAGCATTTTTTGATCAGACAGCGAGATACCTTTACCACTATCTTGCACGCTAATCATCAAATAATTGTCTTGATAATCATCTAAACTAACGCGCACGACGACATCGCCGCTATCGGTAAACTTAATCGCATTACCAACGATATTGGTCAATACTTGCTTAAGGCGCAGGGCATCGCCATTGATACGCATCGGTACATCATTATAAAAGAGTACCGCCATGCGCAGACCTTTTTCTGCGGACACTGGCGACAGCATATCGACCACATCATAAATGGTGTCATAAAGGTCGAACTCATGACGATCAAGCACCAACTTGCCCGCTTCGATTTTTGAAAAATCAAGTACATCATTAACCAATGCTAATAAATGCGCGGACGATTTGCGGATGGTCTGTACATATAGGTCTTGTTCAGGATTGAGCTCACCATGACGCGCGAGCAAATTAATAAAGCCATCGATACTGTTGAGCGGCGTGCGTAGCTCATGGCTTATGTTGGCTAAAAATGCCGATTTAGATTGGCTGGTTGAGATTGCCGCATCACGCGCATTACGAATCGAGATATTCTGCATCTCCATCTCATCAAATGCTAGGCGCAAGTCATCCTCAGTTTGCTCTGCATGGTCTGTCAGCTCTTGAAAGCTGACATATAAACGGCGTAACGTTCTGACCAAATCTTGCTGTAGTAAATTTAGCTCACCGTTTGATTCAACGGGAATCGGCTGATAAAGGTTATCAACGTGAGTACGCTGTAATTGCAGACGCAGCTCATAAATAGGTGCTATCCAACGCTTTGAATAGATATTCAAACTTAATAGCAAGATTAAAAGGGTAAACAAACCCGTAATTACCAGCGCCATAGCGATACGGTAGCGCGCGATATACAGCGGCTCATTGTCCATATCAATCAACAACCATAGCTGCTGACCGTCAAACTCACCCAATATACTACCGTAAGCTGTTCCGATGGGCGTTGGCTGTTGCGCCAAAAAATTTGCCGACGGATTTATGGCAGGCCACGCCTCATTTGTACCATAGCCTACTGTCGCGAGTACCTCGTTAGCTTGATTGACAATAGCAATACGCTGGACATGTTGCTCCGCCCGCATACGCCCAAGTTTATCTTGAATACTCTCGAGCGTCTCCATTGCCACTTTTGATACTTTATCAGTGGTATTACCAGTCGCATTTTTATTATTGTTTTCTGACGTCTGTGTCTTGGCATCATTGTGCTCTAATAGCTCAGGAACAATCTCTGTAATCGTTGGCGCATAGCGGATAAGCACTGCCTCAGCCAACACTGCCTGCTCTGAGTTACTGGCACGCATGGTTTCATGAAACACCAAAATACCACCTACTGCCGCCAATAAGCAGATGGGCAAAAACACCAGTATCACCAGCTGACCATAAGCGCTACTGGTATCGAAACGTTTTTTATAAGCCATACTAGATATATTCTCCACTGCTGTTTTTGCGACAGATATTTTACACTGCTTTTATCAATTATTTATTTATCGTTGACCAATGACTACATATAGCTTTCGATTATCTTAACAGGATTCCATCAGTGGCGGTTAGACAATCCTCATTGAAGCTCTCTCCCTAAGGCACTGCTAAAACAAGATGATATAATGGTGCAAATTTTATTTATCATAATAAACACCTGACAGCCGCGTTGTATTCACTTATTATTGTTGACGCATTTAGCAATGCAGAGTTATTTAAGTTCTCGATACAACCATATATAGAATTATAAAAGCGCGACCGTTACCTTTAGAGCAGGGTTTTACAGACAACGGGTTACTATCTCGTTAAACTATTTAAAACTGATAGCACTTTTCAAATTAATAATACTTTTCAAACTGATATAACTAAGGATACTTTATGTCCGCTACGGCTCCGTTAAACGCCAGCTTTATTACTCAAATTACTGACCTTGCTGATTGCGTCGGTCAAACGCCGTTGGTCAAATTGCAGCGTTTACCTGAGCAAGAGCAGATTAACAATGGCGCTATCATGCTTGCCAAACTTGAAGGTAATAATCCTGCTGGTTCTGTGAAAGATCGTCCTGCCTTTAATATGATTTATCAAGCGGAGCTGCGCGGTGATATCAAGCCAGGTGATATGTTGATTGAAGCGACTAGTGGTAATACTGGTATTGCTTTGGCTATGGTGGCGGCGATGCGTGGCTACCCGATTACCTTGTTTATGCCAAGTAACTCAACCCAAGAGCGTAAGGATGCTATGACCGCTTATGGTGCAACGCTGATTGAGGTAGAAGAAGGCATAGAAGCCGCTCGCGATATGGCGCTACAGATGCAAACCGATGGCAAAGGTATTGTATTAGATCAGTTTAATAATCCTGATAATAGACAGGCACATTATCTGACCACAGGTCCAGAGCTTTGGACGCAAACCGAGGGTAAAATCACTCACTTTATTAGCTCTATGGGTACTACTGGCACCATTACCGGCGTGGCACAATATCTAAAAGAGCAAAATCCTGCCATACAAATCATCGGTTTGCAGCCGGATGAAGAAGCCTCTATCGCTGGTATCCGCCGCTGGCCCGCCGCTTATATGCCAGGGATTTTTGATGCCGACCTAGTTGATGAGATTATGGATATCGATCAGCGCGTCGCTGAAGTGTATATGCGGAAGCTTGCTAAAACCGAAGGGATTTTTGCAGGCGTCTCATCCGGTGCAGCAGCATGGGCAGCCACACAAGTTGCTAAGGCAAATCCTGATGCCGTTATTGCTTTTATTGTCTGTGACCGCGGTGATCGTTATTTATCGACCGGATTGTACAATGTTGATGATAGTGTTGACGACAGCTTAGATAACGTAAACTAAGATAATCTATATACAACGCACTCAATGTGTTTACTATAGCTTTATCAGCCCATAATCAGGTAGAGAACTCTATGTCACAAGCTTTTTCGTCTGACCCGATACTGGTCTTTGATATTGAGACAGTTGCCGATGTCGATGCTGCCCGCCGTATCTATCCGCAATTGGCAATGCTCAATGACGCAGACACGCTCAGTGCTTTAACTGCCATTCGCATACAAGAAGCGGGGCATGATTTTATGCGTTTACCATTACAGCGTATTGTCTGTATCTCTGCGCTGTATATCAAGGATGGAACATTTTCGTTATTTTCGCTTACTGCTGATAAATTTAGCGAAGAAGAAATTCTTGCTAAGTTTTTTCGCGCCTTTAATGATATTGCAAAACTACCTAAATTGATCAGCTGGAATGGCTCAGGTTTTGATATTCCTGTCCTTATTTATCGTGCCATACAATACAATTTGGCAGCGCCTTGGTTATTTGAAGAAGGCGAGCGTATCAAAAATATGCGTTTTGATAACTATGTCAATCGCTTCCATAGCCGCCATCTTGATTTGATGGATCGGTTTAGCCAATACGGCGCCAGTCGCCGCGAAGCAATGGATGTCGTTGCGAGCTTATATGGCTTACCCGGTAAGACGGATGTCGATGGTAGTATGGTTGGCGATCTGGTTAGTAATAATGAGTGGCAAATACTGTCCATATATTGCGAGTCTGATGTGATGAATACTTGGCTGATATATCTGCGTTGGCTACGCTTGACCGGTCAGCTGTCCTTGCCAGACTTTGCAGTTTGGCAGCAGCAAAGCCGCGATTATTTAACCAAATTTACCCAAGCTGATGGCACGCCTCGCCATCAGGCATTTTTGAATGATTGGGTTAGCATCTAAAAAACTTAGCAGATTTAACAGACTAACTTTTTGATAAATACTGTCTTTAAGCGATGATTATAGTTTTATGATCACCGCTTTTTTACTTTGTGAGCGCCTAATACCTTGGCTGCTTTCTATGTTAAAATTACTATTATTTTTAACACCTTCATTTTATAGGCAGGTTTATGCAACCCACCGATTCAAAGACTTTTAGCAATGTAGATGCGACCGAACAGGCAAATGAGACACAAAAAATTACGATTCCGCCTAATAAGAAAAAATCTAAACCCTCATCAAAGACACGTCGTCGTTTAAAAGATGCTGAGGCACTTCCCTTTACTATCGATGGCTTGTCGCATGATGGGCGCGGCGTTGCGGTATATGGTAATGGTTTTAGCGAAGCTGACGGTCATATCACTGACAAGCATGGCAAAAAAATCTTTGTCAGTTTTGCATTGCCGGGTGAAAGTGCGTTGGTCAAAATTACCAATAGCCGCACCAGCTTTGAAGAAGGCGATGCGGTGAGCATTACTGCCAATCCAAATCCTGAACGTACGGTACCGCCCTGCCCGCATTTTGGTGTCTGCGGTGGCTGTAACTTGCAGCATTGGCAGCCAGATGCACAAATTAACTTTAAGCAATCTGTCCTTGCTGAGATGTTGGTGCATCAAGCTAATGTTGCCCCTGATCAATGGCTTGAGCCGGTCGTCGGTGACCGCCTTGGTTATCGTACCAAAGCACGACTCGGCGTACGTTATGTCGTCAAAAAAGAAACGGCTTTGGTCGGTTTTCGCGAGCGTTCAAGTAATTTTTTAGCGGAGCTAAATGAATGCCATATCTTAGATCCACGTATTGGCTTTGAGATTGAAAACTTAAAAACCCTTATTAGTACTTTAGAAAGCCGTGACAAGATTGCCCAGCTTGAATTAGCAATGGGCGAGCATTTGCCAGAGCTACCTGATGGTAATCAACCAGTTGCACTGATTGTACGTAACCTCGAGCCATTGTCAGATGGGGATATCGACAAGCTCAAGGTATTTTTTGCAGCGCGTAATTGGCAGTTATATTTGCAATCAAAGGGTGCAGATAGCATCCAACGTATTGCTTTAAGAGATACAGATGATTTAAGCGAGCAGTTTGGCCGTTTATATTATCAATTGCCAGAGTATGATTTGACGTTTGAATTTATCCCTACCGATTTTACCCAAGTTAATCTATCAGTAAACCGTCAGATGACCAAACTTGCGTGTGACTTGCTTGATTTAAAAGCAGGCGAACGCGTGCTAGATTTATTTAGTGGTTTAGGCAATTTTAGCTTACCACTTGCACGCTTGGTTGGTGAAACTGGCTCAGTAGTCGGTGTTGAAGGTAGTGAGGCAATGACCGCACGTGCAGCTGATAATGCACGCCGCAATGGCATTAATAACACTGAATTTTATAGCCAAGATTTGACGCATGACTGTACGGATAAGCCTTGGGCTAATCAGGGGTTTGATGCACTACTTATCGATCCACCGCGTTCTGGCGCATGGGAGATTATGCAATATCTGCCTAAGTTTAACGCTGAACGGATTGTCTATGTTTCTTGTAATCCTGCTACGCTTGCTCGTGATACCAAAGCATTGCTCGAGCAAGGCTATCGTTTGACTCATGCTGGCGTGATGGATATGTTTTGCCATACGGGTCACGTTGAGTCCATTGCCCGCTTTGAAAAAGTCGCTGCTTAAACACTGTGTGATGGCAGCGTTTGGTATTAAACCATGACTTTTATAGCCATGAATAAATGCAAGATAACAATGATAGCTGTTTTATCTGCATAACGATGCTAACGCTATCATTACAGAGCCTTGCTTGATTTGTCATCGCAACATGCGATAATAATAACCACTGCTTTTATTATTTATAAAAACACAGTGAGTCTATGTACTCATGTTTCTATGCAAGATCCCTATAATTGATTTTATAGCTGCTAAAAAACGGATTTTTTAGCGGCTGTACTGATTTATAACTGACCATTTATCAATAGCAAGCTTATATCTAGCTCTAACACTGTAGATGGCGTTATTATCAAGTCAAATAGCTAAGAGGAGTGGGCTATGGTAAAAATTCGTGAAGGATTACCGCTGGTAGATGGACAAACCACGCAAGCCGATAGCGCAACTTTGGCGGCGCAACTGGTTGCGAGTCAACGCTCTCATCAGTCTGCCAATAGCTATGCCCAAATTCCACTGGATATAAAACATCAGCTCGCCACTCACAAACTCCATACTACCTTTGATCGCTCGGTTAATTATGCTTACTATAGTCATGACCCAAATCTTGAAAACGAGTTTTTAAGAAATAAAATCATTGATGAATCCGCAACGTTTTCTCAGCAACAGCTTGAAGCGATAGATTTAGATCAAATCAATATTGATGTACCTACTTGGCTTGACAATGTTGCTAAGCGTATTGGGCAAGAATCAGTGCCCAATCTTGGCGCTGCTTGTGAGTTTATCCGCAGGCATATGAATACTAGTGAGTCAGAGCGTTCAGGCGCTTACGTAACCGGTATTGGTATGACAGATATCCTAACTTACCTTTATCAAGATGAAGATGCCCTAGTCGCTGCTATGCTGTATCGTAGTGCGCGCAAATCAATTATCAGCCTTAGCGAAATCGAAAAAAAGTTTGGTGCTGACATCGCAACCTTGGTCAAAGATACCTTGGCGATGGGACAACTGTCTGAAATTATTGAAAATAATAAACGCTTAGAAGATCATTTCGTTAATAATCAGCGTGATCAGTTATCAAATATTTATAGTATGCTTATTTCGGTCACTAACGATGTACGTGTGGTATTAATTAAGCTTGCTGAGCGTACTTTTGCCATGCGCGAGCTGACTTTTTCTGATGAAGATCGGCAAAATCGTGTGGCGCGTGAAGTCATGACTATTTATGCCCCATTGGCACATCGTCTGGGTATTGCCCAGCTTAAATGGGAGCTTGAGGATTTAGCGTTTCGCTATCTTGCCCCTGATCGTTATAAAGAGATTGCCAAGCTGTTATCAGAAAAGCGTAGCGAGCGTGAATCCTATATTCAGCGCGTGCAAGATAAACTTAACGATTCTTTGGCAGCAGCCGGTATTGAGGGCGAAGTTTCAGGGCGCGTTAAGCACATTTATTCCATTTATCGAAAAATGAAGCTTAAAGGCTTGTCCTTTGATCAGCTATACGATATCCGTGCGCTACGTGTCTTGGTCACTAGTCCGTCAGACTGTTATCACGTACTTGGTCTGGTACATGGTTTATGGCGTTATATTCCTGAGCAATTCGACGATTATATTACCAACCCGAAGTCTAACGGTTATCGCTCCTTACATACTGCGGTTATTGCCGAAAATAAATCGCTTGAAGTACAAATTCGTACTCAAGAGATGCATTTTGAAGCTGAGCTTGGCATGTGTGCTCATGTCAATTATAAAGAAGGGCTAAAAAACAAAAAAGACAATTACCTTAATCAAAGAATCAGCTCTTTACGTCAATTGCTATCTATCAATAATCAGACGCGCACTTCCTCATTAACCGATGATGAGCTAGAGGAAGTTGAATTCGATGACGAAGAGCAATTGGTTGATTTTGATGAGCTCGAACGTATTTATATCTTTAGTCGTGACGGCGATATCACCGAGCTACCAAAAGGCGCGACGGTATTAGATTTTGCCTATTACGTTCATACGCAAGTCGGTAATCGTGCCCAAGCAGCACGCGTCAATCAGCGTTATGTACCGCTCACCTATCAGCTCAAAACCGGCGAGCAAGTTGAGATTATTACCAAGTCCTCACGTGAGCCCAATCGCGATTGGCTGGTGGCTTCACTTGGCTATATTCATACCAACCGTGCCCGCTCAAAACTGCGTCAATGGTTTAATAAGCAAGACCGTGATAAGAATATCGAAATCGGCCGTCAGATGCTGAGCAAAGAGCTTGAACGCTTATCAGTGCACCCTAATAGCATTGATTTAAACGACTATATCCAGCATTTTCATGTCAATAATACTGATGATATTGTGGTCGGTTTGGTGACTGGTGAAATTGGTCTCAATCAGCTGACCAGTCATATCTCTCGGCAGCTACATCTAGAACCTGAAAGGTCTGAAGAAGATTTTTCACCTATTATCGATAAAAGAGATTCAGGTAAACTTGATGCTTATAAAATCCAAATCGATGGCTTGGATAATATCGAAGTTGGTTTAGCGGGCTGCTGTCATCCCGTGCATGGTGAGCCTATCGCCGGCTACATTACTTTGTCGCGCGGTGTTAGCGTCCATAATCGCGGTTGCCCTGAGTATCTACGCTTAATAGAACGTGACCCTGAACGCGAAATTAAGGCAGCTTGGAAGGTTAAGTCAGGTCGCTATCAGCCAGTCGACATTCATATAGAAGCCTATGATAGACGTGGTTTATTAAAAGATTTGACCCAGATTATTGACAAAGAAAACGTCAATATTCGTCAAGTTGAAACGCTGAGTAATGATGACAATATTGCTTTTTTAAAATTTCATATCGAAGTTTCTGGGCTAGCACATTTATCAAAACTGCTTGCCAAGCTTGAACAGCAGCATGGTGTGTTACATGCTCGGCGTGCGGTTGCTTAATGACACTATTGATATCATTAATAGAAAAACTTCCAATTCTTAATAGAGATTATATAAAATACCATGCCTGAGTTACCAGAAGTAGAAACGACGAAAGCGAGTCTGACGCCATTATTAGGTCAAAAAGTCACTAAGGTAGAAGTATTCCAGCCCAAACTGCGTTGGTCGATACCTGATAATTTAGCAGACTTGGTTAATTACACGTTGGATAGCGTTGAGCGACGAGCAAAGTATTTAATCTTAAATTTTACGCCATTACCGGATAATAATATTTCTTCTATTCCACCTAAAGCATTGCAGCAACGACAACTTCTAGTGCATCTTGGCATGTCAGGTAGCTTGCAACAACACAGTCATGCAAGTGATAAGCGCAAACATGACCATTTGGTGATAAGCTTTATCGGTATCGATAATAACCAAACGCAGCTACACTACTATGACCCTAGACGCTTTGGTTCTATCTTATGGCTTGAGGATTATGGAGACAAACTATTAAACCATTTAGGGCCTGAGCCATTATCAGATGAGTTTACAGCGGACTATTTGTATCATCTCATCCAGCGCAGCGATAAATCTACTCAAATTCAAAAAACCACATCGACTAAGAAGCAGCCTATTAAACGAGCTATCAAATCAGTGATTATGGAACAGCAAGTTGTCGTCGGCGTAGGTAATATTTATGCTACTGAGAGCTTATATCTCTCAGGTATTCATCCTGCCACCCCAGCGAATCAGGTGTCATACGCACAAACAGTTATTTTAGTAGACCATATCAAAACGATTTTACAAAAAGCGATCAAGCTTGGTGGTTCAACACTGCGTGACTTTACGGTTGCTGACGGTCAAACAGGCTACTTCCAACAGACCCTAAATGTCTATGGTAGACAAGGCAAACAATGTCCGCACTGTGATTCGGTGCTAGAGAACATTAAGCTGAATGGTCGTGCTAGTGTTTACTGCCCTGTTTGTCAGCCTATCAATTAACTTGAAATTTTTTCTATGCAGAACTTAATATTGATTTCGGTAGGCTAGACCGAGACCATAGAGCAGTTCACCGCTCTTTAGCTACTAATCATTTGGAAAAAGTGATTAATAAACATACCCTCATATGCTGCGCATTTTTGTTGCTTATTAACCAACATATTGCTTTAATAGAGCCAGCACTTACATAAATAGTGCAAACCATTTATTTACCTGTAATATATATATATATATCATTTATCGTTGCTGTGATAATTTGGTTTATCTGAAAATATCGTAGCAGCTCTTCATCATACTATTTATGAGTTTTTAGGATATCATTATGACTGCTCAAGCTAACGTCAAACGCAGCGCAAAATATAAGCTATTATCTATTATGGTAAGTACTGGCTTAGTATTTGCTAGCATGCAACCTGCTTTGGCAGCGATAGAGATTGATGAAACAGATTTTGGTCCCTCTTATGAAACCATGGCGGTAGATACGATTGTTGGCAAGCCTTTACAGTTGGTTGCAGCGCTTGCAGGTACAGCCGCTTATATCGTCAGCCTACCCTTTTCTTTGATTGGTGGTAATGCCGACCAAGCTCAGCAAAAACTTTTCGTTGAGCCATGGGACGCTATGGGTCGCTGTTTAGGCTGTACTGTCGCAGAAGACAATTATTATAAATCACAGGTTATTAACAATAACGTCGTACGTATCGTGGTTGATCAACCGTCTGAGATTATCATTAATACCAATGATTATGTGGTCGTCAAACCTTAGGCAGAGTTACACTTCTACCCCTATATAGAAATCCGAATAAAAAAGGCTAACATGATGTTAGCCTTTTTGCTTTTTAACTAAAAATCAGTAAGCTAAGTCTACTTATTAATATTACCAAGCTTAGCACTGATTTCACGTAGCAACTGCACTTCCTCAGAAGGACCTGCTATCTCTTCCACAATCTCATCTTTACGGCGCAATCGATTGACCATTTTTATCATCATAAAGATAATGAACGCCAAAATTAAAAAGTTAATCAGTACAGTAATAAAACTGCCATATGCCAACACAGGAACGCCAGCTGCTTTGAGGGCGTCATAATTCCTCGCCACACCTTCAGGCGCATCGCCTAAGATAACAAACATATTTTTAAAATTAATTTCGCCGCCAGCAATAAAAGCAACGATAGGCATAATAATGTCCTCTACTAAAGAGGTTGTGATCGTAGCGAAAGCCCCACCGATAATCACACCGACGGCGAGGTCCATCACATTGCCCTTTAAGGCAAATTCTTTAAACTCAGATACCATACTCATAACTTTCCTCCTCAGAAATCTTATCTATCATAAGATAAGCGTATAAATCATAGATCTAGCCGATTTTAAACATTAACCTACAATGTGCTTATTATTTTAATAAACTATATTTGACCATTGTGTTTTTATTCTAGAGAAATTGCAAGACAAAAAAAAGCATAGAATGAGTCATATTTAACTCATTCTATGCTGTTTACTAGATATTGAATTTAATACCGATAGTGGCTATCAAAAATATCTATTAATACCGAACCAAATAATGTATTAACATTATTTATAGTCAAGTATTAAGCACCCTTCTTACGACCATAACGCTTACGTTCACTTTCAGTCAAATAGCGCTTACGCAGACGAATGGCTTTCGGTGTTACTTCAACCAATTCATCATCTTGGATGAATTCAAGTGCTTGCTCAAGCGTAAACTTAACTGCTGGAGTCAGCGTCAATGCTTCATCAGTACCACTAGCACGAACGTTGGTTAACTGCTTACCAGTCGTCGGGTTCACTGCCATGTCATCATTACGGGAGTTGAGACCAATGATCATACCTTCGTAAACTTCAAGCTGTGGCTCAGCAAATAACTTACCGCGTTTTTGTAGGTTAAATAAAGCAAAACCTAAGCAAACACCCTTCGCCATAGAAACCAAGACACCATTAGAGCGAGCACCAACCTCACCAACTTTCTGTGGACCATAATGTGAGAAGCTTGACGTCATGATGCCTGTACCTGAAGTCAGGGTTAAGAACTCAGAGCGGAAACCAATCAAACCACGGGCAGGCATAGTTGCTTCGATACGCATACGACCTTTACCATCAAGCTCCATATTAGTCATCTCGCCTTTACGCAAGCCAACCTGTTCCATGATAGGACCTTGATGCGCATCTTCGATATCGAAGACAACGTTTTCATACGGCTCTTGTAGCTTACCATCAACTTCTTTGACGATAACTTCTGGACCTGAAACGCCCATCTCGAAACCTTCACGGCGCATATTTTCGATCAATACAGATAGATGCAGCTCGCCACGACCTGATACTTTAAACTTATCAGGAGACTCTGTATCTTCAACACGTAGTGCTACGTTATGAATCAACTCACGCTCTAAACGCTCACGAATATTACGTGAAGTCACAAACTTACCTTCGCGACCAGCAAACGGTGAGTTATTTACTTGGAAGTTCATTGATACGGTTGGTTCATCAACCGTTAATGGCGGTAATGCTTCAACAGTGCTAGGATCACAAATCGTATCTGAGATATTAAGTGCATCGATACCAGTAATACAAACGATATCACCCGCTTGCGCATCTTCTACATCAATACGATCAAGACCATGATAGCCCATGATTTTTAGAATACGACCGTTACGAGTATTGCCATTTTTATCAATGACCGTTACTTGTGTATTGGTTTTTACTTTACCGCGCTGAATACGACCAATACCGATAACACCAACGAAGCTGTTGTAATCAAGGCTTGAGATTTGCATACGGAACGGCGCTTCAGCATCGACTTGAGGAGGCTGAACCACGTCAACGATCGTTTTAAACAGTGGTGTCATGTCTTCAGCCAAATTATCAGCTTCTAGACCAGCAATACCGTTCAATGCAGAGGCATAAACTACTGGGAAATCTAACTGCTCATCAGTCGCCCCAAGATTATCGAACAAATCAAAAATTTGATCCATTACCCAATCAGGACGTGAGCCTGGGCGGTCAATTTTGTTAATAACAACGATAGGCTTTAGGCCTTGCTCGAACGCTTTTTGGGTTACAAAACGAGTCTGAGGCATAGGACCATCGACACCGTCTACGACTAAAAGCACGCAATCAACCATTGACATAACACGCTCAACTTCACCACCAAAATCGGCGTGACCAGGGGTGTCGACAATATTGATACGGTATTCAGTACCATCAGTATCGTCAGTCCAACGGATGGCTGTATTCTTAGCCAAAATAGTAATACCACGTTCTTGCTCAATATCACCTGAATCCATTGCCCGCTCAGCAATGTTTGCTCGGTCGCCAAAAGTACCAGACTGATGTAATAGCTTATCAACCAAAGTAGTTTTACCGTGATCAACGTGGGCAATAATTGCAATGTTACGCAGGTGTTTGATATCGTTCGCCATATAAAATGCTCGTTTCGTCTTAAAAAATGCAGTAGCAGTAAGCACCGCTGGATAAGTTTTTGCCATTAATCAGATAAGTAGGATTACCCTATATCAAATGACTGTACAATGAGTAAAGCCATAAAATTAATAGAAGTAAAACAAAGACTTATGATGATAAATTCATCGTACAGATAGCTATGCTAGTGTACACTCTGTCAATTTACAAAGTGTCTGGGTCGCTAGTATAACATTATTGCATTATAAATTTATGTAATAACTCGATTTTATCAATACATAAATAAAAAAAAGCCACCTATTAGGTGGCTTTTTTGTAACTAAGAAATTATATAGTTATTACTTATTGAACAACCATATCTTTAGTTTGCTCTACGGTCATAGTTTTGTCACCAGTAATAATGGCATAAACACGACGGTTCATAGCGCGACCTTCTTCAGTGTTGTTATCAGCGATTGGTTGGTCATAACCATAACCAACAGTTGATAGACGGTTTGGTGCAATACCAAATTCGTTAGTCAACATAGATTTTACAGCAACAGCACGGGCTTCAGACAGACGTTGGTTATAACGTGCTGATGGACCAGTTTTAGACGCATGACCTTCAACACGAGCGGTAGAGTTAGGATACTCACGCATCTTCTCTGCTACTTTAGCGATTTCAGGTTTGTACTGGTTTTTGATAGCTGATTTATCGTTATCAAAGAATACACGTAGTTCCATTTTTAGCTCATCAGTAATATCTACTGGTACTGGGCAACCGCGCTCATCTACAACAACGTTCATTGGAGTACCTGGGCATGCATCGATGCTATCAGGTACGCCATCACCATCAGAATCAAGATCAGATTCTACAACAACGATTGGTGGAGTATAAACGTTAGGTTCTACCATTGGTGGAACCGCTACTGCAGGTGCTAAATGACCACCAAGTACTACTTCTAGACCGGCCAAAGCCATGCCTTCCCACCAGTTTTCATCAAAGTTATGAATCGCACGAGCTTCACCACGTAGGCTTAGCGCGTTATTTATGCGATACATAGCACCCAGACCTAGGTTACCAATGGTATCTTTAGAACCAGTAACGAAGTTACCTGCTGCATCTTCAAACTCAAGTTTAGACTGACCAGCACCAACTAAGATATATGGTTTAAGTGCGTTATCAGTATAACCAGTAAATTCCTCAGTACCAATCAAGAAGTTACCAGAGATCGTTTCTTGTTCAGCATCATAAGAACCAGTTAATCCTGGATTCTTACTTCCACCATCAGTATTTGATACACCGTATTCTACTTGAAACTGGGTAGAAGGAGTCAGTTCGATACCTAGTGCTGCACCAGTATACAAACCATCTTCTTTATAAAGGCCGCCGGTAGTTTCAGCTTGCTCATCAGAAGCACCTTCGCTGTAGTGATAACCAAGCAGTAATGGGCTGATAGTAACACCAGCGTTAGCTGCTAGTGGGGCTGCTGTAATGGCAAATAGTGCCAAAGCAATTTTATTTAATTTCATGAACTTCCTCCAAAGGATAATGTTAGTAATGCATTAAGCAAAACCGCTGCTCGAGATGCTTAGAAATAAACATCATTTACGAACTTAAAACTACAAAGCAAAACCAATTAAGCAGTAGCTTAGCCATTCTTAATTCAGATTACAACTTTTTTCGTAAACCAGCTACACATTATTACACGATAATGTCATAACTAAAACACATTCGCCTGCTTAACTTACTGAGAGCTAACACACTTTACATTCTTTATCTTTTGTATGTTAGATCGCAATAGATGATGAAACGATTCCTACCTATTGTTGCCACTCATTTTAATACAAGTAGTTAATTTTCTCTATTGTTAAAATCATCTATTCACGAATTGAAACATTCTTTGACACTAGACATATATTTGGTTTATATTACACCTTGTAATAGTGAACAATATTTCACTTACTATATTTAATAGTAATTTGGATATTTACTGTTGTGAATATTCAAATTACTAAAATCAACTGACCAATAAACATGAACAATTATCTCAAAATCATGATTAATAATTAAACCCATTTTAGCTATCCCTTTCATAATAGGTAGCAATACAATATGGTCAAATTATCTGAAAATTTTCTAAAGCCCTCTATATACTGTAACGAGCGAGGCTTTAGTTTAATAGAGTTGATAGTAACAGTTGCCATCTTAGCAATAATAGCGATGATTGCCACACCCTATATCTTAAGCCTATTAGCGAATATGGAAGCTAAACGTATCGCAGTGCAAATAGATACCACTCTGAAATTAGCAAAAGCCGAGAGTCATATTAGAAGACAAGATTTATTGGTTTGTTTATCTAATAGTGGTGGTCTTTGTCATAGAGACAGCTTTAAACAGTTATTACTATTCTCCGATAAAAACAATAATAACAATTTCGACGCGGGAATTGACTATCTAGTAGATGAACAGTCGTTAAACCCGAAATACAGTACTTTATATTTACGGGTTGGTAATAACCGTCACTATACTAAGTTTTGGGGCGATAGCGGCAGTCCTCGAGGGCATTTTGGACATATCAAATACTGTCCAACCTCAACCTACAATCACACCATGTATCAAATCTCATTTAGTCAAATAGGTCGTATTACTTATAAGCCCCATGAAAATTACCCGACCGGATGTGGTACTTGATAAAAGCTTTATATAAGCTGAGAATGAACTGTCGTAGCTGTTGCAATTATTCATGCATCGCCGTTTTCATCATAATAACGGCCTGCTCCATTCCCACAAACAATGCATCTGCTATCAAGGCATGACCAATATTTAGCTCATATATACCGTCAATTTGGGCAATTGCATTTACATTATCACGTGTCAGACCGTGACCGGCGTTGACCAACAGCTTACTATCCATTTTTTTAGCAATTATCACAGCATTTTTGATACGTTCAAGCTCTACACTTACTTTATCTACATCGCCTGCTAAACCTGCCTCAGCATAAGAACCTGTATGCAATTCAATAGCGTCAGCACCACAAGTAACTGCTGCCTCAATTTGCTTGTTTTCTGGATCAATAAATAGAGAAACTTTAATGCCTGCTGTTTGTAATTTACTGACATAATCTTTCAATAAATCTAGCTGTCCTGCTACATCAAGACCACCTTCTGTGGTCAGTTCAGCACGTTTTTCTGGCACTAGGCATACCCAATAAGGTTTGACTTCACAGGCAATCGCTAGCATTTCAGTCGTGGCTGCCATCTCTAGATTCATTCTCGTGGCCAACTGCCCTGCCATCTCATACACATCTGCATCTTGAATATGACGGCGATCTTCACGTAAATGGATGGTGATGCCATCGGCACCTGCTTTCTCACATAACAGGGCTGCCACTAACGGACTTGGGTAACTTACACCGCGTGCTTGACGTAAGGTTGCCACATGGTCAACGTTAACACCTAACAGTGGTTTGTTTGAAGTATTCTGTGAATTTTGCTCTAATGTAGTCGATAAAATCTTCGCTGTATCCGTCATAAAAAATCCTTTTATTTATAGTTAGATCATTTACTAAACATAGCTTGCAATATATTTACGATAAGTAACGTGTGGCGATACGCTATTATTCAAAACGCTTTATAGTTGATAACGCTGTTGCTGCTGCCAAAGTAAACGACTTTGTAGCGGTTGATAATCAAGCATATGATCAATCAACTGCCGATGCAAACGCGACCATGTGGTAAGCGTGCTATCACATAAACCTTGCTCTACCATCATCAAGATGTCCTTACCATTAAACACTGCCTGAGTCAGCATACTGTCGCTATTTTCTGTATTTAAGATTGGCACTAGACCTATATCAGGTAAAAATCGGTAAAATTGTTCAGGCTCAATAGGGTTTTCAAGGCTGTCTTGATATAACGTCAGTGAAAACCCTAACTCATCAAATAGATAGCTCTCAAACTGGCGCAAACATAAACGAAGCTTGTCAGCCGTTAAAGATTTTTTGAGCTCATATAGGCTATTTTGATAATGTTGCCATAATATTGGCATAGGATCTTCAGTAGGTAGTAAGCGCCATAATATCTCATTGAGATACAAGGCGGCATACTGGTTCTGACCTGTGATGCTTTCTTGATGCCGTAGTTCTGCATTCGTTACATCATCAGTTTCTTGAGAAACTAACTGTGCGACTGAACTAAAAGGGGCAATATTTATTTGGCTAAAGGTTTTTAGATCACGTTTGCCAGTCGCAAAGAGTTGTAACGGCATAAATAGTGGCGCGCCTTTTTTACCAACACCATGTATCACCCCATACTGCTGAGAAAATAAATAGTATAAGGCGCGCTTTTCTTGATAAGGGCGCTGGTGTAATAAATAACCAATTAACGCTTCGTTACGCATGGATTATTACCTCAGCTATAGTGAGCCCAACATAAAAGAGCGTTGCTATTAATATCCTAAACTGGTCAATGCGCGCTCGTCATCCGACCAGCCGCGTTTAACTTTCACCCACAGCGTTAACATGATTTTTTTATCAAACAAGAGTTCCATATCTTTACGCGCGTCCATACCGACTTGCTTGATACGTTGACCTTTATCGCCAATAACAATTGCCTTTTGACCGCTACGCTCAACATAAATAGTCGCATCAATAAAGGTACAAGCTTTACGTGGACGACCAGTTTTTGGATCAGTGTGAGCCGCTTCGTCTTTAAAACCATCAATTTGTACGGTTAAATCGTATGGTACTTCATCACCGGCGCTACGCATGATTTTTTCGCGAATGATTTCACTGGCTAAAAAGCGCTCTGAGCGATCGGTAATTTGTTCAGTATCATAAATTGGCGCAGCAACTGGCAAGTGTGATGCAATAACTTCTTGCAGACGATCTAAGTTTTGATTCTTTAATGCAGAAACTGGAACGATATCTGCAAAATCAAAGCTGTCATTAAAGGTTTCCATTAACGGTAAAACGCTGCCTTTATCTTTTAAAGTATCGGCTTTATTAATTACTAAAACTACAGTTAGATTGGTATCGCCAAGCTTTTGTAAAACCAGTAAATCATCGTCACGCCATTGGTCAGAATCAACCACAAATAAGACCAAGTCGACATCTATTAAGGCAGAGACAGCTGCTTTATTCATACGCTCATTGATAGCACGTACTTCGTTGCGATGAATACCTGGGGTGTCGACAAATACTGCCTGCATCTCATCATTAGACAAGATACCGTGGATACGATGGCGCGTAGTTTGTGGTTTACGCGAGGTGATAGAAAGCTTTTGACCCAATAAATGGTTCATCAAGGTTGATTTACCAACATTTGGGCGACCAACAATGGCGACATAGCCAGTTTTAAAGCCTTCAGCGGCAAGTTTACCAGTATCTGGTGAAAAAAATGCTTCGATTGCTGAATCGTTATCTACTGCGTTACTTTCTATTGTATCGTTTGTCACTACTCTATCTTCTACTACATTATTTTGGCTTGTATTCAGGTCAGTATTTTCGGTCATATTTGTGGCATTATCTTCATTATTTAATGGCAAGTCAGTGTGATTGCTCATAGGGTAATCCTGTGGAGGTTATCGTCAGTCAAACTGCTGTATACATATATAGCATAAAACAGCAGCACTGCTATTTAGTTAAAATCTATTCACTTAAAATCATTGGCTATCGCAATACTAATCTTTTAAAAAATGAGTATTTTAAAATGAAAGATAGTATAAAACTAGCTGCGCTTTTTAGGCACGCCTGGTAATTTATGAAGCTGGTTAATCATTAACTCTGCCGCTTTTTGCTCAGCGATACGGCGACTTTCGCCAGATTCAATGATATCAGGACAGTTAAGAATATTTACCTGACAGCGTACCACAAATATCTGATGCGGGGCATTGCCGCGTGTTTCCATCAACTCATAGTATGGCAAATCAAATTGCTTCGACTGCAACCATTCTTGTAAACGGCTCTTAGCATCTTTTAAAGCTTTTTGGTCGTTGACATTATCAATCAAATCGCCGTACCAAGAAAGTACACAGTCGCGCGTGATATTCATATCCTGACTGTCTAGATAAATAGCACCAATCAAAGACTCGACTGCGTCCGCCAGTATAGAAGCGCGATTACGACCGCCACCTTTACGTTCACCGACTCCCAATATCAGCTGATTTGACAGCTCTAAGTTTTGGGCAATGATGACCAAAGACTCTTGGCGTACAAGTGTGGCTCGCATACGGGTTAAACGACCTTCATTTTGGCTAGGATATCGATGGTATAGTGCTTCACCGACAATCATACCTAATAATGCATCACCTAAAAACTCCAAGCGCTCATAGTTCTTTTTACTATCGAATGAGCGATGGGTAAGAGCCAGCTTTGGTAGGCTTAAATCATTAAAAACATAACCCAACTTGCGCGTTAATATTGCTAAGCGTTGAATGAATTCTGAGCTAATAATAAGCGTGTCATCAGACAGGCTGTTCTTTGGTGGAGTATGATCCGCCTGAGTATACTGCGAAGTTGGTTTCATGCGCGGCTTATGATTATCCTTTTTGTTGCACTGTTTAAAATGATTAAATAGTAACGCTATTAAAATATAAAACACAAAAAACCAGCTCATAGACAACTACTTTCTAGAGTACTGGCTTTTTAAATAACTGCTGCTAAGATAGTTAAATTTATTCAGCTTTTGTAGGGTCAATATCGCCTTCAAAGCGATTCACGATATCAACGTTACCGAAGAGTTTATTGGTTACTTCATACTTTTTATAGACAGCCAATTGACCGGCTTTTTTATCTTTAAAGGTTAATACGTCTTCTGCTTTGGTATCGTAATCAGCATTGATAGACAGCTGCTTATCAACACGCTCAACGAACTGCTTAGCCGTCTCTTTATTATTATTGGATGCTTTAAGCTCAGCGCTCAAGGTTTTAGTCAGCTGATAATCACCAATTTGGGCCGGCACAATGGCAACAATCAACTTAACAACAAGGCCCAAAGCAATAATAATAAACACGATACTAGTGACACTAGCACCGCGCTGTGTTGATAAACCCGATAACTGTTGCACCATAATACCTCTCAGCAAAAAATAGCTATAATTTTATAAGCCTGTATTTCGATAAGTTTATCGAAAGAAAGTCATAATATTAGCACAAAACGTTTGTCGACGAATCAATCTGTAAAGCATTTATACTTTTAAGCAATAGTACTATTAAGCAATATGATCATTACTAATCGATAGCACCATTACGCGTAAAGCTAGGCATTTTAAGACCTGGTGGTTTATGCATCCAGATGTATACCGCTTTACCCGCTAAATTATCATCAGGCACGAAGCCCCAAAAACGTCCATCTGCGCTCCGATCACGGTTATCGCCCATGACAAAATACTGACCTTCTGGCACATTGATACGCCACTCACTGCCTTCTGAGCTCACTACTTCTGGTGATTTTTGCTGCAAAAACGGTGCGTATTGCGAACTGTTCATACCCTTTAAATAGCGCACAAGGTGTTCGTGCTTGCCTTGTGTTTCTTGAAAATACTGTGCTTCACCTTCTTCTTGTTGACCCATTGCCGCGGCATTCTCTTCTGAAAGTATTTGACCGGGCGCGATTTGTCCTGCGCCATATAGCTGTGAGGTCAGCTCTACATTGGCATCAAAATTCACCGCTTGGGTGGCAACAGGCACATCATTAATAGCAAGCTGCCCTTGATTATAACTAACCGTGTCACCGGGAAGCCCAATCACGCGCTTAATATAATAAATACTTGGATTTTCAGGATAGCGAAAAACAGCAACATCACCATGCTCAGGCGCGCCAGTATCAAGTACTTTGTTATAGCTTAATGGCAAGCGCACGCCATAAGCGTATTTATTGACGGCAATAAAATCGCCAGTATATAAAGTAGGTACCATAGAAGACGAAGGAATATTAAATGGCTCAATTAAGAACGAGCGTACAATTAATACTACCGCTAGCACAGGAAAGAAGTCATACGCCCAGCGTACCAACAAACTCTCTTTACCGCGACCCCGTGTTTGACGTTGTTTCAGTGTCAGCTTATCTAATAGCCAGATAATACCTAAACCAATGGTTAGTGGTACTAAAATTAAATTAAAATCGAAATCCATACTCAATTGCCTATTAACGAGCGACTTATCTGGCTATCTAAACTATCAACTATGCTACTGATTACACTATCAAAACTGGCAGTTGCCAGTAATTTAGCATCATTTATTCAGTAATGATTTAATCAACCTGCAACACGGCTAAGAAGGCTTCTTGTGGAATCTCCACATTACCCACTTGCTTCATGCGTTTTTTACCCGCTTTCTGCTTCGAGAGTAGCTTTTTCTTACGCGACACGTCACCACCATAACATTTTGCTAAGACGTCTTTACGCATGGCTTTTACGGTACTACGCCCGATGATCTGACTGCCAATTGCCGCTTGAATAGCCACATCGAACATCTGACGAGGTATCAACTCTTTCATCTTCGTGACTAATGCATTACCACGATAACGCGATTGGGTTTCATGCACAATCATGGCTAAAGCATCCACTTTATCGCCATTAATCAGCACATCAACTTTCACCAATTTATCGACTTGATAACGCTCGAAATTATAATCAAGTGAAGCAAATCCACGTGAAACGGACTTTAGGCGGTCAAAGAAGTCCATGACGACCTCACCCATTGGAATATCAAATATCAGCTGTACTTGACGACCCATAAAGCGCATATCAACTTGCACACCGCGACGCTCAATACAAAGCGTCATCACGTTACCCAAGTAATCTTGTGGTACTAAAATCTGACAGCGCGCAATCGGCTCACGGAATTCTTCAATATTATTCGGTTCAGGCAACCTTGATGGGTTATCAACGTAGATAATACTGCCATCTTTTTTTACAATCTCATAGATAACTGAGGGCGCTGTGGTAATCAAATCCAAGTCATACTCACGCTCTAGGCGCTCTTGGATAATTTCCATATGCAGCATACCGAGGAAGCCACAACGGAAACCAAAACCCAACGCATCTGATGTGTCAGGCTCAAAGAACAATGAGGCATCGTTGATTTGCAATTTTTGTAGCGCTTCACGGAACTTTTCAAAGTCCGTAGACTCAACAGGGAACATACCAGCATAAACTTGCGGCGTAATCTGCTTAAATCCAGGAATACGATCAACATCAGGCGTACTGGCATGCGTAATCGTATCACCAACTGGCGCACCGGCAATATCTTTAATACCGGCAATAATAAAACCCACTTCACCGGCTTGTAAGATACCCGTATCTAGCGGTTTTGGGGTAAAGACACCAATTGATCCGACTAGATGCGCATCTTTGGTAGATTTAATATAAAGTTTATCACCTTTTTTTATCGTACCTTGGCGTACCCGTACTAATGATACTACGCCTAAATAATTATCAAACCATGAGTCGATAATCAACGCTTGTAGTGGTGCATCACGATCACCCGTTGGCGCAGGGATAAATTCAACCAATGCCTCAAGTAATTTATCAACACCAAGACCAGACTTCGCGGATACGCGCGGCGCATCAACAGCATCAATACCAATGATGTCTTCAATCTCTTGAATAACACGCTCAGGCTCAACTTGCGGTAAGTCAATCTTGTTCAATACCGCCATGACCTCAAGACCTTGATCAACTGCAGTATAACAGTTGGCAACCGATTGTGCTTCAACTCCTTGCGCGGCATCAACCACCAATAGCGCGCCTTCACAAGCCGCTAGTGAACGTGAAACTTCATAAGAGAAGTCGACGTGACCTGGGGTATCAATAAAGTTTAGCTGATAGCGCTCACCATTGGGATGGTCATAATACAGCGTTACCGACTGGGCTTTGATGGTAATACCGCGCTCACGCTCAATATCCATGGAGTCGAGCACTTGCGCCTGCATCTCACGATCTTGCAGCGCGCCACACATCTGAATAAAACGATCAGCAAGGGTCGATTTGCCATGATCAATGTGGGCAATAATAGAAAAGTTACGAATATTGGCTAATGCAGTCACAAAGCGCCTACTAAATAATGGATGATGGAGTAATGAAAATAAATGCTGTTAGATGTAATCAATAGAATCTCCACTCATACTTAATACCAGCTAATACGCCAATACTATCGTGTTAAGTTAAAAAACCATCTCATCAAATTAAAAGCCCATGGCGCTTATTACTATTTATTAGCACTTATTGCTATGCGCAGGCATGTGAAGGTATTCTAGCAGTTTTCGGCTATAAAGTAAGTTGATTTTGTCAGTAAGCCTTGGTTTTATAAATAATGGTGAATAGGCTGAACCCAATTACAGAACATTTAATATTTTAGAACTACTATAAATTTCGTAGATAGCTATATTACTCTAAATAAAAAATGGGCAAAAAAAAGCCAATCACAGAATGATTGGCATTTTTAATATTACAGGTGTTGCTAAAAATGGTGGCGATGAAGAGACTTGAACTCTTGACCTCACGATTATGAGTCATGCGCTCTAACCAGCTGAGCTACATCGCCATTTAAGGCTCGGTATTATGCCGATATGAGTGACTTGCGTCAACCCCTAATTGGCTTTTTTTGCAAAAATATTGAACTAAATTCAAAATAAGCGCAATTTTAAAACACCAAACCGGTACTACTGTGTCTTTTTAAAGAAAAAATCTTAAAAAGATACGTTCAACAAACTGCTAAAAAGGTTGGTAAACCGATAAGCCGGGTTCTGTCGTGGACAATCATTCCTCTAGGCGCACAATCGCTCGTACGCTCAAGCAACCTACCCGCATCGAACGCGGGCCGCGCCATGCCGATGCCTATTTGGTCTTGCTACGCGTGGAGTTTACCATGCCGTGAACTGTTGCCAGCCACGCGGTGCGCTCTTACCGCACCCTTTCACCCTTACCGATGACATGAATATCTTGCGATACTCATATAAGCCAAAGGCGGTCTACTCTCTGCTGCACTGGTCGTCAAGTTACCCTGCCCAGCCGTTAGCTGGCACGCTGCCCTATGTAGCCCGGACTTTCCTCCCCTGCATGTCTGTTGCCAGTGTGCAGCGGCGATTGCCTAGTCTACCAAGCGCGCTAGTATAGCAAAATTCATTCTGCTTTCGGAAAGTTTTTTCAGCTTATTTTTAGTAGTAATTTATACAAAGTTTTGAGGAAGTATAAAATCCACATTACTGAAGCTATCATCTTCTTGCACCGGTAAAGATAACCAGTGCGTATTTGGATAATGCTCAGCTAAATAGTGTTGCAGAAAATCAATCGTGCTAGTCGCTATCTGTTCATCCGTCTGCGCAGCATTGTCATGAATATGATTATAAATAACGCTATGAACTTCTAGACCGCGAGATTTTATTGCCTCTAGACTAAGCAATGTATGATTGATACTACCAAGCCGTCCCGAAGTTACCAAGATAACCGGATAACCTTGTTCAACAATATAATCCAAGGTTAATAATTGCTCAGTGATCGGCACCAGTAAACCGCCCGCTCCTTCTAATAACACTACCTTATAATCCGCTTGCAGACTTCTTGTAGCGCTCGTAATCACATCAGGATTTAACACTTCATTAGCAAGTTTTGCAGCTAAATGCGGTGACGCAGGCTTCTCATAGCGATAAGGACAAGTGGTGCTATCAAAGTCACATGGCTGTAGAGGAATGCCCATTAACTGACGATGGCTAAGAATATCATCGGCAATACCTATCTCACCGTTATCTGGATTTATTGCCACGCCCGTCTGCACTAACTTTTGGGTAATGACGTTAATGCCTTGCTGCATAAGTGCTTTGGCAAGCATACCCGTAGCATAGGTTTTGCCAATATCGGTATCGATACCGGAGATAAAGAGCACGCTCATAGCGAAACTCTATCGGTCGTAGACATTTGACTTAAATAAGAAGTGACGACGGTTAGTAGTGACTGGCATAACGTCACCAACTCATCATTAGTAATGATATAAGGGGGCATGATATAGACCAACTTGCCAAACGGTCTGACCCAAATGCCATTATCAATGAGCAATGTTTGAAAGGTCGGCATATCAACGGCATCATTTAGCTCGAGTACTGCGACGGCACCCAAACAGCGCACCTCAGCAACGCCATCTAACATTGCCGCTGGGGCAAGCTGCTGTTCCATTATAGCTTGCATATTTGCCGTGCGCGCTTCGATATTATAAGACAATATCAGATCAATTGAGGCACACGCAACGGCACATGCCAGCGGATTACCCATAAAGGTTGGTCCATGCATCAATGCAGGATAATCACTTTGGCTAATGGTCTCAGCTATTTCTCGTGTACACAGGGTGGCAGCAAAAGTCATATAACCGCCTGTCAACGCCTTACCAATGGTCATAATATCGGGACCAATACCAGCATGCTCGCAAGCAAATAGCTTGCCGCTGCGCCCAAAGCCTGTCGCAATTTCATCAACAATCAACAGCACATCATGCTCATCACACAGCTGACGCAAGAGCTGTAAATATCGAGGACTATAAAAGCGCATCCCGCCTGCGCCTTGAATAATCGGCTCAATGATAAAACCGGCAAGCTTATCGCTATTTTTAGCAAAAAATGCGGTTAGCTCATCATGCTCGCTTTGGGTTAACTCACGCTCAAAACCCAGTGGTGGCGCTGATACAAAATACTGCAAAGGCAATTGATTGCCATATAAACCGTGCATACCAGCAACCGGATCACAAACACTCATCGCGTGCCAGGTATCACCATAGTAGCCAGAATGGGTCGAGGCAAATTGCTGCTTGCTTGGACGCTTAGCGGCAATTTGATATTGCAATGCCATTTTTAGCGCAACTTCCACCGCGATACTGCCACTATCGGTATAAAATATAGCATCGAGTCCAGCAGGTACGATAGAGAGTAGTTTTTTACCCAAATCTATCGCTGGCCGGTGCGTTAAACCCCCAAACATGACATGTGCCATCTTGCCCAACTGTTCAATCATCGCGGCATTTAATTTGGGATGATTATAACCATGCACACTCGCCCACCATGACGACATACCATCAATCAGGCGCGTGCCATCTTCGGTGACAATGTAAATACCCTCAGCATGGTCGATAACGATATTTGGATAACTGGGCGGCAAGCTGGCATAAGGATGCCAAAGATGTTGCTGGTCAAAGTCGTTGGTTGATTTCGCAGATGAGGCGGATAATGTTGTCATGTTTTATTTACCAGTAATACGCTTGTATTTTGACATCAAATCGCTTTCGGTTTCGACATGATTGGGATCATGAGGGATACAGTCGACGGGACAAATGACCACACATTGCGGTTCATCAAAGTGTCCGACGCATTCAGTACATAAATCAGGGTCGATCACATAGATATCATCGCCCTCTGATATGGCTTCGTTTGGGCAGGCAGGTTCGCACACATCACAGTTGATGCATTCATCCGTAATTAGTAACGCCATAAACTGCTCCTTATTTTGCTAGCAGTTGATCATGAGTGAATAGATAAAGTATTGAACAATAAACGTCTTATTTAATATTAAGCTTTTGGATAAAGGCTTCAGAAACACAAGGTGGCACAAACTTAGTCACATCACCGCCCAATTTAGCAATTTCACGAATCATCGTTGATGAGATAAATGAGTAATTCTGCGAAGGCGTCAAAAACACCGCTTCAAAGTTTTCATCAAGCTCGCGATTCATATTGGCCAGCTGAAACTCATATTCAAAATCCGACATAGCTCGCAGACCACGCAATACTGCTGTGGCATTTTTTTCGCGCATAAAATCGACTAATAGTCCTTCAAAACCAATCACCGATACTTGCGGTAAATCGGCAAATACCGTCTCTACCAAAGCCACGCGCTCTTCAAAGTCAAATAATGGCTTTTTATGATGGCCTGACGCCACCGCAATTACCACTTCATCAAACAATTTGGTCGCACGCGTAACTAAGTCGACATGACCATTGGTAATCGGGTCAAAGGTGCCAGGATATAAAATTTTGGTATGCAATTTTGAAGAAGTAGGAGAGCTCATAGCAGGACCAATAGGGTTGGTGATAATGTGGTTGGGAATAATAATGCATATGCTAGCAAATTTTGCCCAAACTTAATACTTATCTGCTACATTTGTCCTAACAGCGACGCTACATTTGCAGTGCCGGCTTTGTTACAATAGTCGGTTCGACTCATCCCTCTTATTATTTAATAAAAGACAATCCATATTAAAGGGTTCGGATGAGGACTGTTAGACAAGGGCAATATATTGTGAAGTCCTTATGGAGAAATTATGTCAAAAAAATCAAAAAAACCGGAAAATCAAATATGTGCCAATAAAAAGGCTCGTCATGAGTATTTTATTGAAGAGACTTTTGAGGCAGGATTGTCGTTACAAGGCTGGGAGGTGAAAGCCATTCGCGCGGGTAAAATGACGATTACGGAAGCTTATATCATCTTTCGTAATAATGAAGCATTCATATTTGGCGCACATATTCAGCCGTTGCTGAGTAGCTCAACGCACGTCAGTCCTGACAGTATCCGTACGCGTAAGCTATTGCTTAATCGCCGCGAAATCGAAAAGTTAATGGGTGCAGTCAATCAAAAAGGTTATGCTTGCGTGCCATTATCCTGCTACTGGAAAAACTCGTTGGTAAAATGTCAGATTGCCTTAGCATTAGGTAAAAAGCAGCATGATAAACGCAAAACGCTTAAAGACCGTGATTGGGAACGTGATAAGCAGCGCGGCTTTAAAAATGCCGACTAAATTTATTGTTTTAAGACTACTGTCTTAAGTTAATTATTTTTAGCGTGATAAAAAAGGACGATTCAACCAATTGGCTGAATCGTCCTTTTTTTATTTGGTTTACTCATCGTTTGTATAAATGCTTAAGCCGCGTGAGAAACTTTTGTCGTTTTCGATTGTTTATGAGCGCGGTGCAATTGACCAATACCATGCACAATCAAGCATACAATTCCAAGCCAAATTAAACCATAGCTATAAATCATTGATGATTGAAACGGATTACCCAATACCGTAATTGCCAAAATAAATAATAATGCTGGTTCTATATAACTCATCATGCCATAGACATTGACTGGCAGCATTTGACTGGCATCGACGTTGATTTTCATCGCTAACACGCTCAATATCCCCAGTCCTGTCAGCATCATTATAAAAAACCCAGAGCCGCTGACTAAACTTAAACTACTTGGCGCGACGAAAACTAAATAAGCCAAAGCAAATGGAGCAAATATCGTCAAATCTACCAAAAGTCCAGTCACTGCACCTATGCCTTGCAGGCGACGTAAAATATAATACAGTGGATAAGTGCCACAGACCCACAGTGTCGCCCAAGAGACGCTTTGTGTGCGCACAATCTCACTGCCAACGCCTAGTGCGGCAAAAGCAACGGCTAACCATTGCAAACGGCTTAACTTTTCACCGAATAATATGCAACCAAAGATTACCATCATCAATGGAAATAAAAAATAACCCATTGCTGTTTGCACGCCCTGCCCATTGACCGGTGCCCACATAAATAGCCAAAACTGACTTAAGAATATTGGCGTTGGCAGCAGCAACCAAGCCCACTGCTTTACAGTTTTCAATGCTTTTAATTCACCAACATGTAACCCCAATCGCCCGCTAATCAGCAAATATCCTATCAATGCTGCCCACATCGCCAGCATCCGCCAAATAAACACTTGTGTGCCTGATAACGGCGCTAAAAAGCTACTGTAAGCATAAAGCACGCCAAATAAGACGTTTGATAATGTCGCTAGCATGACACCCATAATTAAGGTGCGCTGCTGCTTGCTACCCGCTGTCCAGACTGCTGGTAGTGGTAAGCGTGAAGCGGTGCTTGTTAGCGTGTTACTAAATACAGTAGATAGAATTGAAATTGACATAAAACGCGCCGTAAATAGTAGATTTTAAATGAAACAGTGATAGCCTGTTATTATCAAAAACTAGCTTTGATTGATACGAGGTATTCTAATGTTTGTGGATGATATATCATCTCTATAAATGATATTTTTAGATTTTATTTCTCATTAAAATATAATAAAAATTACTATTTTCTCATTTTATGAAACATAGTAATAATAACCATATATATAATATCTTCTTTGGGGAAATATGCTGTGAGTCAAATTTTAGACTATACCGATAAAGCCATTTTAAATATGCTACAGGACGATGCGACATTGCCATTAAAAGCTATAGCAGCACAAGTGCACATCTCTATCGCTACTGCCCAGCGCCGCATTCAAGCATTAACTGACGACGGTGTGATTACCAAGCAGGTCGCTATCGTCGATCCTAATAAGGTTGGCTATGGTCTGACAGCAGTGGTGATGATAGAGATGTTGCGTTCAAATAACTCTATGCAGCATCGATTTGAGCGCTTGATGCACGATCAACCGCGAGTGATGAGCTGTTATGAAGTCTCGGGTGATGCGGATTTTATGTTGATGGTTAATGCCAAAAACATGAAAGACTATCATGAATTTACGCGTAACCTGCTGACATACGAGAATAATGTGCGCAGCTTTAAAAGCCAGTTTGTGATGAACTTTACCAAGAGTGGCACTAGGATTTTACTGGATTGAGTTTGTTGAGGGAAATATCACTATTACTGCTGTCATTAAAAAAACCAATACTAATAATAATGCGATGCACAGCGTTTTTTTATTTCACCCTGATTATATAAGCTATTAAACACTGCTAATATAAATTATAAGTAGATACAGGCAAGTTAAACAAGGTACGATATCAGGGATATGTTTGATAAATTTATAAGCTTATAGATATCAGTTAAAGACCAGCTCTAACTGTCATAACTCTAATAAACCACGTAGACAAGGAAGCCTTACCATGACTCAAAACTCAAATGCTACTTATCGAGAAAAAAATACGAAAGCAGGGTCAAAACACCTAAGCTTAAAAACGCTATTAACAGGCGCATCATTGGCGGCATTACTGGCCAGCTCAGGCTGTGCAACCAGCTCGTTATTAGAAAGCGGCAATCAAGTGGTGACCACTCAATCTACGAAAAATATCCTGTCAGAAGATCAAATTGTGGCGTTTGGTCGCCCAGCACAAGCATTACCAAAAATGCCCAATGCGACCATGGTTATCGTTGGCGAGAAGAATAGCTATGTACTGACCCAAGGCGGCACCGAGATGGTGAGTTTATTAACCAACTTAACGCCCAAAAATATCCAAGTTGATAATGAGATGAATTTTTATGTGCCCAATAACGATGGCTACTTTCAAGGTGAAATGAAACTATCTTATGCCAAATTAAAAGACGAATTTAAGCGTTCTGACTATCAGTTCTTTTTGCAAAATAATGGCAAAGAATGCACCTCAGCTAGTGACCAACGTATCAATGCACAGCGCTTTTGCTTTAGCGTTCCTGTCAAAGGCGCTATCTATCCGCAAGTAAGTAATTTAAGCTTAATCCAATCGAATTATCGCCCTTTAACCAAGCCTTATATGGTGAGCTTTTATACGCAAGCGCAGCAGAACCAAGTGACTCGTAGCGGCGCAAATAGCGCGCAAAAACTGGTCTTACTGCCTTTTGCTTTAGCTTTTGATGTTATTACTTTCCCTTTCCAGTTACTCGAACAATAAATTTACCCTAGCATTTCTTAATACATAACCAAGGCTTCTAAATTTTTAGGAGCCTTTTTATTTTTAGATTACTTACACTATCAAACACTTATCGCCAATCCTTTGTCTTCGTTTATGACATCGTTTATGACACCATGAGTGCGATTCATGTTAAAATGAGCGCTTTTAATTTAGCCATTATTATCATTTATTAATAGGGCTATATTTTCAGTGCAGTTTTTCTAATTAACAGGTCCGCTCATGTCTGCCGATACCATCGCCCGCACCGCCTTTAAACAAGGCACCAAACCGCTTTACGACTACGACAAACATTGGGCGAGCTGCTACGAGCCTGCGCCTTATTTACCGATGAGCCGTGCTGAGATGGACGCACTCGGTTGGGATGCCTGTGACGTCATTATTATCTCAGGCGACGCGTATGTCGATCATCCAAGCTTTGGCATGGCTATTATTGGGCGTTTATTAGAAGCACAAGGCTTTCGCGTCGGTATCATTGCCCAGCCAGATTGGAAAAGTAAAGACGCCTTTATGGAACTTGGCAAGCCAGTCTATGCTTATGGCGTAACAGCCGGCAACATGGACAGTATGATTAACCGCTATACAGCGGATCGTAAAATCCGTAGTGATGACGCTTACTCGCCGGGTAATGTCGCTGACAAACGTCCTGACCGCGCTGCTATCGTTTATAGCCAGCGCTGCCGTGAAGCCTATCCTGATGTGCCTATTATTTTGGGCGGTATCGAAGGTAGCTTACGCCGTATCGCGCATTATGATTACTGGTCAGATAAAGTCCGTCGCAGTATTTTGATCGATGCCCGTGCCGATGTCTTATTGTACGGTAATGCTGAGCGCGCCATCGTCGATGTGGTACATGGTTTATCAAAAGGCTATAGCTTTGAGCAAATGAGTAGCTTACGCGGTACGTCTTATTTATTGACCCCAACCCGTCGTCATTGGCAAGCAGGCATGACCGAAGTTGCCAGTAATGATGTCGATACCGTCGGTCGTGTCGATCCGATTATCAACCCATATGTCATGACGGAAGACGTTGACCAATGCTCAATTGAACAAGAAAAACCGTCTGACTCACCGGTTGGGCAAGCGCTTTCGGGAATGGCAGGGCAATATCCGGGCTTTGTGTCTGAGCCTGTGACCAATAAAATCCTAAATGCCGACCAAGTTGACGAAGAAACCCAAGTGGTACAAATGCGCGGCTTTGATAAGCCACAAACTGCGCGTAAGCATAAATTTAAAATGCCACCACGCGAGCAAACCGTCATTCGTCTGCCCGATTACGAGCACGTCAAATCTGATCCAGTTTTATACGCTCATGCCAGCCGTATTTTGCATCTTGAGACCAATCCGGGTAATGCGCGTGCATTGGTTCAGCGTCATAGCAGCGGCGCGGGTAACTCGCACACCTCTATCGATGTGTGGCTCAATCCACCACCGATTCCGTTATCGACGGAAGAGATGGATTACGTATTTGACTTGCCGTACGCGCGTCTGCCGCATCCAAGTTATGGCGATGCCCGCATTCCTGCTTATGACATGATTAAGTTTTCGGTCAATATCATGCGCGGCTGTTTTGGTGGTTGTACTTTCTGCTCTATCACCGAGCACGAAGGACGTATTATCCAAAACCGCTCAGAAGAATCTATCTTACGTGAAGTCGAAGCGATTCGTGATACCGCACCGAACTTTACCGGTGTCATCTCTGACCTTGGTGGTCCGACTGCCAATATGTATCGTCTAAACTGTAAAGATGAAACCATTGAAAAGAACTGCCGTAAGCCATCGTGCGTCTATCCTGATGTCTGTGAAAACCTGATTACCGATCATAGTAATTTGACTCAATTATATCGTAAAGCCCGTGATATCAAAGGCGTGAAAAAAATCCTTATTGCCTCAGGTCTGCGTTATGACTTGGCGATTAAAGATCCTGAATATGTCAAAGAATTGGTCAGTCATCATGTAGGCGGTTACCTAAAAATTGCCCCTGAGCATTCAGAAGAAAACGTTTTGTCAAAAATGATGAAGCCTGGCATGGGCAACTACGATAAGTTTAAAGCCATGTTTGAGCAGTACAGCCAAGAAGCAGGCAAAGAGCAATATTTGATTCCTTACTTCATCGCCGCCCATCCGGGTACCAAAGATGAAGATATGATGAATCTTGCACTTTGGTTAAAAGGTAATGGCTACCGCGCTGACCAAGTACAGGCGTTTTATCCAAGCCCTATGGCTACCGCGACGACCATGTATCACACCCATAAAGACCCACTGCATAAAATTAGCCGTGACGAAGGAGATATGGATATCGTCAAATCTGGTAAGCAGCGTAAATTGCATAAAGCATTCTTGCGTTATCATGACCCAAAAAACTGGGTATTGTTGCGTAAAGCGCTGCAAGATATGGGACGTGGTGATTTGATTGGTAAAAATCGTGGCTGCCTGATACCGCCGTTTAATGCCAGCTTAGAAGGTCGTGATGCTGTACAAGACAGCTACCAATCGGCACGTAAAAAGAATAGCCGTCTGGGTAATGATTCTGTGAAGCGCGAGAATAATAGTGCTAGCGCTCCGAAAAACACCTGGGGTAGAAATGCTAAAAAAGTAAGCAAAGGTAATTTCCAAACTCAGCATACCGGTCTACCACCGCGTAAAACTAAGTAATAAAATCAGCAGTAATCTGCTGTCATCCAGTGGATTAAAAAGTTTATTGGCTTATATCTATTAAAAAGCGCCTATCAGCGATACGTTGATAGGCGCTTTTTAATGTGGCTTTAAACTGATGATTTAAAATAGGTGATTTAAAATATATAATTTAAAGATATCTATCATCAGATTAGGAAAGCAAATCAGTAATCAAAATAAACGTTACAGTAATCAGTATTTAAGTAACGAAGTGAACACGTAACAAACAATTTCTAACATTCTTAAAGCGATGTTTTCGTTAATATATGCGCTATGTGCTTAACGCATAGTTAATAACAAATACACGATAATTTTATATTTTTGGAGAATGCCATGAATACCCTAACCAAACTTGCTACTGCTCTACCTGCGCTTGCTCTACTGAGTGCTTGTGCTACTACTGCCCCTACTACGCCAAATACGCCTGCTTCAGAAAGCGTAACCGACGCCGCTTATGACCGTATGGCACCAGCACCTTATACTTGTACTGATGGCAGCACTATCAACGCAAAACAGTCAATCAACAAAAAACAAGTGATGCTAAACGCTACCTTGCCTAAAGTAAACTGGGCAAATCAAGCAATCATCTTAAACGGTGCTGTGCAAGGCGATACAGCAAGCTATGTGAATGAGTCGAACCCAGAAGTGGTCTATGCCTGGCATATGAAAGACGATAAAGGTATCTTCGCTATGAAATGGGCAAACGGTAAAGAATATCAAGTAAATTGCCAAGTAGGTAGATAATAACTTTGGTTTAATCGTTCATTGATAACGATAAATCTATCATTGCTAAACTTAGCATTACTATAAACAGTCATCATTTGGTGGCTGTTTTTTTATGCCTACCATTTTGTATTAAGGTATAGATAACACCCTTTCTTAGCCGACCTCCTAAAATAAGAAACAGCGCTTTTTGAATTCTGCTAGAGAAGCGTAGAGAAAGCTGTCAAAATAACCCATCTATCAAAATATCTCATGACTTACCATAAATAGGATACCTCGATGCCAAAGCGTCTTATAACTATGCTCATCATTACGACTACCAGTATGTGGGCGCTGTCAGGCTGCGATAATAGTACGGATACTACTGCTAAAAAAGCTGATACGGTGATATCAGCGACGGATTCAGTGGCAGCAAAGACGATAGATTGGTCAGTTATGGACAGCGGTGAGAAGCCCGCCGATTTCGCTAACTATCAGTATCCGTTTGCGCTTGATAGCCAAAATGTACGTGACTACGCAGAGTATTTCAAGGTAGATAACGCCACTGCTCAGCATAACCTAACGGTAAGTATGGCAAGTAACGAGGCCCTATCAAAGGCTTTGGATCAGCTAAGTGAAAGCTATGTCTCGCATGAGCTAACTGATGATAAAGATATGAAGATGATTATTCATACCACATCTGACGTTAAAGCGAGTAATTATGACTATGTGTTAGCTGGGGATTTTGCAAAAGGACTGGTATTACCTATCGTGATTCAGCCAGATGGTAAGAAAGGTGATGTAAAGGGGCATGGAGAAAGTGAGCTGCAAGAGTAGAGATTTAACGGCGTGTGTTTTGATATATATGGCACACGCCAAGATATTAAGTCTGGCGATAAGGATTGTTTGAAAGCTCGATTTTGACATTAGTATCGCAGAGCAGCTTTGCTAAATAAGGCTGATATTGAGTTGCTGCTGGGGCAATATAAATCTTATCAATATGAGATTTGACATCTTCTTCATAATCAATATACAGAAACTTCCCAAACTCCATATGCACTTCATCCCTATTGAGCTATGCTGAAAAAACCGTACACCTAAACTTGGTAAACTAAGCGTATTAATCGGAGTTTATCATGACCAAGAAAATAAGAAGCTACAGTGACGAATTTAAAGCCGAGGCCGTCAAGAAGATAGCAGACAATAATGGCAATATCTCAGCGACCGCAAAGCAGCTTGGCATCGCCATGCAGACCTTATCTAATTGGCATAATAAAGCCAATCAAGGCAAGCTTATCGGCACAGAACAATATGATCCTGATCTTATGACGGCTCTTCAGGAAATAAAGCAGCTCAAACGACAGCTTAAAGTAGCCGAAGAGGAACGAGAGATATTAAAAAAGGCGACGGCGTACTTTGCCAAGCACAGTTAGTGAAGTACGCCTTTATCAAAAACAACGATCTCTTCTTTAGTATCACTACTATGTGTCGTGTACTAAAGGTTAAGCATTCTAGCTACTATGACTGGCTGAGTCTTGATATCAGTGAGCAACAGATACACCGTAACCAATCTGAGCTACTTGTCAGAGCGGCACATAGTGAAACAAAAGCACGTTATGGTGCTGATCGACTGCACGCAAAGCTGATAGAGCAAGGGCACGATATTAGCCTATATATGGTCAGAAGCATTAAAGAAGAACATGACATCAAATGCCGTCGTCACAAACGCTTTAAAATCACCACTGATTCCAACCATAACAAGCTTGTCTATCCAAACATACTAAATCAGCAATTTGATGCTAAGCATCCTAATGAATCGTGGGTCAGTGATATTACTTATATCTGGACCAATGAGGGTTGGTTGTATTTAGCTGGAGTCAAAGATTTATACACCAAAGAGCTGGTCGGGTATGCTATCAATAAGCGAATGACCGCAGATTTAGTATGTCGTGCACTCAATATGGCAATCAAAAATAAACGTCCAAGCCAAGGATTGATTGTGCACTCTGACAGAGGCAGCCAGTATTGTAGTCATGCCTATCACAAAATCATCAAGCAGCATAATTTCAAAGGCTCAATGAGTGGTAAAGGCAATTGTTTCGACAACGCACCCATAGAAAGCTTCTGGGGCACATTAAAGAATGAGCTAGTGTATCACCAAGACTATAAAACAAGGTTTATAGCAATCAATGATATCATCGGCTATATCGAGCTGTACTACAACCAAACGAGGATTCAAAAGAGTTTAGGCTATAAGTCGCCAAGACAGGTGTGGTTTGACTATTATCGTCAAGCTGCTTGATTCAAATCTCCCAAGTTTAACTGTACGGATTTGACGGCAGGGGTCATTTTCTACTATTCCTATTTCTTCAAACTTTTTACCCATATTGAACTGCGCTAAGGCATAAGCTTCATCCCCATCTTTTTCACGAGTCACTTTCTGCAACTCTTCAATTTCTTTTTTAGTTTCTTCATCCAAACCTTTCAAGTCATCAATATCCATTATTTTTCTTCCCCTACCAACGCCAAAAACTCTTCCTCACCTACAACCTTTACGCCAAGCTTTTCAGCCTTCGCCATCTTCGAGCCAGCCTTTTCCCCTGCCAGTAGAGCCGTAGTTTTTGCTGAGATACTACCTGACACTTTTGCACCGAGCGCTTGTAGTTTGGCTTTGGCTTCATCACGTGCCATGCTATCGAGTGCACCAGTGATGACCCATGTTTGCCCATCGAGTGGCAATCCTTCTGACAGCACTTGCTCAACTTTGTCCCAATGTACGCCAGCTTCACGTAATGCCGTGATAACTTCGATATTATGGGGTGCGCGGAAGAATTTATAAGCAAGTTCAGCAGTAATAGCGCCGACATCGGGTGTGAGTAACAGTTTTTCGATACTGGCAGACATTAAGACATCAAGGTCGCCAAATTGCTGCGCCAAATTCTGCGCAGTCGTCTCCCCAACGCCGCGAATACCAAGCGCATAAATAAAACGCCCTAGTGTCGTATGCTTACTGGCTTCAATGGCGCTGATGATATTTTGCACCGATTTTTCGCCTAGTTTCTCAAGCGTAATCAATTCTTCTAGATGATTATGAAGGTGATAAATATCAGCGACAGTCTTGACTAAGCCATGCTCAAAGAAGCTAATCAGCCAACTCGCGCCCAAGCCATCGATATCCATTGCTCGGCGCGAAACGAAGTGAATGAGCGCCTCGACCTGCTGCGCGGGACAAAACAAACCGCCAGTACAACGCGCCAATGCTTCATCTTTTGGTAACACCACAGGCGAGTCACATACTGGGCAGGTCGATGGTAGCTTGACAGGTTCTGAGTCGTCTAGACGTTGCTCGTGCCAGACGCGAGTGACTTTAGGAATGACATCGCCTGCACGGTGGACGCTGACCATATCGCCTGCGCGTACATCTAAACGTTGAATCTCACCAAAATTATGCAAGGTGACATTACTGACAGTGACACCACCTACTTTGACAGGCTCAAGCTTACCAACTGGCGTAATCGCGCCGGTACGTCCAACCTGCCAATCAATAGTATGCAGACGGGTCATGACGGTTTCGGCAGGAAATTTATACGCAGTTGCCCAGCGCGGCTCACGCGATAAAAAGCCAAGCTGCTGCTGCAATGCTAAGCTATTTACCTTGATAACTGTACCATCAATCTCAAATGGTAAGTCTGCACGCGTTGCAATCACTGATTCGTAATAGGCTTGCGCCTCACGTGGATTCTGCACTACTTCCACCGCACTGACGGTAAAGCCAATGTTCTTTAACCAAGCAAGGGCCGCTGATTGGGTTTTGATATGCTCAGGTAGACCTTGATTGACTGAATAACAGTAGAAGGCGAGTGGACGGCTGGCGGCAATGGCTGGGTCAAGCTGACGTAAACTTCCAGCGGCAGCATTACGTGGATTGGCAAAAGTTTTATCGCCCTTTTCGGCTGCTAAACGGTTAAGGCGCTCAAAACCTGCTTTCGGCATTAGCACCTCACCACGCACTTCTAGCAGCTCGATATCAGCAGCAGCTGCGAGCCAAAGTGGCAAATTACGGATGGTTTTGGCATTTTGGGTGATGTCCTCGCCCGTTTGACCATCACCGCGCGTTACCGCTTGTACAAATTTACCATAAGCATATTTGAGCGACACCGCCAAACCATCAAGCTTTAACTCTATTTCATATTCAGGATTTTTCTGAGAGACGCTTAGACGGTCATTGACACGGCGCATAAAATCACGCAGATCGTCATATTCAAAGACGTTGCCAAGCGAGAGCATGGGAATATCATGGGTGACTTGGGTAAAGGCAGACAATGGCATATCGCCAACTTGATTAATCGGACTGTCGGGCTGCACTAAATCTGGATACTCGCCTTCAAGCGATAATAAAGAGCGACGCAACTGATCGTATTCGCTGTCTTCTAAGATGGGATTATCGAGGACATAGTAGGCGTAATTATGCGTCTTTAAAGTATCAATAAGCGTACGCATTTGCGCAATGATAGCAGCATCATTTTCTACAGATTTGGTAATATTCATATTTTTGGTAGTAAGCGATAAGATAGGATCAGTCATAATCAGCGTCTTTTCTTTGCAATTCAAGATGCCGATATGATAACAAGTTTGCAGGATACTCGGATATCATTTTGTAGAAAATTAGAATGTACTTAGCGTTTTACAAATAAAACGCAGCGCTGATGGGATAGATTTTTCAAAGCCTCTGGAGTGCATAGCACACAGCAAGCGAGGAAAACCTATCCCAGTAAAGCGATGTTAAATGGGCGACTTTTTTATTTTAAACTGACTATAAGTAAAAATGAAAAAAGGCAAATAACGTCAATCGCTATTTGCCTTTTAGAGTAATACCAGTATGAATCCGTTTTGTCTTTATTAACCTTCTTAAGTATTAATCTTTGTACTTTTTAAACTTTGTGCCTTTTAAATCTTATAATCGCGCACTTGGTTGCGTAGTTGTTGCTTGTATTCAGGGGTGATTGGATCATTTTCTTCATCTAGCATCACGGCGTCTAAATCGCTTGCCATCATATAAGCAATGCTCATCATACTATCAAAACTGCGTAAGGCTTGTGGATGTGGCAACGACAAGAAAACCACTACACCATTATAATTATTGGTCGCGACACTATGCGGATCGAAAGGTGCGATACCACTATCAGTGATGCCCATCATGCTAAACCACAGCATGCCTGTACCGTCTTTTTGCTCATAGCGATGGAACATATTCATTGCCCCATAGCGCAGACCATATTTATCGATTAACGCCAATAAATCACGACCGCGAATCACCGCTGCTGGACGATCGCGATATTGGTGCGGCAAAATGGTGATATTGATATTGTCTTTGGCATTGATTAATGGACCGTTTTGCGCGTCATCGACAGGCTCTGATAAATGCTGATCGAGGATCGGACTATTATTATTAAAGCTTGGCTCTTCTGCCATATCAATCGATGGCATCAGATTATCAGTCGCCGACATGAGGCTAGAAAATGCATCCGGCTCTTGCTCGATATGCATTTGCTCAGCAGTTTCTAAAAATTCGCTATTATCGGCACGCTGCTGCTCTTGTTTCCAGCGCGCATAATCTTCTTCATCAATGATATTATCATCATCGATTGTATTACTATTTATAGTATCGCGTTCAGCCGTCAATTGCGTATCGACATTGGCATGTGGCTGGGTCAAAGGTTGTTCTTCAACCACCGCATTTAAATAACTGCGGTCAGGCGCGATGCTCATATCGCCAGCGATCGTATCATCCAAGTCTGGCTGATCGACGATATTGCGCTCGTGGCGCGGTATGATTGGAATACCATTTTTATCATAATTGACCGCAGCAGCCTCGGCATTTTTGCGACGCTTAAAGCTACGCATGACCATAATTAGCCCTGCAAGCACGATAAATGCGGCAATGGCGATCAATATAAACTGAATAGCGGTCATGAGAAATACATCCTAATATATGACAAAAGGGAATACACAAAGGGAAGAAATGGCAATAGTCTAGCATGGCTAATTAATATCGTCACCATATAGTCATCGTTTATCATCAGCCCGACATACTTGCGTGACGTTATGACTTTGTCCTTAACTATACCACTGACCATCGCTGCCAGTTATCAATTATTTGCGCTATTGAGCAATATAGCGTGCGGCCTCATCAAGCGAAACGCTGACCAAAGTAGAAATCCCCGCGCTTGGCATGGTAACGCCTTTTAGCTCATCCGCAATCTGCATCGTCAGCTTATTATGGCTGATAAAGATGAACTGTAAATCGTCTGCTAATTCATGAATCAAGCTGGTAAAGCGCGCGACATTGGCATCATCAAGCGGTGCATCGACCTCATCAAGCACACAAAACGGTGCTGGATGCTGCTTAAATATCGCAAAAATCAAACTCAGCGCAGTGAGGGTTTTTTCACCGCCCGACAATACAGCAAGGCGACTATTACGTTTGCCTTTTGGTTGTGCCATCAAGGTCAGTCCTGCACGCCACTGTTCTGACTTATGTTTATCAGCGGGTATATTGGCTGGCATATCATCAGTGTTGAGCGTTAGGCTTGCTTGCCCGCCACCAAAAACCTTGGCAAATAAATTGGCAAGCTCATTATTGACCGCATCGAGCGTCTGCATAAATAACGTCTTGGTGGTCTCATCAATAGAAGCAATTGCTTCGGTCAACGTCTGCATACTAGCGGCAATGTCTGCGGTTTGCTGCGCCAGTGGCTCTAGACGCTCATTAATTTCTGCCAACTCTGCCACTGCCGCCAGATTGACCGCGCCAATTTTGCTTAATTGCTGCTCAAGCTTGCTACGCTTAGCCTCAAGCTCAGCGATTTTGTCTGGACGTACACGGCGATCATGCGCGATAAAATCTGCCAATAGATTTGAAACACTCATTGTTTGTTGCGGTTGCTGCGACATGTCCGGTTGTGCTTTATATTTATGGCTCATATTATAGTAAGCATCTAACGCTTCTTGCGTATGGCTGCTAGCATCATCCAATCTTGCAGCGCTTAGTGCCAGCTCAGTCGAGTGATGGGCAAGCTCGCTTTGTTGTGTTTGCAATGACTGTTGCAGCGTCTCTAACTCAGTCTGCTGCTGTGCATAATCTTGTTTAAGCACGTTCAATGCGGTTTCGCGCGTCGTCAATAATGTTTGCTGCTCATCGCGCGCGATTTGTGCAGTTTGTAATACCGCTTGCAGTGCTGGCAGCTTGTTTTGCTGCTGCTCATAATTGGACTTTAGACTCTGCTCGCTTTCGAGCGACTTATCATGTTGCGCACTTGCCCGTGCCAGACTGCTAACGCTATGCTCTAAACGCATTTCGCTCTGCTGCATACGCAGTTGTAATGCTTGCCACGCATCATCATCTGCCTGACGCGTACGATTTAGCTCATTACGCTCGGCTTGTAGTTGCTGGCTTGTCGAACGGGCATCCACTATTTTTGGTGTCAGTGCGGTGATCTCACTTTGAATATGCTGCTGCTCAGCATTAAGCGCTTGGAGCTCTTGCGCCAATTCTTGCTGCTCTTGCTCAAGGGCTGCTTTATCAGTATTGAGACGCTGGTTATCTGCTTGCATACGTTCAGCATGAGCTTGTTGTGTAGTAAGTTGCTGCTGATATTGATGTTTATCGCGGGTTAATTGCTGCGCTTGAGCGCGTGTTTCTTCTACATTGACTGTCAATGCATCATAGTCATGCTGATTTTTAGCAATAGATTTTTGCTGGTCTTGTATCTTGGTTTCAATGTCATCAAGCAGCTCTTCTAGCGTCTGTAGACGAGTACGCTGCTGTAAACGCTGGGTTAAAAACTGGTTATTGCTCTCATTTTTCCCATTTTGCGCGCCAGCAAACTTACTTAGATTAATGGTACCTTGACGACTGATAATCCAACCGTCAGTGGTGAGCAGAATAGCTGATGATGGCAATGCTATTAAGATAGCAGCAATTTCTTTGAAGGCTTGTTGATTGCTTGCTTCAGTTGCTGCGACATATAAATAGCACTGCTGCCAGAGTGCTAACGCTGGCTGCGTAATCAGCTCTGTTAAAGGCAGGATTTTATCAGCCAAGTTATCTGGTAAATCACCAATAAATAGCTCTGCATTCACGTAATTTTGTTTAGCAGATAACCATAAGCTATAACCATTTGCTATTGATAACTTATCTTCTGTATTAGCGTGCTTCTTTTGTACAATCTGGTTTTGCGCATTTTGATAAATCAATAAATCGGTTAAGTCAGGCTCAAGCACCTGCCATAAGCTGTGCGTTTTCTCAGAGTCAGCGCTCGCGTTATCAACGCTTAGTTGGTTGGTTTGGTTAGAAATTAGCACATGGCTATCTAACCATAACGCCAATACACTATCGAGTAGCGCTGCATACTCACGTCCTTTTTCACTTAATTCAATCTGCTCACGCAAGGTGGTAACAGCCAAGTCGTATTGGTTATTGACAGCGTTACTTTCTAAACTAGTTTGCTCATTAACAGGCTGTTGAGATTTTGGCAGAGGTTTAGGATGCAATATCTGGTGTAAGGTATCGTATTCACTTGCCAATACGGCGTGGCGTTTTTCATTCTCGCTCAACTCACGCTGCTGCGTGTTCAAACGCTGGTGCAACTCATGCACTTGCGGTTGTAGATCGGACAGTCGTTCGTCGATGCTATATTGTTGGCGCTCAATCTGCTGCAATTGCTTATTCAGCTCAGCAACCTGTGTCTCTAACGTCTGCTGTAAATTATTCGCATCACTTTTCTTGCGCCCATCAGCACCATTATTAGTATCAATAGACGGTATAGATTGTTGTAATTGCTGCCATAAATTTCCCCAATTCTGCTGACGACGTTGCCATTTCTCATAGCTTTGCTGGTGACGTTTTTGGGCTTGATTATTGATGGCTTGTTGCTGCTCAAGCATGCGCGCATTGTCTTGCAGACGTGAGAGATGATTTTGCGCTTCATGCCATGCGCGCTGCAATGGTTGCTCGTTACGTTGATGCGACTCACGTTTATGCGTTAATGCACTAAGCTGTGGACGCAATGCTGCTAATGACTCTTGCTGCTCAATTTGCTCAGTCTTTAAACGCTCAATTTCTTCACTTGCTTGCTCGCGCTGCTGATGTAAGCTCGCAAGCTGCTGTTCGATGACGGTCAGCTGCGACTTTGCATCACTTAGTTGATGCTGCGCTTGTTGATAGCTTAATTGCTGCTGATAGTGGGCGCTTTGGGCATCGTCCTTTAACCATTGCTCTTGATTGATGTGAGCAGCCAACTTATCTTGCTTGGCTTTTAGCGTGTCGTAACTCGCTTGCAGGGTTGCGACTTCAGCAGCACTGCGCTCATGGGCTATTTTTTGCTGCTGCTGACTATGCTTGGCTTGATATAACTGCTGAATGGCGAGCTGCTGCTTAATATCAGCAAGTGTCAAGGCTAGCGCTTCGTAACGCTCAGCGCTGGCTGCTTGCTTAGACAAGCGCTTTTGTTGGCTGACCAATTCGCTTTGCATATCATATAGACGCGCTAAATTATCTTGGGTTTTTTCAAGCTTTTTTTGGGTCTCTTCACGGCGTGCTTGATAGCGCGACACTCCCGCTGCTTCTTCGATAAACTCTCGCAGCTGTAAAGGGCTAGATTCAACAATTCGCCCAATCATCCCTTGCTCGATGACCGCATAACTGCGTGCGCCAAGTCCCGTACCCAAGAATACATCAACGACATCACGGCGACGACAGCGCGTGCCATTGATAAAATAGTCCGAGCGCCCATCCAAATTTATCTGACGGCGAACGGACAGCTCTTGATAAAGATTAAACTCATGGCGAATGCCGTTCTGCTCGTCTTGGGTATGCTCAAAGGTCAGCTCAACACTAGCGACACTTTTGGCAGCTTTATCTTGCGTACCAGCAAAGATGACATCACTCATCGCCCCGCCACGTAACTGCTTGGCAGAGGTTTCACCAAGCACCCAACGAATGGCATCAATGACATTGGATTTGCCACAACCGTTCGGTCCGACAATGGCGGTAATGCCATGACGGAAAGTAAAAGTCGTTGGATTGGCAAAGGATTTAAAGCCTGCCAGCTTGAGAGATTTTAGGCGCATGAAGAATCAGTAAACTTAGCAAAAACAGGCGGCTATTCTACCTTAAATTGTGGGGGATTTTTAGGGTTAAAATTATAAGTGCATAAACGATTTTGATTGAATCCTTGTAGTAGTTTTTGCTCTACTTGGCAAACCTCCTGTTCATTCAAGTAACAGTTATTAAACTCTATTAGAGATTGCCACGTGATACTGGCAATCTCTAAATGTGCCACTACCTCTAGCAATTCATCTCTTAGTAGATGCTGATATTTTTCAGGCTTGCTTTGACACATGGCTATTTCTTTATCAACAAGGCTTTGCTTATCTTCTTTTAGAGCACTTCCACCAATGAATAGTAGTAAAAACTTTGTACCTTTATCAATGAAACCTATCTCTAATAAATACTCGTACATCAAACAGTACTTTAATATTTGGTCAGCATTTTTTTGACTATTAAGCTTTAATTCATTTGCCACCATTACATTAGCCTCATGGTTATAGGATAAATTATCCATAAACATAGCATTTAGTTCGGTACTATATTCAAAAATGCCACTATTGCCATGTGTCGACCATGAACCGCTTTGGTCGAAATTAATGAATTGCGCATATAATAGGTTTAGATAACTATCACTACATAAATTGAGAAAAATATCAAATTCTTTATTCAGGTAATCCTCAGAAAAAAACTTCACACGGCGAAAAGCTTCCCTAGCATTACAAATACCAGTCGTCTGTGTTGAATAAGTTTCTAACTGCTCAGACTCACTCATTTTTTGAATAAGTTTTTTACTGATAACTTTCTCAACTTCTTCAATACTTTTATTTTCCAATTCTGGAAGCCTTGCCCACTCAATAATTTGACGTACATATTGCTTTTTACTAATGCCAAGAACACGCTGCGGTTCCCATACCAAAAACTCTACCATATTAGATAAACCAGTCGTCCATGGTATCTGATCTTTTAAATGGCTAATTGAACCAAAAACACGACGATATTTTTCTGCTGCTTTCATACTTATAGTGTCCCGCAGTTAGCGTTCTGATTTTTATTGAAGTCTGAAAATTTTACAACACCCCAATCCCACTTAACAACAGCTGCCCACCCGCAAACAATAACAACACCCCAAAAGCGCGTTTTAGCATTAAAGCTGGCAATTTGTACGCAAGCTTTGCGCCGACTTTTGCCATCATAAAACTCACTACTGAAATACATAAAAATGCAGAAATATGCACGAAACCTATCGTGCCCTCAGGTAAGTTTTCGACATTCTGACCAAACCAAGCGAATCCTAGTGCCCCTGCAACGGCAATAGGCAGACCGCAAGCAGCAGCCGTACCTACTGACTGCTTCATCGTCAGCCCTGCCCAGTTCAAAAATGGCACCGTCAAGCTGCCACCACCAATACCAAAAATAGACGACGCCAAACCAATACCCGTACCAGCGCCAAACTGCACACCAGTAGAAGGTAGTGGTTTGCCCAGTTGTTCTTTATTAGAGAAAAATAGCATCTTGATAGCAACTAATAATGCACCGCCACCGATAATGGCTTTTAATGCTTGCCCATCAATCGACTCTGCAACGCCCGCACCTATTAAACTTCCAATGACTAAACCTAGTCCCATTTTACGCCAGATATCCCAACGCACGCCGCCACGCTTATTGTGGGCAGTCATTGAGCTGATTGAGGTGATAACGATGGTCGCTAATGAAGTGCCAATGGCTAAATGGGTGACCACTTCAGGAGGGAAATGATAAGCAGTAAAAATCCATACCAATGCTGGTACGATAATCATGCCACCGCCGACACCGAACAATCCCGCGCAGACACCCGCGAACGCCCCTGCAATCACAAACCATACATATAACATCATCGAATCAGCCTTTTATAATGCGTCTTTTTTATTAAAGTATTTATTTTATCATCACTTATATAACACATTTTTAATTGCATTTGCCAAATCATAAACTGAGCTTTATGCTGTCTACTTGATACTGTTTATTAGTGACAATTTTATTAACAACAGTCGCTCAGTATATCAAAGATTGTCCTTGCCACATTTGCCACCTTAACCACATCGACGAAAATTATGCCACCACTTATCCATTCATCTGACTGCCTACCTAATTCATTAGTGCTTGATCATTTACCTGAACTCAACCACCGCCATCTTATTAGTAACGGCTCTACCAATAGCGAGCTGATAGCAGATGTGCAAAATGGCACGCTCAATGCTGCTGAGATGCATCTATTAACTGCCGAAACACAAAGCTCAGGGCGTGGGCAACACGGGCGCTCATGGCAATCACCGCGTGGCAATGTCTATCTGTCGTTATATTATCCAGTGCATATGCCGATTAGTGGTTTATTGTCGTTAATTATTGGCGTTGAGCTGGCTAAGATGCCCGTTATTCAAACGCTAAATGAGCAATTACGTGCGAAAGGATTGACGCCGATTGGGGTAAAATGGGCCAATGATTTAGGATTTTATCAATATCCGTCTAACGCAGCGCAAGATGAATCTGAATCAGCAGCACAAACTCTACCCTTTCATAAGCTTGCAGGGATTTTGATAGAACCCGTCACCCAAGCTGGCAAGCTGGTTGGCGTAGTGATGGGCGTAGGACTTAATGTACAAGCAACACCGCAGCTAACGGCACAAACCTGTGAAGGCATGAGCTATCAAGCGATTAGCTTACAGGATATCGAGCGGATACTGCAGCCAAAAGCACCAGCCAGCAGTCTACCAAGCTTACGCGAGCTTTATCAGCAAATGAGTAAAGCATTAATGGCGGCGATGACGCGCTTTACGCATTTAGGGTTGGAAAAGCCTACTGGTCAAACATATAATTTGGACAGCTTTTTAAAACAGTTTGACTCGATGGATGCATTGGCAGGGTTACGCTTGCGAGTTACTCAAGAACATAACGGTCAGTTAGACACGCTAACAGGTCATGCTTGCGGTATTGATACACATGGATGTTTGCAATTACGCCAAGATAACGGTAATATTTCTGCGCTTTTTACTGGGCGCATCGACGTTATTAATAAGACGTAACGCTCTTACTTAACAAGCATTATATAAAGGGATTCTTATGCTCTGGCTTGATCTTGGAAACACCCGCCTGAAATACTGGCTAACCGATGATATCGGGCAGATAGTCGCGCATGATGCCAAGCAGCACTTGCAAGCGCCTGCCGAATTGTTAATGGGTCTGACCGATCGCTTTGAGCGTTATGCGCCTGATTTTATTGGCATCTCATCGGTGCTTGGTGACGACCTCAACACAAAGGTATCAGAGACATTAAGTCGGCTTAATATCCCGTTTAAATTTGTTCATGTCGATGCTGATTATCCGCTCATGAAGAGTGCGTATAATGACCAACAGCTTGGCTGTGATCGCTGGCTGCAAATGCTCGGCGCCGTGGATAAGACAAAACGTCAGTGCGTGATTGGCTGCGGTACCGCCGTAACGATTGATTTAATTGATCATGCTGAGCATTTAGGCGGTTATATTTTCCCGAGTATTTATCTACAACGTGAATCCTTATTTTCTGGTACCAAGCAAATTACCATTTCTAACGGCACTTTTGATAGCGTTGGTCAAGGCGTTACCACAAGGGATGCGGTTCATCGCGGGATTATGTTGTCTATTGTTGGGGCGATAAATGAGATTAGCACGCGCCATCCTAACTTTGAGATCATCATGACCGGTGGCGATGCAGCCATTATTGCCCAACACATCAATCGTCCAGTCAGGTTACGTGATGATTTATTGTTAAATGGTTTGGCACGCTATTTTGATCATACTCAACAATCTTAGCGATTTGATAGTTGTTATAAAATACATATAAAAAAAGCAGGACGTTATAAGCGTACTGCTTTTTTAGTTTCATCAAAACGTTAATACCTTCTATTTCGTCTCGTTAAACAATTCACGACCGACCAGCATACGGCGAATCTCACTGGTACCCGCGCCAATCTCATATAGCTTGGCATCGCGCCAGTAACGACCAAGCGGATATTCATTGGTATAGCCATTGCCGCCAAATATTTGAATGCCCTCGCCTGCCATCCAAGTGGCTTTTTCGGCGCACCATAAAATCACACTGGCACAATCTTTACGCACTTCTCGGCTATGACCGGCGCCGCGCGCGTCCAACATATCGAGATTTTTACCAACGGTATATAAGAAGCTACGACCCGCTTGCAAGATAGTATACATATCGGCAACTTTACCTTGAATGAGCTGGAATTCACCAATCGCTTGCCCAAACTGCTTACGGTCATGGATATAAGGCACGACGTTATCCATCACTGCTTGCATGATGCCGATAGGACCGGCTGCTAAAACGGCACGCTCGTAATCCAGACCGCTCATTAAGACTTTAACGCCTTCATTTAAACCGCCTAAGATATTCTCTTTAGGTACTGCAACATTATTAAAGGTCATCTCGCCAGTATGACTACCACGCATACCAAGCTTATCGAGTTTTTGCGCAGTGCCAAAGCCTTCCATACCTTTTTCCACGATAAAAGCGGTCATGCCTTTGGCGCCGAGCTCTGGATTAGTCTTGGCATAAACCACCATCACGTCAGCATCAGGACCATTGGTAATCCACATTTTACTGCCATTTAAAATATAGCTACCGTCTTTTTCTTCCGCTTTCAGTTTCATACTGACGACATCTGAGCCAGCGCCCGTTTCGCTCATCGCTAAAGCACCGATGAATTCACCGCTAATAAGTTTTGGCAAATATTTTTGCTTTTGCGCCTCTGAGCCATTACGTTTGAGCTGATTGATACATAGATTTGAATGCGCACCATAGCTCAGCGCCACTGACGCAGACGCGCGGCTAATCTCTTCCATCGCGACCATATGCGCGACATAGCCCATATCAGAACCGCCGTACTCTTCAGGAACGGTAATGCCATGTAGACCAAGATCGCCCATCTTTTGCCACAAATCCATTGGGAACTCATCACTGCTGTCTATCTCGGCAGCACGCGGGGCGATTTCTTTGGCGGCAAACTGTTGTACCACATCACGTAAAGCGTCGATATCTTCGCCAAGCTGAAAATCCAATCCAGGTAAACTCATAACCATTCCTTGTATTTTAATGTTTTAAATTTTAATCTGGTTTTTAAATCACTATCTTTTTAATGCTGTTTTTGATGTCATAGTCAATTCTAAATAAGATTGATACCTTAATAACCTCGTGCTACTGGTGTTAATTTTTCTTGCTTGCTGTTCGCAGGCGTGACAGAGGCTGCGAAAAATTTACTCCAGTAGCACTTATATTGGTTTTAAAGTGAATCAATTATATATTCATTAAGATTGACGTTTATTAATCAGCGCGCGTGCCACGTTTGAGCCGTTAGGACGACCCAAAAACTTACTGATACGCTCGCCTGCCACTACTAATCTTTCTAAGTCGATACCGGTACTGATGCCCATGCCATGCAGCATATAAACCACATCTTCGGTGGCGACATTACCCGTTGCGCCTTTGGCATACGGACAGCCGCCAAGCCCAGCGACTGAGGTATCAAATTCACTGACGCCCATCTGTAGTGCCGCTAAGGTGTTACTTAGTGCTTGACCATAAGTGTCATGAAAATGCCCTGATAGCATGGTGATATCTGCATACTCAAGTGCAGCCTGTAGCGCGCGCTGCACTTTCAGCGGCGTACCCACGCCAATCGTATCCGCAATACCGATTTGCTCTGCGCCAATTTCAAGCAAACGCTTGGTTACATACGCCACTTGGCTGGGGTCAATCTCACCTTCGTAAGGGCAGCCAACAGTACAAGAGATAACACCGCGCACCTTAATACCTTGCGCTTTTGCTGCTGCAGCAACGGGTGCGAAACGCTCAATGCTTTCATCAATACTGCAGTTGATATTTTTTTGGCTAAAGGTTTCACTAGCTGAGCCAAAGATGACAATTTCATCAGGGCGATGCAAGATAGCATTCTCAAAACCGCGCATATTGGGAACCAATACCGAATAGCTCACATCTGCTCGACGCGTAGACGCAAGTGCTTCGAGCAGCGCGCTATTATCGCCCATTTGCGGCACCCACTTTGGTGATACAAAACTAGTGACCTCAAGTTTTTTTACACCTGCTGCAATCAAGTCATCGATAAGCGCTTGCTTTACTGCCGTCGGCACCGTCATGGATTCGTTTTGTAAGCCATCACGTGGACTGACATCGACGATGGTGACGTGCTTTGGATATGAGATACTCATACTAACTGTCCTTTTTACTGGCTGTCTTCACTATCGATACGCAGCAGCTCATCACCATCAGCAACCAAATCACCTGCGCTGAATAACAATTCTGCCACTACGCCATCGGTTGGTGCCGTAATAGTATGTTCAATTTTCATCGCCTCAATGACGGCTAATGGCTCGCCCTTTTTCACGCTATCACCAACGGCTACTTTAAATGCTACTACCTGACCTGGCATCGGTGATTTCAAACTACCAACAGCCGCACTATCTTCGCCAACATGCGCCATGATATCAACGAGCCTAATCTCATCACGCCCATTATCGGTAAATACATAGATGGTTTCATGGTTTGTCCAGCTTTGGGCGTTGATACGCGCGCCATCTAACCACAAAGTATGAGTGTGTGCATCAATGCTGCTATAGCTGACTTGACCTTCATAGACAGTTTCTGTCTGGGCAGCTACGTTCGCGTTGCTATTATCTTGCGTGTGAGCAATTTCTTTTTCCATGACCAGCGTAAAGCTACTGAGGTTATCGCTGCCCTTTTTGCTCTCTGAACAATTAGCATTGTGCCAGTTGCTAATACGAGCGTTATAAAATTGCTCGGCGTAAACCAAGCTAAACGAGCGCGTATAATCGCTAAAGGCACGGAAACCTGTAGGCTTGCTAAAAGGATCCGCACCTATACCTTTATCTGCTGCTTCACTGGCAAGTTGCTGCGCAATAGCAGTAACCGCAAGCGTTGATAATTCAAGCGGATGCTGATCAAATAACTGCTCACGCTCACGCTCAATCAATGCCGTATCAAGATTAGCTTGGCTAAAAGACTCGGTATTTACGATGTAGCGCAAAAATGCGACGTTATTTGGTAGACCGACGATGCGTGTTTGCGCGAGTGCACGGTCAAGCTTGGCTAACGCTTGCTCACGCGTTGGTGCATGGACGATCAATTTGGCAATCATAGAATCATAAAAAGGGCTAATTACATCGCCTTCTCGTACACCGTCATCGATGCGCACATCAGCGCTATTCTTATTAATAACAAAGGTGCTATGTTTAGGTTTTTGATAAGTAAATAAAGTGCCCGTCGCTGGCAAAAAGCCATTATCAGGATTTTCAGCACAAATACGCGCTTCAATCGCATGACCATTTATCGCCAGCTCTTCTTGTTTTTTAGGGAGTGGCAAACCTGCTGCAACCAAGAGTTGCCATTCGACCAAGTCTACGCCAGAGATAGCCTCACTAACCGGATGCTCAACTTGTAGGCGCGTATTCATCTCCATAAAATAGAAATTCATCAAACCTTCGCGCTGCTCAACGATAAACTCAACCGTACCTGCGCCAAAATAGTTGACCGCTCGCGCTGCTTCGATTGCCGCGGTTCCCATCGCTTCACGCATTGCAGCATCGACACCCGGTGCCGGCGCTTCTTCTAGTACCTTTTGATGGCGACGCTGTACTGAGCAATCGCGCTCAAATAAATGGACATAATTGCCATGGGTATCACCGAATACTTGGATTTCGATATGGCGCGGTTTTAGGGCATATTTTTCAACCAATACTTGGTCGTTACCGAAGCTGGTAATCGCTTCACGGCGGCATGATTCTAACAAGCCAATGAAATCGTTGCTCTGCTCAACGATACGCATGCCTTTACCGCCGCCACCGGCGCTGGCTTTAATCAGTACCGGATAGCCAATGCTATCCGCTTGCTGCTTTAAGAATGTACCATCTTGATTTTCACCATGATAGCCAGGTATCAGTGGCACGCCAGCCGCTTCCATCAAACGCTTGGACTCAGATTTACCACCCATGGCACGGATAGCATCAGCTGATGGACCGATAAAGAACAATCCGGCATCTTGACAGGCTTGCGCAAAGTCCGCATTCTCACTTAAAAACCCATAACCTGGGTGAATCGCTTGTGCGCCAGTATCAAGAGCAATCGCAATGATAGCATCGCCTTTCAGATAGCTATCTTTTGGAGCAGAACCACCCAAATAAACCGCTTCATCACAGACCGCCACATGCTTGGCTTCACGGTCAGCATCAGAATAAACCGCAACGGTACTCACACCCAAACGCTTCGCAGTCGCGGCAACTCGGCAGGCAATTTCACCACGGTTGGCGATCAAAATTTTAGAAAACATAACTATCCCTGTATCTTATCGTTTTATCGTTTTATCGTTTTATCGTTGATAAATAATCAAATGGTAGGCTGATATTCACGTATGACCGTTTACGCTAGACTGATTTTATTATTCATTGGTAATTTAGCGAACATGTTTTTTATGACTATATACCTATTCTGCTAGTAGCCAATCAGGCTTACGCTTTTGCAAAAATGCTTGCACACCTTCTTTTCCTTGCTCTGACGAGCGGATATCGGCGATACCTTTAACCGTATCAGCAATCAATTCATGGGTAATATCTGCACCTGCGACGTCATGTAATAAACGTTTGCAGGTTTTGACTGCTTCCGGGCTATTTTTAACCACTTTTGCACAAAATTCTGCAACTGCATCGTCTAGTGACTCTTCACTAACGCGCTCATGAATAAAACCGAGCTGACGGGCTTTTTTACTATCAAACACTTCCGCACTGAGAAAATAACGCTGCGAGGCTCTGGCACCTAATGCGCGTATCACATAAGGACTGATAGTCGCTGGCGCTAAACCCAGACGCACTTCGCTAAGACAGAAATTGGCAATTCTTACAGCGATTGCCACATCGCAAACCGCAACCAAACCCATACCACCTGCATAGACGTCACCCTGTACCGCCGCTATCGTTGGTTTTGGACACTCATAAATGGTCTTGAGCATTTGTGCCAATTTATCGGCGTCCGCTAGATTTTCTTCATAGCTATAATCTGCCATGGCGCGCATCCAATTAAGGTCTGCTCCCGCACAGAATGCTTTTCCAGCAGCGGCTAAAACGATGACACGTACCTCATCGTTAGCGCCAAGCGTCTTGAATACCTCAGTCAAATCGGCAATCATCTCATCGTTAAAGGCATTACGAATTTCAGGACGATTCAAAGTTACAGTAGCTATATGCTGCTCAACGTTAACCAATAAACTTTTATAATTGTCAGGTTTTTCGTGAATATCTTTTGTCATAGCTTTCTCTATATTTTTTTATAAATGTGAAATGGCTAACAATCTTACATTCTGAAAACACCGAAAGTGGTTTCTTCGATGGGAGCGTTATGAGCGGCACTAAGGGCTAATGCCAACACGTTACGCGTATCAGCAGGATCAATCACGCCGTCATCCCATAGACGAGCGGTGGCATAATAAGGATGACCTTGCTCTTCGTACATCTCACGAATCGGCGCTTTAAACGCCGTTTCATCTTCATCGCTCCACATCTCGCCTTTACGATCAAAGTTATCACGCTTAACGGTTGCCAATACCGACGCTGCTTGCTCACCGCCCATCACAGAAATGCGCGCATTTGGCCACATCCATAAGAAGCGCGGACTATACGCACGTCCACACATGCCATAGTTCCCTGCACCAAATGAGCCGCCAACAATGACAGTAAATTTTGGCACTTTCGCATTCGCCACCGCCATCACCATCTTAGCGCCATGACGGGCAATACCTTCGTTCTCATACTTACGGCCGACCATAAAGCCGGTGATGTTTTGCAAGAATATTAATGGAATTTTGCGTTTACAGCACAGCTCAATAAAGTGCGTGCCTTTTTGCGCCGACTCACTAAAAAGAATCCCGTTATTGGCAATGATACCGACTGGCATACCTTCAATATGAGCGAAACCACAAACCAGCGTCGTACCAAAACGTGCTTTAAATTCATCAAAGGCACTGTCGTCGACGATACGCGCAATGATTTCTTTGATATCAAAAGGCTTACGTTTATCGGTTGGAATAACACCGTATAGCTCTTTGGTATCATAGCGTGGCGGACGTGGTTGGATTTGATTTGGAATGTGCTTCTCATGACGATTTAAATGGCTGACGATATTACGCGCTATCGATAACGCATGCGTATCGTTTTGCGCCAAATGGTCGACCACACCTGATAGACGCGTATGTACATCACCACCGCCCAAATCTTCAGCGGTGACCTCTTCACCGGTTGCTGCTTTAACCAATGGCGGACCACCCAAAAAGATAGTCCCTTGTTCTTTAACAATAATAGACTCATCGCTCATTGCTGGCACATATGCTCCGCCAGCGGTACAGCTGCCCATCACTACCGCAATCTGTGGAATACCAGCTGCACTCATATTAGCCTGATTAAAGAAAATACGCCCGAAATGCTCTTTATCGGGAAATACTTCATCTTGATTGGGCAAATTTGCGCCACCAGAATCCACCAAGTAAACACACGGCAAATGATTTTCTTGGGCAATTTCTTGGGCACGTAAATGCTTTTTGACCGTCATTGGAAAATAAGTACCGCCTTTTACCGTGGCATCATTACAGACAATCATACACTCGATACCGTTAATGCGACCGATACCGGCAATCACACCCGCCGCTGGGATATCTTCGCCGTACATATCATGCGCTGCCATCGGCGCCACTTCTAAAAATGGCGTTCCGACATCAAGCAAACGCTCGACACGCTCGCGAGGGAGCAACTTGCCACGGGCTAAATGCTTGGCGCGCGCACGCTCTGATCCGCCTTGGGCAACTTTACGCAAGTGTACATATAAGTCATCAACCACTTCTTGCATAGCGGCACTATTTTGCTGAAATTCAGTAGCGTTTGGACTCAATTTACTGATTATGATAGCGCTCATGATATCCCTTTTCTTTAATGCGTAAATGCGAGTAGCTTTTTATACGAATTATTATAACTACTGGTTATTTTAATACTTACTGACCAATTTATTAGTAAAACGAGCAATGAAACTGCTTAAGTTTTTATAATCCCAATTCTTCTTTCATTTGTTCAATAATTTTATATTTCTGAATTTTGCCAGTGATGGTCATTGGATACTCGGTCACAAAGCGATAATAGGTCGGTACTTTATAATGGGCAATATGCTCGCTACAGAACTGACGCACTTCTTCTTCGGTCAAGCTACCGTCTTCTTTAGGAATAATCCAAGCAGCCAGTACCTCGCCATAATGCTTATCGGGTATACCAACGATTTGTACATCACGGATTTTAGGATGACGATAGAGATAGTTTTCGATTTCGACCGGATAAATATTTTCACCACCGCGGATGACCATATCTTTACTACGACCGACGACTTTGACATAACCGTCTTCATCCATGGTTGCTAAATCACCCGTATGCATCCAGCCATCTTGAATGGCTTCACGCGTTTTAAAGCGGCTACCCCAATAGCCTTTCATTACTGAATAACCACGAGTAAGCAGCTCGCCAGTTTCGCCTAAAGGTACTATTTCACCTGTTTCGGTATCAATGACTTTGACTTCAAGTGCTGGCTGCACGAGTCCTACGGTCGAGACTTGTTTATCAAGTGGCGTATGTTCATTGGTCTGACAAGATACTGGACTGGTCTCGGTCATACCATAAGCAATGGTGACCCCTTTCATATGCATCTCATCAATGACGCGACGCATGACCTCAATCGGGCAGCTAGAGCCTGCCATAATACCGGTACGCAAGGTTGATAAATCAAAATTCTTAAACTCAGGATGGTCAAGCTCAGCGATAAACATCGTTGGTACACCATGGAGACCAGTACATTTTTCTTCTTCAACTGCTTTTAATACCGACAAAGGCTCAAAACCATCGTTCGGATAGACGATACAGCCGCCATGGGTGAGGATTGCTAAGTTACCGAGCACCATACCAAAACAGTGATATAACGGTACTGGAATACATAGCCTATCCTCTTCAGTAAGATTCATCGCCTCACCGATAAAATAGCCGTTATTCAAGATATTACGATGACTTAACGTTGCGCCTTTAGGGGTGCCAGTTGTACCACTGGTAAATTGAACGTTAATAGCATCTGTATTTCTCAGCTGCGCTTGGCGCTCGGCAACACGCGGGTCGTTGGCGTCACCTTCCGCCATCCATGCAGAGAACTTCTGCATAAAATTAAACTCTTCATTGCTGTCTGGCTCATCAATCCAAATGATACGTTCAATCGTTGGAATCTCAACCAAATCAAGCTGAGTATAGTCTTTATGATAAATTTCAGGACATAGTTCGCGAATTAATTGCGCATAGTCGCTGCTTTTGAAATGACGCATCAGTACCAATGCTGAGCAGCCTAATTTATTTAAAGCATATTGCAATTCAAAAGTACGGTAGGCAGGATTGATATTGACCAGAATGATGCCAACCTTTGCGGTTGCTAATTGCATGAGCAGCCACTCAGCATTGTTATGCGACCAGATACCGATACGGTCGCCAATCTCAAGCCCCATCTCAATCATGCTACTAGCCAGTTGATTGACCTGCTGCTGCAACTCACGATATGTCCAACGGATATTTTGATGACGAACGACCAACGCTTCACGCTCAGGATATTTGGAAACGATAGCATCAAAGAAATCGCCGATGGTTGCTTCAATCAGTGGCACATCGGGACCTTTATCATAGCTTTGGGTGAGGGGCGCATTTGCTGAGCGTGCACCCATGTTGATACTGGGAATATTATTAAGAATGCTATCGAAGTCAATGATTTGCGTCATAACGAGTCCTTTCGTTTTACTTTTTATGGCACGTATAAATTGTGCTTATGAATCGCCTGTAGACAAGTCTTTCTTCCTTGCGCAGGTCTTACATCGTAAGAGCTACTATAACGCTATCAATGAAAGACTGTCAATCATAGCAATACAATATGTATCATTTAATTAATTTCTAGAAATAATCACTCTGTAAAAGATACCATAAAAATATGGCAGATATTTGACACAAAAAAGCCAGTCATGCATTTAATGCACAGCTGGCTTTTTGATGACAATTGCGGTGATAAAAATTGCAGTGATGAGAATTAATCTTTACGTCTATTATCAACGTTAGATTACAAACCCTAGGTGTTAAATAAGATTTAACCTTGCAACCATTAAGCTTTAACCGTTGGCGGTGCTTTAATCGTTACTGTCGCACTGACTTCATTATTATCATCTAGCAAATCCATGATGAGCTCATCATCACTTTCAGTGGTTATTTGCCAATTGCCATTAGCTTGCGGTACACCTGTTACCATCACCGAAATCGCTTTATTTTTTAGGCGAATCATCGGTGGTTTATGGTCATAGCCGCTATGTTCTAACCCCAAGATATCATCAGCAATGGTGGCTGCTTGTGCACGCAGTGGTGCTACATAGCGGCAGGCAACGCCATTAATCGACATACAATCACCAATGGCATAAATATTATCGGTAGTGGTACGCAGCGTCGGTGCGTCAACCTCAATACCAGTGCGGCGGTTAAACTCAACCCCAGCGGCGGTTGGCAATGTACCATCGACCGTCAGACCTGTACTAGCAATCACCTGGTCGACGATTAATATATCAGATTGCTTAGATTCTGTACTTTCTTCGTTAGAAGCAAGCGGCTCATAGCTGACTTGTAACTTTCCATCATTGTTGCCGTTATTACTACCATCATTGATACGAATAACATCGGTTACCTGATAGCCACCTAAAAAGTTAATACCTTGTGATTTGACTGCCTCTGCAATACGCGCAGTCGCTTTTGCCGGTAACATTTGTGATAAAGGCGCATCATTTAAATCAATCAAGGTTACCTCATGACCTGCCTTTAGCAAGTCCTCGGCAATCTCAGTACCAACCATACCCGCTCCAACAATCGCAATATGCTGACTACCTGTTGCTAGCTTCTCTTGTAGCTGCCCAAAGCGCTCGATATGATTGACATGCCAGACCAGCTCCTCTGGTAAACTTTTCGGGAATATAGGATGTGCGCCCATCGCTAACACCAGCTTGTCATAGCTGATAGTGGCATAATTGGTATAGACAGGATCTGAGCGCAGCGCTGAAATAAGCTGTACCGTTTGAGCGGTAGCGTCGATATCCGTCACTTGCGTATTGGCAAGTAAGGTTACTTGGGCGGCTTTTGCTGCATCAGCACCAGTCGCCCGTACCAAATCTGAGGCTTGCTTGTTTTGACTGATTGCCATGGTCAGCATCGGTTTATGATAGCGGTCGCCACTGTCTATCGTGATTAAAGTAATCGGTACATCTTTGTCTTTGGCACGAATCGCATCAATCACGTGCCAGCCTGCTAAGCCTGCGCCAATGATAACGATACCTTTTGATGCTGCTGTTGTCGTTGAAAGTATAGTTTCTGAGCTCATACTGACTCCATGATGGATGAAAGATTATTTTATTTTTTATGGTAGTGACTGTTTATAATAGGCACTGTCTATAATAATGATTTTTTATGATAGTGGCTGTTATTGTATCAGTAAACAGGTATTCACTCACGTATTCAGTTACCTGCTTATTCACATCATTTTTTACACAATTTCTAGTAATAAAAAAGCGCCTATTAATAGACGCTTTAATGAACCAAAACTATATGACGCTATAGAAATTCAATAGTTAATGATTCAGAATTTTTGATAAGAACATCTGCGCACGGTCACTTTTTGCGCCTTCAAAGAACTCATCTTTACTACAGTTTTCGACGATATGACCTTCATCCATAAAGATAATCCGGTTAGCAACCTGATTAGCGAAGCCCATCTCATGGGTCACACACATCATGGTCATGCCATCACGGGTCAGCTCAATCATGACATCAAGAACTTCTTGAATCATTTCAGGATCAAGTGCCGAGGTTGGCTCATCAAACAACATTGCGACTGGATCCATCGCTAAGGCACGGGCAATTGCCACGCGCTGCTGCTGACCACCGGATAGCTCAGCGGGATATTTTGCCGCCTGAACCGTCAGCCCAACACGATCTAAGTAAGCCATGGCTTTCTTCTTAGCTTCTTCTTCTTTACGACCCAATACTTTAATTTGGGCAACAGTCAAATTATCAATAATTGTCAAATGCGGGAACAGCTCAAAATGCTGAAACACCATACCTACTTGACTACGTAACTTTGGCAAATTGGTCTTTGGTGCACCGACTGAGATACCGCTCACCATTATCTCACCTTTTTGAAAAGGCTCTAATCCATTGACAGTTTTAATGAGCGTTGACTTACCACTACCCGATGGACCGCAAACGACAACGACATCGCCTTTATGCACATGGGCGGTACAGCCAGTCATCACCTGAAAATCGCCATACCATTTACTGACATCAGTCATCTTGATGACAATCTCATCGCTAGCATGACCATTATCGGTGACCAGTCCGCCAAATTTATTTATATACGTGTCAGCATTATTCATCACTGGCTCCTAACCACGTTATTTTTATCATTATTTAATAAAGGCTTTCATACTGAGATTTTAATACTCAGCTTGTAACAAAAACTCTATTAAAATCTCAAACGCTTTTGTATTTGTTGCACGCCGATAGAGGCACTTAAACTGATAATAAAATACACAGCGCCTGCCCCTAAGATATAAGGCGTTAATAAGCCCATCAGTTCACCACGAACATAAGCGGCGCGGAAAAAATCTGTCAAGCCAATCGCAAATACTAATGTCGTGTCTTGAAATAAAATAATACATTGCTGCAAAATTAGTGGCAGCATCTTGCGAAATGCTTGTGGTAAGACAACCAAGCGCATCGTTTGACTATAGGTCATTCCCAGTGCTTTAGCGGCATTAACTTGTCCACTACCGATAGATTGAATACCAGCACGCACTACCTCTGAAAAGTACGCCGCTTCAAACATCATAAAGGCGACTACGCAGGAAGTAAAAGCGGTATCAAGTTGCAAATATTTACCAGCGATCCAAAAATAAATCATCGGTACCGCAAAATAAAACCACAGCAATACTAATAGTAACGGTACAGAACGAAAGTAATTGACGTATAGCTTAGCGGGTATCTCAAGTGCTTTGATACCAGACAAGCGCATCAATGCCAATACCGTCCCTAAGCTGATACCGCCTAATATCGCTAAAAACAATACCTTTAAGGTCGTTAGCATGCCACCCATCAAACCGGGATAAGCCGTTGCAAGTTCGGTCATCATATTCATTTTTGACTCCCTGCAATCAGCCCAGGTACACGCAATTTGCGTTCAATCAAACCCATGATGGCAATCAAAGAGAGATTAAACACCAAATAAATAATAGTAGCATAGGTATAAATCTCGAGACTATTTTGGGTATACTCGCTAATAGTTTTGGTCTGACTAATCAACTCCATGACCCCTACCAAAGACGCAACCGAAGCGTTTTTAAAGCAGTTGGTCAGCTCCGAGCTCAGTGGTGGCAAGATAACCCGAAACGCCTGCGGTAGTAGCACCTCTTTATAAGCTTGCGGGATGCTAAAGCCAAGCGCGTAGGCGGCGTTGATTTGTCCTTTTGGCAGCGACTCAATACCTGTACGTACTTGTTCGACAATACGGGCGGCGGTAAATAAACCAAGACCGATACTGGCTGACAGCATGGCTGAGGTATTTGGAGACAAGTCTTTATACCACCACTCTTGGATGGATGGCGTCAGCCAACCGGGGGCGATATAAAACCAGAAAAATAATTGTACCAATAAAGGAATATTACGAAAAAAAGTCACATAAGCGGTGCCAATAGCGCGTGCGCCTTTATTCGGTAAGGTGCGCATAATACCAAAAATGGTACCAACCACCATGGCGATTGCCCAAGCGATACTACCGATCAATAACAACCAGCCGAGACCCGTAATCATCCAATGGATATACAGCTCGCTACCGATGCCGGTCTGCTCAAAGAGCACACCCCAGTTCCAGCTATAATTCATAATTGTCTCTCCGAGCAACGATTAAAAAGCCCACGCCTCAGACTGCTATCAAGAAATCTGACAAACAATCTGAACGCGTAAGCATGCTATGTTGAGGGACAAGGGACGTTATTGTGCAGTGGCAACTTTTGGCTGATCGCTATCGTGTGGATTGGCAATCAAAGCTTTTAAGTTATCTGACATCTCAAATTTTAGGTTAACATTTTTTGGTGGAATAGGATTCATAAACCATTTGTCATAAATGCTATTGATCTCGCCTGATTTAAAGACATTGGCTAAGGCTTCATCAACCACCGCTTTAAATTCTGGATCGTCTTTACGCATCATACAACCATAAATCTCAAACGATTGTGGCTCACCAACGATAACCCACTCATCCGGATTTTTTGCTTTGGCTTTTTCGCCAGCCAACAACACGTCATCCATCATAAAGGCATCAGCACGACCGTTTTCTAGCATTAGGAATGCTTCGCCATGGTCTTTTGCTGAGATGATATTGATATTCATCTTTTTGTCATCGTTGTATTCACGGATATAACGTTCTGAGGTCGTACCGGCAGTCGTGACCAAGGTTTTGCCTTTTAAGTCATCAAAGCCTGTGATACCTGAATCTTTTTTGGTTAATAGACGCGTACCGATTTCAAAGAAGCCGTTAGAGAATGCCACTTGCTTTTGACGCTCTTCATTGTTGGTCGTTGAACCACACTCAAAATCTACCGTGCCGTTCTGTACCAATGGAATGCGGGTTTGCGAGGTAATTAAGTTATAGCGGATTTTTAAATCTGGCATATTGAGTTTTTCTTTAACCGCGTCCACCACTTTCATCTCTAAATCGTGCGCATAACCAATCGGCTGATTTGGGTCGTCGGCGATATAGGAGAACGGAATAGAGGAGTCACGGTGACCGACGACGATAGTGCCTGATTCTTTGATTTTATCTAAGGTGCCGTTGGTATTTGTCTTCGCTTCAGTGGTCGCACCATCTGCTGGCGTCGCCTCAGTAGTGGTTTGACTGCTGTTATTACAGCCTGCTAGACCTAATGCCATAAAGGCGACTAACGCTAAGGGTTTAGAAATAGAGGTAGAAAGAGGGTAAGTCATAAGATACGTCCTTTTATCACATTGCCACAAAATTTGAATGACATATAAGCGTTATGAGACCGTATAAAGACGCTATCAATCTGCGCCTATGAGCCTTATCGCCATGCATCCGTGCTGTTGCTGTTATTTATCACTATGCAACTTAATGTTACTGTACAACAAATTGACTGATGAGGGTAAACTTTTTTACTTAGCCAACTATTTTAGGTTTTTAATTTTTTAAACTAAGAATTCTTAAATAAAACAAGCTCTAACGTCATTCGTATAGGTAAGTGTTTACTAAAACGAATAGCGAAATTTATTTTTTATAAACGTCCTCTATTACGTCAGGAATATAGCAAATACGATTGATAAATCCGCATCTATCCCCATAAAGCTAGCAACTTCTTAATCTTATAAATGACCTATGACACAAGATACCCAAGCCCCGACTATCCTTGAGCCAAGCGCTGATTCTATGCACGATAATGATATTCGCCAACGCTTTTTTATTGAAGATTCACCTGTACGTGGTGACGTGGTTCGCCTGTCGCGTAGCTATGCAACCACCATTGCACAAAAGCCATATCCTGAAGCACTCAAACGCTTATTGGGCGAGATGCTGACGGCCGCAAGTCTGCTGATTGGCACGGTCAAAATTAATGGTCGCTTATCGATTCAGCTGCAATCATCGGATCCTGATAGCCTGCTTAACTGGGCAATGGCAGAATGTGACCAAGATGGTATTATCCGTGCCCTTGCCAGCTGGAAAACTGAAACTGACGAGCAAGTGCAAGCGTGGGACAATATGCTCCATGCCAAAGAAGCATTTTCTGAACTGGGCGCTACTGGTCAAGGTGTATTGTTCATCAATATCCAACCAGATGGCGGCGAGCCGTACCAAGGTATCGTTGAGCGTAGCCATGACAATTTGGCAGATTGCCTAGCTCATTATCAGAAGCAATCGGCGCAGATTCCAACGTTGATTAACTTGGCATCTGATGGTTTACAAGCTGGCGGTATCTTGGTACAAATGCTACCTCGTACTGCTCAAGAAACCTATGAAGTTGAGCAAAATCAAGATGCAGGTATTGATGATGACTTATGGACGCGTTTAAGCGTGTTAACGCGCACAGTAAAAGCAGAAGAACTGACTACCTTAGATACCAATGAGATTTTATATCGCTTGTATCATGAAGAAAATGTCGTTGCCCCTGAGCCCGTGTCGCTCACATTTGGTTGTACTTGCTCACGCGAAAAATGTGAGATGGCAATCGAGCAAATTGGTCAAGCAGAAGCTTTAGATATCGTTGCAGAACAGAACGGTAGCTTTGAGATGGATTGCGGCTTTTGCGGTGAGATTTATAAATTTAATAATGATGACATTGCGGCGATATTTACTGAGTAGTTTTTAGTATTATTTATTTAAGCATTTAGTCATAAAAAAACCCTCAAGTATGATGCTTGAGGGTTTTTGTTATCTTAAATCTCAAAGGGCTCAGGATATGAATAAATGCGTGGGTTCAGAGCATATTTTGCTTCATGAGCATCACCTAATCTATCATCTAATAACCAAGCAATGATTTGCTGATGTACCCTGTCATTGGTGATCAAATTCATATGATTGACTCCATAAAAGATCGCCTTATGTCCTTCTGGTACTGCTAATGTATGCTCTTCGGTATGCTCACCAAGTGCCGACTCTACCGAAACCAGTCCATCACCCAGTAAGCTTGTGGTCTTAAAATCAAAATTAGTTTCGACGATAGCCGCTGCGACCAGATAGGTATTCACATGCAATGGCAAACGGGTAGGATGGCGGAAATCTGCTGGCAGCACACTGCGCCCCTCTAATGCTTGCCAATCGGCATCTCGAATACTGCCGTAACGCAAATCAATAATACCCGCACTACGCATATCACCGAGCTTTGCCAGTGAGCCAGCAAAGGGTAATTGGGCGATTTTATCTTGGACAAAATTGCCAATCTGCTCTAGGCTAGCGCCATGATGCGGCGACCCTAGTGTCACTAAATTACCCACGCGTTTTACCCAGCTAAAACCTTGTTCTTTACCATAAAATAGCGCACTGCGGCTGACCAAACCACCCATACTATGACCGATTAAATTAATCTGACTGATATCTGGATGATCTTCAACTAGGGTTTCTAAAACTTTGGCAAAGCTACGTCCATTACTTGAGATACGTCGACCGGTATTATAATTTAGATACAATACGGTCGCTGCTGGCAAGGCATATTTAAGCGTTTCTGCTAAGTTATCCTCACCAGCCACTTGCCAACTTAAGTGGCTCAGGCATAACCCATGGCACAAAATGATAACTCGCCCTGATAGCGTGCCGCTTTGTACACGATTATCTGTATCATAGAGTACCATCGAGACTGCCAATGGATTGTGATGCGTAATTAGATGATCGCCCATTACCCCGTTCAAAATATTAACCGTGCGCCGTAGGTTCTTTGGTAACGGTCTAACCTTTTTTGGCTTTAAGACAGTGTTATAAAGACGCAGACCTGAAGCGACATTGTTACCAACCAATTGCATGGTATTACGCACCACGCCATAAATCCGCCCAGTAATACCGCGCTGCCAGTGCTCAAGATTGCCATCATTAAAGCGCCCCAAAGGTCGCAGTAGTATCTCACGATGAATGGCTTCTACAATGTCGGTCACCTCGACCACACCCATGGTCGCAAGCTGTGCTAATCCTTCAAAAAAATCAACCAATGAGAGTGGTTGATGCGGCGGTACCTCGCTATTATTAACACTCTGTTCAGTCAGCTCATCGACATAAATATATTCAAGTTTATCCAGCTCTTCATATACGTCGCCCTGAAATCCTCTATCAAGAGCAGATTCTGCATCAGATGGGCGGCGAGTTGTGGCAAATAAATCATGAATAGAGTTTACAGGTTTTGGACTGAGCATAGTTTTGATACATCAAGCAATTGAAAAGATTTTCCATACTATCCTGTAATTGCCACAAACAGAAGAGAATGATTTAACTATCAAGTATTTTTATTTTCAAAATAGTGTTCAATCTTCCAACATCAAAGATTACACACTAGGAGCTATCAACCAAAACATAAAAATCCAAAGCAATAACTTAGGATTTTTATGTTTATTAAGACGTATCATTGCTAATGCAAATGTTTAACTAAACAAATGACTCTGCCAGTATGACATCACCATCCTCGCGTGTAATCATGATGGTCGCTGAGCGGGGCGTACTACCGCCAGAAACTGCACCCCACGTATTGCCTGGATGCTGAATATTAATGAATAATGTCTTAAAGTCTGGGGTCATCGTAATGCCTGTGACTTCACAACCTTCAGGACCGACGAAGAAACGTTTGATATTGTCATTATTAGCAGCCATACCGACTCGGGTTTGTTGCCCCGCCGAAGTCGTGGTAAGGGTGCCATCGCTGACATTGCCCGGTAGCGCTGCTAGCAACATACAGCTACTGGTATCGGTATAAGCACCATCATCTGTTTGAATCCACAATACGCCACGTGGATCGAAGTACAAACCATCGGGTGAGGAAAAATCGTTATTATCATTCAGTTGCGATAAATTTTCTGCTGACAAATCACTCGGCGCAGCAAATAAATAAATATCCCATTCAAAACTCGTTGCCGCATGATCGCCGCCTGCTTCTGCCCAGCGAATAATATGACCATTATCATTGCCGCGCGTTTTGCCACCAGTCTCATAGCTGCGCGGATTGGACGCTGAAAGTGGCTGATCCTCTCTTACACCGCGATATTTATTATTGGTTAATGTCACATACACATCACCAGTTATAGGACTAACCGACACCCACTCTGGTCGATCCATTTTAGTAGCACCGACCACATCTGCTGCTGCACGAGCGAAGACCAATACCTCATCTTGTCCATTAAAAGGCAAAACAGTATTGGAGGCATCCAGTCCATTTTGACCATGAATCAATGCTTTCCATTCACCGCGACCATTTTCATTAAAGATGGCAACATAGAGCGTGCCATCATTCAAGTATTTGTCGCCTGCTTTTAATCCACCACCGATATCAGCATTTGACCATGTAGCTTTGGAGACAAACTTATAAATATATTCGCCCCGAGCATCGTCTCCCATATAAAATACCACCGGCTTGCCTTGTTCAACAGGCGCATAAGCGCAGTTTTCATGAGCAAAACGCCCTAATGCCGTACGTTTTTGCGGCACAGATTTTTGATTAAACGGGTCGATTTCGGTGATATAACCAAAGGTATTAAAGCCATGACGGTAATCATCGGCAGCACTGGCACCGACAGCGGTCATATCCCAGCGGGAAAATTCCTCGGCAATCACCGCATCTTTGGCGTCAGGCGTATGCCAAAGATATTCAAAGCCAGAGAAATTTTCCGTTGCGCCATAGCGCTTGCGACCGTAATTGTGTCCTGCACTCAACTGACTGGCATCTTGCCCACGGGCAAAGACGCCTAAGAAATTCTCTTCGGTCGTCAGATAAGTGCCCCAAGGTGACAAGCCTGCACCGCAGTTATTATTAATACCACGAGTCTGAAAGCCTGTCGGATCAAACTTGGTCTTAACCAAATCAGAACCAGCAACAGGACCTGCTAATTGCGTAGTTGTACTGCTGGTAATACGACGATTGTATTTTGAATTGGGCACCATCTCATAACCCATACCATTAGCGCGGCACTTCATCTCAACTACAGCAACGCCATGGCAATTGACTTCACGGCGCACGTCACTCGCGAGGCGGCGATTTTGAAAGATGGGCGCGGCATTACTATCTTGGATCACATGATAGCCAAATGGGCTCAGCTCACTACTATTGACGTATTCATGATTCATTACCAGCAGCCCATTTTCTGACGCTTTGGGGTCATAGGCGCCGCCCTTTTTACCAAAGAACCACATGCCATCATGGTTGTCACCCATGCGCCATTCGAATGACTCTGCTGACTGCTCGCGATTGTCTTTCCAATCATCGATACCAGATATTAGCGGCGTACCAAGAGGCAGTATTATCTCGGCTTTATAACCTGCAGCCACGCTCATCGTTTCGGCAGTGGAATGCGCTACTGCCGCAAACTTCAGAGTTTCGGGACGTTTGAGATTACCTTGTGCAGGGATAGCAGCATCATTGCCATTATTTTTAACAGGAATGCTGTCATCATCATCACTACAACCAACCAAGGGTAGTGCGCCAAAAAACGCCGCTGCCGTTAATCCTGTGCCCCCTTTTAAGATACTACGACGGTTTAAACGACGACTAATAATGGTTTGAAAATCGGTATTGTTGGTCGGGTTAGAATCCTCAACGACTTCATGGGCAAATTGTTGTTTGTTATTCAATAATGTCATTATCAGTCACCTTGCTGTTAGGCTTAATCGGCATAAAAGAGTTGATTGCAATCTTATAGTTGCAGTCATTAAAATACGAATTACGCCCAAGTCTACTGAGTGTTTATGACAGTACGTTGACATCCAAAGGATAATTTGATGACAGTCCCTTTTGATAACCTTATAAAATAAAAAAATCCCAAGTATTAACTTAGGATTTTTTTATAACTTCGATGCACTTAAAGATTAATATCATACTGCTGCTACAGTAAATTTATCGAACTTGCGACTGCCATTCATAGGTACCAAGCTTTAATGTCAGCGCAGCACCTGCCTGAAGTATCCCAACGCCACTTGGTGTACCGGTCATAATAACATCACCTGCTTGCAAACTAAAAGCATGACTGATATCGACCAACAACTCATGAACTGGAAATAGCATCAACGCGCTTGCGCCATTTTGCTTGAGTTCATTATTAATATAAAACTGATATTCGACATTCTTAAAGTCACCAAATGCTTGCGGATCAATCCAATCAGCTAGCACACAAGCACCATCAAAGCATTTGGCACGCTCCCATGGATGACCTTTGTCTTTTAGCTTGCTTTGTAGCTCGCGTAAGGTTAAATCGAGTCCCAAGGTTACGCCACCGATTGCTTTTTGCGCTTGCTCAAGCGTGGCTGCCGACAAGTCAGCTGCCAGTTGAATACACAGCTCGGCTTCATAATGAGTGTCACCATATATCGCTGGATTTGGACGGACAATCTCATTGTGCACGCTGACCACGGACGACGCGGGCTTCATAAATAAAATAGGCGATTTTGGTATCTCATTACCAAGCTCACGCGCGTGTTCTGCATAGTTACGGCCAACACAAATAACCTTGCCGATGGATGCTCGTACGCTATCGTTAACGGTGGCGATGCTCGCGTCATCATTGACACTGACAGCAATCGCGTCGACTATGGAGATAGGTAGTGATTGGCTCATACTAGGCACTCACAGCAAATGATTGATATTTTAAAAAGAGACAGATACTGCACTATTTAACACGACGTTTATCATAAGTTATTTTCATGACCACTTATTAGCCAACGGTATGCGTAGTTACATCTGGCGGTACATAGCTTGCGTGACGATTCATACGCTTTTCAAACATTCTAAAGCTAAATAAAATCACCCAAGATAATAAGAGATAAACGATACCGGCGGCGAAGAACAATTCCATCAAGGTATACGTGCGCGCACTAATAGTACGAGCAACGCCTGTAATATCCATCAAAGCAATCGTTGACGCCAGCGCACTGCCCTTTAGCATAAAGATAACTTCGTTGCTGTATGCCGGAATCACAATACCAAAAGCACGCGGTAAAGTAATACGGGTCAGCTTCTGCCATTTTGACATCCCAATCGCATCAGCAGCTTCAAGCTCACCCACCGGAATATTTTGAATCGCACCGCGGATAATTTCGGCTAAATAAGCACTGGTATTTAGGGTAAAGGCAATAATGGCACACCAGTAAGCTTGACTCAGGACTGGCTCCCATAGGAAAGAATTACGTACTGCTTCGAACTGCCCAAGACCATAGTAAATTAGAAATATCTGTACCAGTAGCGGCGTGCCACGGAAAAAGAAGATATATAAAAATGGTAGTACTTGTACTAGCCAATTTTTGGACAACCGCAGCAGCGCTAGAATCAAACCAAAAAATAACCCAATAATACCCGAGAACAAGACTAACTGCACAGTCAGTACCGCGCCACCGAGTAAATCAGGGATATGATCAAAAATAACCTGCCAATTCCAATCCATAGTATTTCTCCCTTTATCCTATGGTCGATTGACGATGAGTGGTTTGACGGCTGAGCTTTTTGGCATAACGCGCTGCCGGATTGGCACGCCATTCTAGCCACATCATAAAGCCAGTAATCAGCATGGTCAGACCCAAATAAATAATCGCCGCTGCCATATAAAAGGTAAACGGCTGCTGTGTTGACTGCGCAGCGCGTGAAGACTGATACATGATATCTTTAAGACCTACAACTGACACCAACGCCGTATCTTTTAGCAACACTAGAAATAAATTACCCAAACCAGGCAGTGCAATTTGCCAGACTTGCGGTAAAGTAATGCGATAAAAAGTCTGAAAAGGACGCATGCCAATCGCTTGCGCCGCTTCTCGCTGCCCTATCGGAATCTCTTGAATCGACATGCGAAAAATTTCGGTCGCATAAGCACCAAAAGCGATAGACAATGCCATCACGCCGCCCCAAAAAGCACTGATCTCGACATAGTCGTTATAGCCGAACTTTTTGAGAATGCTCATGAGCAATATAGAGCCGCCATAATAAATAAACAGCACCAATAATAGCTCTGGAATACCGCGCATGGTGGCAGTATAAACCGTCGCGATTTTGCGCAGCAGCCAGATATTAGACAGCTTTGCTGTGGCCCCGAGCAAGCCCAAAAACATGCCGATGACCAAGCTGGTCATGGCAAGCTGTATGGTGACGGTAGCGCCGCTTAATAAAAGCGCGCCAAATCCTTGTAAATCAAACACAATTATCCACTCAGTCTCTTTATATTAGCAAATTGCAAAATATGAGTTAAAAGAATCAGCATCAATAGCTGAGCGCTGCTAATAAACGTAGTTTAGACCAAACAGATATTAATCATTTGCGTCATAGATTGACGCTAAATACATACGATTATTGCCGCGGTAATTGACACAGTAGAAATGAGCGCTGATTTTATCATATTCATTCGCTGCGATGTTAATACTGACGTATAAAAGCATTACCTAAATAAATACTCTTACCTTTAAGTAGCTCTAAATGCAGCAAAATTATAGTAAATCTAATGTTCAATAACTTCTAAAAAAATAGTATACCCATAAATATCTGACACAAAAAAAAGGACATCGCCCATCTGGTAATGTCCTCTCTCACTATCAATACAATCTTAGCTAAAGAACTATTGAGCTTTTTCTGGCGTTACTGGTTGTTCAGAAGCTACTACTGGTGTACTTGTATCATTGGCACTAGCAGTATCTGTCGCTTGAGCAGAGGCTGGCACAGCAAAGTACTTTTGATTGATTTTATCGTAGGTGCCATTGGCTTTAATATTGGCTAATGCGGTATTAATTTTTGCTTGTAGCGCATCGCCTGGGCGTACGGCGATCGCAAAGTTATCATTGATATCAATATCAGTGCCTTTTAACACATAATCGCTACCAGATGTCGAGCTCAGCCATTCAACCGCCGGCAGTTTGTCCGATATCATGGCATCAACACGACCAGCACCTAAGTCCAGAAACGCATTGCTTAATGTGTCATATAGCTTCATATCCGCTTTTGGATAAGCATTCTCTAACCACTGCGAAGAGATGGTTGAGCGCTGGGCGGCGATAGAATGCGCATTAATATCAGTGACTTTAGCAGGATCAAAGCTACTGTCTTTTTTGGCTAAAAACACCAGCGCATTGCTAAAATACGGATCGGTAAAAGCCACTTGTTGCGCGCGCTCAGGGGTGACTGACATTGCCGCGACGATAGCATCATACTTACCCGCTTTTAAACCAGGGATAATACCATCCCAATCTTGCGCCATAATCTTACAAGTCACTTGCATATCTGCACAGATAGCATTGGCGATTTCAATATCAAAGCCGCCCAGTGTGCCATCGGTATTGGTATAGTTAAAAGGTGCATAAGCACCCTCAGTACCGATACGCAGCACATTATCATCTGCCGCAGCGACTGTTGTCTCAGCTGTTTTATTAGTATCTGAGCTAACCGTATCATTCGCTTCATTTTGACCGTTACTACAGCCTGTAAACGCTAAGAGCGCCGCCATTACTAGCATAGGTTTTGCAAGGTGCTTAGCAGTTACTGATATAAAGGCAGAACTGCTAGTCATTGAAGCGGTAACTGGGACAAAACGTGTGCTCATAATCATCCTTGATATTATTACGTCGTAAAATATTAATAAGCGTTGGCGCATAGAAATAGATGAGATGTTGCGCAAAAACTATGCGCAACATCTCATCTATTAACCAATACCCGTATTAGTATTAGTTCGTTGCCGCTTCTGCTTGCTCTTCTTTAGCAATCACTGCATTGGCATCAACATTACCTTTATCAACGACCACCACTTCTTTGACATCACTCGTTGCGACTGCTTTTTGAGCCGCAGCAGTTGAGCTGGTACCAAAATAGCTACCAGTGATTTGGTCATAAGTACCGTTGTCTTTTAACTCAGCCAAGGCTTTATTAAATTTGGCAACCAAAGGATCGCCTTTACGAAAAGCAATACCCATCGCATCATCACTGGTGCTGATCTCTTGACCTTTGACTTCATAGTCTTTACCGGCTTCAGTTTTTAGCCAGTCGATACCAGTCACTTTATCAGACATCATCGCTCGTACACGACCTGAGGTCAGATCTAGATAGGCGTTATCTTGGGTATCATAAAGCTTGATATCAGCATCGGCGTGTTTTTGTTGCAGATATTGCGAGGCAACGGTTGAACGCTGTGAGGCAATTGGCTGACCTTTTAACGCGTCAACACTGACATCATCGCCCTTTTTACCGATTAAAATGATGCCGGTATGGAAGTAAGGGTCGCTAAATTCGACCACTTCTTTACGCTCAGGAGTGATTGACATACCAGCAATCGCAGCGTCAAACTTCTGCGCATTCAAACCCGGAATCAAACCATCCCAATCTTGAGAGATAACTTCACATTTAGCTTTCATTTGCTCACATAAAGCATCGACCAATTCAATCTCATAGCCGATTAACTTGCCGTTTGCATCGGTATAGCTAAACGGTTTGTAGCTTGATTCTGTCGCAATTTTGATATTTAACGGCTCATCAGTGGCAGCATCTGTTTCAGTAGTTTCTACCGGTGCAGAGCTATTATTACAACCTGCCAGCATCAGCATAGCGGCACTTAATGGCGCTAACCACAAAGTTTTTTTGATAAGTGATGAGGACGTTGATGAAGTGATTGAAACTGTCATAGTGATTATTCCTTAATATATTTACCAGCCGTATATATATCCGCCGTTTAAGACGGACATTATCAATCAAAGCTATTGATTACAGCTTATTGACCAAAGTTTTGCTGTTCAAGGCGGGCAAGTTCACCGTTGCTACGGATCTCACTCAGCGCTTTATTGAAGTCTTCTTTGATTGAATCGCCTTTACGCACAGCAATGGCAATATTGTCATCATTATCAATCTCATCACCGACGATACCAAAGCCTTCTGGATTGTCCGCTAACCATGATTTTGCTGAGACTTTTTCAGCTAAAACTGCATCACTACGACCAGATTTTAGGTCCAAATAAGCATTGTCATAGTTATCATAGAGCTTAACGGTATTGCCATTTTTGCCTTCATAATTGTCTTGTAAATAAGCACCCGGTGTCGTTGAACGTTGACCGCCAAGCTTTAGGTCTTTAATGGCTTTAGGGTCAAAACTGCCTTTGGTGTCGGTTAGCCAAACCATGGTATTGGCAAAGTAAGGCTCACTGAAATCGACTTTCTCTTGGCGTTCAGCGGTAATAGACATACCAGCGATAACCGCATCGTATTTTTGCGCCAATAAACCCGGAATAATACCATCCCAGTCCTGAGCGACGATTTCACATTTGGCTTGCATCTGCTTACATAATGCATTGGCAACGTCGATATCATAACCCGCCAAACTACCATCAGCATTGGTATAGTTAAAAGGAGGATATGCGCCTTCAGTCGCGATACGAATGGTCTTGCCAGCAGTTTCTGCTGCCGGTGCATCTGCATTGGGTTCAGTAGCTTCATTGGCAGGTTGACTACAAGCACCCAACATGAGCGCGGCGGTAACGGTCATCGATGACCACAATAGACGAGAATTCGACATCGTACGTTCCTTAAATTCTGATGGGTGTTTACTATGATTTATAATATAGCGCTTTGATATATAAGTTTCTCTGACGTCCCTGCCAGAGTAAGTCACTCAGATTCAGGTAGTTGGATATTTAGGCTGTTCAATACTTATGCTATTAGATACTGATATATAGGCAAGCGCATTTAGCACCCGCCTACAGCTCTTTTGATAATACCTGAGTAAAATATCAAAAACAAACGTTTTGCATACCTACTGTGATTATCTAGTAATAATTCAAGCGCTAGACTTACTGATGGGCAATGTTGTTATTTTTAAATATTTATCAATACTCTATTCATAAGAATCACAGTCATAGATATCCAGATAGCCTTTAGACCGTTATATCAATGTTGACGATGTGAAGCCATAAAGTCTTTGACGCGCTGAGACTTGGGATGATCAAAAACTTGCTCAGGCGTACCAATTTCTTCAATAACACCTTGATGTAGAAACACCACCTTGCTAGAAACGTCACGAGCAAAACGCATCTCATGGGTCACAATCAGCATCGTGCGTCCCTCTGCTGCCAGCTCTCGCATAACGGCAAGCACTTCATTGACCAACTCAGGGTCAAGCGCAGAAGTCGGCTCATCAAATAACAAAACTTGCGGCTGCATCGCCAGGGCGCGCGCGATAGCAACACGTTGGCGCTGACCACCGGATAGATTCGCTGGATAAGCATCTTTTTTATCGAGCAAACCCACTTTATCCAGCAACTTTTCAGCATCGCTAATCGCTTGGTCTTTTTTTATTTTTAAAACTTGTATTGGCCCTTCGATAATATTGTCAATAATCGTTTTATGTGGCCATAAATTGAAATTCTGAAAGACAAAACCTACGCGCGCGCGTAAGTGTTCTAGCTGCTTGATATCAGCCGCTTGTAATTCTCCCGACTTAGACGGCTTTAGTATCAGCTCATCATTACCGATAATAATGCGACCTTGATTGGGCTTTTCGAGTAAATTAATACAGCGCAGCAAGGTCGACTTACCTGAACCGGATGAGCCTAAAATAGAGATAACATCGCCATCATAGGCAGTCAAAGATACCCCTTTAAGTACGGCCAATGAGCCGAAGCTTTTATGAATATCTTGTAAATCTAAAGCGATCGGTCGAGTCGGATTATTTGCAGTATCAAGCATGGTTTAGCAGACTTCCAATAAATATGAATGAAAATAAGAGTAAAAATGCGTGTAGGATAAAAAAGCGTTTGGCGATAATAATTTGGCAGTAATAAATAGCCTTTATAAAATAAAGCCCATAACGCACAATCCGTTATGGGCTTTATTTTATCATCTTAATAACGTTAGCGCTGTGTTATATACCATATTAGTAGCTTGAAACCTGCTGTTCGCTTTTAATATCGTCTATGCCATCTATTCAATTAGCGCTCCTACTCAGCAGTCGCCACTGCTACGTCATCTGTGCCATCCACTGCTGTATCATTATCAGCCGTTGCAACCGCCACATCGTCAGTACTATTCGCAGTGGCAACACCCGTAGCTTCATCTTCTACCGCTGTCTGGGCATCAACTGCTGCTGGCGTTTCTGCTGCTGGCTCATCATTTTTACCACAGGCGCTTAAGGTTAGTGCTGCGGCGACCAAGCCAACGCTTAACCAGTTTTGATACATGCTAGATTTTTTCATTTGTTGTTGCTCAATTGTCATGTTTATTCTCCAATATGGTTATTTACTATAATCAGTTTTTACTACAACCATAGCTGTCGTCCAGCCGAGTCATTCTATGAATAATACAGTACAGCGGGAACGAGTTTGCTTTTCTCAGCAATCACTATACGGACGATTGCTATCGACTACCTTAGTAGTTGCAGTCACTTTCTGTTAAAAATACGTAACCACCAATCTGTCTTTAAATAATGACTATTATATAGCGGCAAGACATCTCCATTGACAAAATCGGCTTTACTATCGACCTAATCTCCTCTATGTTAAATAGCAGAGCGCCACTAGAGCGCTAAATAACATTAACCTTTTTCTATTTATAACTATAAGGATGAAGTTTTATGAGTCAGACCAATAACGCAGATATTACCGCTTATATGCAGAACGTCGGTAAAGAGGCGCGCGCGGCATCAAGAGCACTGGCTGCTGCCAATACGGGCGATAAAAACGCTGCACTGATGGCAATTTTTGAGACATTAAAAAATGCCAAGCAAGATATCTTAGCCGCTAATAAAATCGATATGGCTAATGGACAAAAAAATAACTTAGATGCCGCGTTGCTTGATCGCTTGGAGTTAAATGACGCCCGCTTTGATGGCATGTTACAAGGCTTAAAAGACGTTGCTGCATTGCCTGACCCTATCGGCGCAGTCACAGACATGACGTATCGTCCGTCGGGTATTCATTTAGGCAAAATGCGCGTACCACTTGGTGTAGTCGGGATGATTTATGAGTCGCGCCCTAACGTCACCCTTGAAGCAGCCTCGCTCGCCCTAAAATCAGGCAACGCCATTATCCTACGCGGCGGCTCTGAAGCATTTGAGTCTAATCAAGCGATTGCCAAATGTATTTTAGAGGGACTAAAAAGAGTTGGTCTATCAGAATATAGCGTGCAAGTATTACAAACCACTGACCGTGCAGCGGTTGGCGAGCTTATCACTATGACTGATTATGTCGATGTCATCGTGCCACGTGGCGGTAAAGGCTTGATTGAACGGATCAGCCGCGATGCGCGCGTACCGGTGATTAAACATCTTGATGGTAATTGCCATACCTTTATCGATAGTGATGCCGATCCTGAGATTGCTATCAAAGTCAGTGTCAATGCCAAAACCCATCGCTATGGCACTTGTAACACCATGGAGACTTTATTGGTCGATGAAGCAATCGCCGCTGAGCTGTTACCCAAGGTTGCTGAAGCTATTGTAAACGCTGATGATGCGATGCAACTGCGCCTTGATAATAAAGCGCAGGCTATTTTAAATGACAATGCCATTCTGAAAGGTCATTTGTCAGCAGCAACCGATGAGGACTGGGATACCGAATATCTAGCCCCTATTCTAGCTATTAAAATCCTATCGGGTATTGATGAAGCGATTGAGCACATCAATACCCATGGCAGTCATCATACCGATGTCATCATTACCGATAATTATACCAAGTCACAACGCTTTATCCGTGAAGTCGACTCGGCAAGCGTGATGATTAATGCCTCTAGCCGTTTTGCTGACGGTTTTGAATACGGTCTTGGTGCCGAAATTGGCATCTCAACCGACAAGATTCACGCGCGTGGACCGGTTGGACTTGAAGGTTTAACTTCACAAAAGTGGATTGTTTACGGTCATGGCGAAACACGTATGTAACTTATTACGTCTTCAATACAATTTATAATACTGTTTGCAGTATAATTGTTACAGAACGTCAGCTTAATTGCTGGCGTTTTTTTTGTTATTAATAAATATATGTTATATCAAATATAAGCATTATTTTGTATGCTAAAACTCTATTGGTAGGACGATACGCCCATGCAAAGTGGCACGATTAAGCATTGGAATTCCGATAAAGGCTACGGCTTTATCGACGTTGACAATCAAAGTGAAGATGTGTTTTTTCACATAAAGTCAGTGCGATTATCACAGCCAATAAGCGAAGGGCAACGTGTCTACTTTAATAGCGAGCGTAATGATAAAAACCAATTGCGCGCCATCGAAGTTACTTCTAGTGAGCTGAGTATTTTAGAAGCTCCAACATTAAATTCAACAGCAAACTCAGCTCATCGTAGCCCAGATAATATTCAGCAAAAAAATAACCGAAACACGCAGCAGAAAAATAATCAGCATAAGAACAATAGTGCTAGTAGACAGAAAAAAAGCCGTTTCTCTACCCTATTTAGTTTGATTGCCATTATTGCTGTAGCGGTTTACTTCTTTGCTGATTTAAAAGCCAGTTTTTTTGTAGATAGCACACCATCGACTACTCTATCACAAAGTGCTACTGAAAGAAGCAGCCCTGTAAATGCAGCATCTATCACAGGTGATACGCAGATAGATCAAACCATTGCGCTTATTCAGCAAGGTGGACCGTTTCCTTATCCCAATAAAGATGGCACAACGTTTTATAATCGAGAAGGCAAGCTACCAGCGCAGTCGCAAGGCTACTACCGAGAATATACCGTACCTACACCGACAGTTTCTCATCGCGGCGCAAGGCGTATTGTCACGGGCGGTAATCCGCCAACCTACTATTATTTGACTGTGGATCATTACGACAGCTTTCAAAAACTGCAGGTGAAATGATATGAGAGAAGCCATTTATTATGTGACCAAAAACAGCATTGAGCAAAGCCTTATCGATAATAGTAGCAAAGCCGTTGTCGCTATACCTAAGCAGGCAATCCTTGTACCTATGGGCGATATACTAAATAAAGATACATTGTTAGATAGCTTAGCAAAGGCATGCGATTTCCCAAGCTGGTTTGGTCATAACTGGGATGCGGCGTGGGACTGTTTGACAGACAGCGATATTGAGTATTTAACTCTTGATTTGACAGCTACTTACAACATTAACAACGAAGATTTTAAGGTATTCAAAAGTCTCATTGAAGATGCTTTTAGAGACTTTGGCAAACCACAACTGTGGATTATTATGGCGTCCGACGATTCTCTTAGTCGCCCATAAGATAAGAATCTGAATTCGAGATAAAAACAGATTTATCCCGAATTCAGGTTAATTTATATTGATATTTATAGAAAGGATGAATATATGGAAGTTACCCTAAACGGCTATTACACTCTGATATTAGCCACACTGGTACTGTTGCTTGGACGCTTCTTGGTCAAGAAAATCAAATTCTTAGAAGACTTTAATATTCCAGAGCCTGTCGCGGGCGGTCTGGTTGCTGCCGCGATTGTATACTCGCTTAACTTGATATGGGGTTATAGTTTTAACTTCAATCAAGCGTTACAAACGGCGACTATGCTAATGTTTTTCGCCTCTATTGGTCTAAGTGCCGATTTTGGACGTCTAAAAGCGGGTGGCTCACCGCTACTCATTTTTACCATCGTTGTATCCGTTTTTATTATCTTGCAGGATGTGGTTGGGGTAGCAATGGCAAGCGCGCTTGGGCTTGATCCGCTGCTCGGTCTAGTCACAGGTTCTATCGCCTTAACTGGTGGACATGGTACTGCTGGAGCATGGGGTATTGTCTTAGAAGAACAATACGGCGTGGTTGGTGCCACGACTCTTGGTATTGCCGCTGCTACTTATGGTTTGGTAGCAGGTGGTCTGGTTGGTGGTCCTGTTGCGCGCAGATTAATCAATAAAATGGGACTTAAACCAACACCGGTAAACCCAAATCAAAGTGAAGTTGAAAAGCTTGCCGGTCAGCAGTCATTATATAGCACCAAACATGACGAAGATGGTGATGATAGACATGAAGAGATGTTTGAAAAGCCGGATAATATTCGTCTAATTACCGCTTCTTCTACTATCGAAAGTCTAGCATTGTTTGCAGGTGCTTTGGCGTTTGCCGATTTGATGACCATCGTTGCACAGGGCACGGCATTTGAGTTGCCTACCTTCGTTTGGGCATTGGCAGGCGGGGTGATTATTCGTAATGCGCTGACCATGGTCTTTAACTTTGATATGTTTGACCGTGCTATTGATGTGATTGGTAATGCCTCGTTAAGCCTATTTTTAGCCATGGCGCTACTGTCATTGAAACTGTGGGAGTTGACAGATTTGGCAGGACCGGTCTTGATAATCTTACTGGTGCAAACTGCGGTTATGATTGCTTATGCTTACTTTGTCACTTTCAGAATCATGGGCAAAGATTATGATGCGGCAGTATTGGCAGCTGGACACTCTGGTTTTGGTATGGGCGCAACGCCAACGGCTATTGCCAATATGCAGGCAGTGACCGATCGCTATCTACCCTCGCCTAAGGCATTTTTGATTGTACCGATGGTTGGTGCGTTCTTTGTCGATATCGTTAACGCGACGGTATTGCAAATATTCACTAAATTGCCGTTTTAATCCGCTACATTATCGACTCAGAAATAAAAAACCGCTTAGCATTTGCTAAGCGGTTTTTTGTTTTAGTCAGCTCTTAATAAATAAGAGCCATTCAAAACTACTGATTTTTAGCATATACAGGTAGCTCTTTACAGATAGCTTCCACTTTACCACGGACTTCAGCAGTCACTGCTTCATCGCCACGACTGTCTAGTACATCACAAATCCAACCTGCCAACTCGCTAGCTTGTACTTCGTTGAAGCCACGAGTCGTAATCGCTGGTGTACCAATACGGATACCAGAGGTCACGAATGGAGACTTAGGATCGTTTGGAACGGCGTTTTTATTGACCGTAATATGCGCATCGCCTAACCATTTATCCGCTTCTTTGCCCGTCATTTCTTGCTTCACTAGACTGATCAGCATCAGATGATTCTCGGTGCCGCCCGAGATGATTTCATAGCCACGGTCGATGATTACTTTCGCCATTGCTTGCGCGTTTTTAACCACTTGCTGCTGATAGGTTTTGAAGTTGTCTTCTAATGCTTCTTTAAATGATACCGCTTTGGCCGCGATAACGTGCATTAATGGACCGCCTTGGTTGCCTGGGAATACAGCAGAGTTTAGCTTTTTCGCTAGCTTCTCATCACGAGCAAGAATCATACCTGAGCGTGGACCACGTAAGGTTTTGTGCGTCGTCGTAGTAACCACGTCAGCAAATGGTACTGGGCTTGGATAAACGCCAGCAGCAACTAGACCAGCTACGTGAGCCATATCCACTAAAAGATAAGCCCCAACTTCATCAGCGATTTCGCGGAAACGTGCCCAATCAACTACTTGTGAATACGCTGAAAAACCAGCAATAATCATTTTAGGTTTGTGCTCACGAGCTAAAGCGTCAACTTGGTCATAATCGATAAGACCAGTACCTTCTACCAAGCCATACTGTACTGCATGGTAGTTTAGACCTGAAAAGTTAATATGCGCGCCATGCGTCAAGTGACCACCCGCATCTAAGCTCATACCAAGTACAGTGTCATTGGCGTCTAACAAGGCTAAGAAAACAGCAGAGTTTGCTTGGCTACCAGAATGCGGTTGGACGTTCACATACTCTGCACCAAACAATTCTTTTGCACGGTCGATTGCCAATTGTTCAACGACGTCAACATGCTCACAACCACCATAATAACGCTTACCAGGATAGCCTTCAGCGTATTTGTTGGTTAAATCAGTACCTTGTGCTTCCATCACTGCTTGTGAGCAGTAGTTTTCTGAAGCGATAAGCTCAATATGGTTTTCTTGACGCACGCTTTCAGCAGCCATGGCTTCAGCAAGTACTGGATCAAAATCTTTGATAGAGATATCTTTAAACATAGTAAGGTCCTAAGTAGTGACAGTCGTTAGTGATAACGGTCATTGAAAAGAAGCGAATAGCAAAAGACGTTTGAGACAGGCAAGCAAAAGCAGTAGGCTTGTTATTAGCTTGTCAGATTTAACGATAAATTCGACAGGCGTTTGCATCAATATCCTTGCTAGAGTTCAAGTGTAGCATGAAATTTTATGTGACGGACGCAAAAAAACCTCACCTGATATTGAACACATTACAAGATAATATTTTCTCTATATAAATCTAATTATATTAGATGGTTATAAATATCTTATTTGGATGAAGAACATAAATTAATTAGGAACGCCATTAGCAAAAATCTATTTTAATAAGCGTATAAAAATAGCCGATCAATTAGTCAGCTATTTTATTCTATTAATAAAGACTTTAAATTTTGAGCAATTTTTGACTAAATTGTGGCAAGAAAGTCTCACTAATAAGCAATTTACGCCCATACCAGTCATAAAGTGTCTGCCGTTGCCAACCGTCGCTCGTCTGTTCGATAGAACGTTGATTTGGCAAAGTACGACGGCGCTTAAATAACACATAGCCAATCGGCGTACTTTTTAATTGCTGTAGACGTCTGGCACTGCCTTGTAAACTTGATAACGGAAATAGGCTTTGCGCCTGCACCCATGGCTGCTCGTCATTGCCGTATAACTGTGCCTCACGTACCCACGCTAATAATGGACGGCTGAGCGCTGCGCCTTTCATACCTAGCTGCTTTTTTTGTGCCAAAGACAATAAGCGATAGCCCTCAAAACTACGTTCTACACGTAACGGCTGCCCTGCTTTTACCTCTAACATGGCGGTGAGAGAGCCTTCGGTATTTAGCCAAGATAATAGCTCAGTCGGAGGTGATGAATTGGTCAAGCAAGCAAGATGAGAGGTCATAGTTTATGGCTAATAACTGTTTTATGAAGTAGAAAAGGGTTAAAAAAATAACATTAATTGCCGCTATTAAAGGTTGGCATATTATCGATATTAAATGGCAATGCTTCAAATGCCTGCTCTCGATACTGCGCCATATGCAAACTATCTTTTTTACAGAAATCAGCAATCGCTGGTACAAAGCGGGCATCATAAATACGATGTAATGAGTGCGTAGTAGTTGGAATAAAGCCACGGATTAACTTGTGCTCGCCTTGCGTCCCTGGGTCAAAATAATGCAAGCCCTGTTCAATCGCAAATTCGATACCTTGATAATAACACAGCTCAAAATGTAAGCTATCGTACTCACCAAGCGCACCCCAATAACGACCGTATAGAGTTGCGGTTTTATTGTCAGGCGTATCGTATAAAAATAAACTACTGGCGATAATCTCACCACTAGCATCCAGTGCTTGCGCCAACATCAAATGCTCAGCCATAGTTTGCGCCAAAGCTTTAAAAAAATCCATGGTCAAATAAGGCTGTTGCCCTCGTATTGCATAGGTCATGGCATAGCAGTGATAAAAAATCTTCCAATCGGAAGCAGTAATCTCATCGCCACATTTTCGCTGGCAAGTGATACCTTGCTCAGCAACCTTGCGGCGTTCAGCACGAATAGTTTTGCGTTTTTTAGCTCTGAGAGTCGCTAAAAATCCTTCGAAATCCACAAACGGCTGATCGTTTTGACTGAGATTTTTATTTTGCCATAAAAACTGACAACCTTGACGTTCCAATATCGGTATCTCAATCGGTTCTACCGCTATGCCGTTTGCTTGATTTTTAAGCGCCATTCCTATATCAATATCAGTCGGCAGCGATACATTAGCGATAGTAGCCATTTCAGGCGTAACAAACAAACCATGCCAGCCTGACGCGCCCACTTGTTGTGCAATATCATCAACACCTGCGATGGCAGTCTTTATAATTTCAGCATTTAGCGTCTCACCGTCTGCTAACCATATACGCTGCCCAGTAACGGGCGTATAAGGCGCACTCGTTACCAAACGCGGATAATAATCGAGACCATACTGCGCATAAGCCTGTGCCCACGAATGGTCAAACACAAACTCGCCTTGATGATGACCTTTAATAAACACTGGCATCACGGCAACTGGCTGCTTCACATTTATAGAAGCTTCTATAGAAGACAGATTTTGCTGTACAGCAGAATTGTCATCTGCTTCTACACGATGTACCAAAATATAAATCGGTAACCAGCCTGCTTTTTCACCGATGGCACCGGTGTCAATAAGCGCTTGCCAAAAAGCAAATGACATAAAAGGCGTATCTGGTGTTTGCCAATCGCCTAGGCTTTGCCAACTAGTATCGTTGAGTAACGCATATTGTAAGGTCATAATCAGCACACTGTTTTTTTGATAACTTTTCTTGATGCTATAGCCTAGCAAATTGCTAATTTTTTGCTGTCACAATTTGCAAAAATTTTGCATAACTATTATAAAATCGGCGATAGCGTTTCAAAACAGCTCAGTTTTGGGATGTGCTATTGGTTATAGAAATCAAAATTGTGAAGGTAGAGGTGATAAAAATTGCCATTAAAAGCCATTAAAAACAGCCAAATTGCATGGAAAAGATGATATCAATCTTGATGACTGCTAGAATAAGAGTATTATTAGCTTAATATAATTCAGACACATGAGATATGAGCGAAATAGTATACTTAGTTCAATATACGAGATTGACATCATATCGAATTTATAGTGGATGAACTATAATATATTGACAGTCAGTTATCGTCAGGCAGTATCAACCATTTGTTCAACCCCCTCTTTTGGTGGTAAGTTTGTCATAAAGGTTAAAACAGCTTCCAAAAGATATGTTTGCAAAATAACGTCAACAGGCCGTCTCAAAGTTATTTGAATGCGTCGAAGCGTTTGAATATATTTTCCACGACTGGAAAAGTGACACGTGATGTACTTGATTTACGCCTATCACCCATTATGGTAATAAGGCGGCATAAAGATATTAAATAATATCTAGGCCTTACTTACCTTTTAATGACAACATAAAGGAATACACTACTACAATGTCAAAAATTATTTATACAAAAACCGACGAAGCGCCAGCGCTTGCAACCGTATCATTCTTGCCTATTGTTAAAGCATTTACTAAAACCGCAGGCATCGAAGTGGATACTACTGATATCTCAGTTGCTGCCCGTGTATTGGCTGAATTCCCTGAGTTTTTAAGTGAAGAGCAACGCGTTCCTGACAACTTAGCTGAGCTGGGTCGTCTGACACAAGATCCAAATACCAATATCATCAAACTGCCAAATATCAGTGCCTCTGTTCAGCAGCTTAAAGCAGCGATTAAAGAGCTACAAGGTAAAGGCTATGCGATTCCTGATTTTCCAGAAGATCCACAAACCGATGAAGAAATAGCCATTCGTCAGCGTTATGGCAAAAGCCTAGGCAGCTCGGTGAATCCTGTACTACGTGAAGGCAACTCAGACCGCCGCGCACCGAAAGCGGTTAAAAACTACGCACGTAAGCATCCGCATTCGATGGGTGAATGGAAGCAATGGTCACAAACTCATGTATCACACATGCACAGCGGCGACTTTTATGCCGGCGAGCAATCTATCACTTTAGATAAAGCCCGTACTGTGCGTATGGAACGCTTAGCTGACGATGGTACGGTGAATGTCTTCAAAACAGGCATCGCTTTGCTTGATAAAGAAGTCATCGACCTTATGTTCATGAGCAAAAAGGCACTGCTTGAGTTTTATGAGCGTGAAATGGAAGACTGCCGTGAAGCAGGTATTTTATTCTCATTGCACGTAAAAGCCACGATGATGAAAGTATCGCATCCTATCGTATTTGGTCATGCGGTTAAAACCTATTATAAAGATGCCTTTAACAAACATGGTGCTTTCTTTGATGAGTTAGGCATCAACGTTAATAACGGTATGGCAGACCTATACGACAAAATCTCAAAATTACCAGCCTCAACGCGTGAAGAGATTGAGCGTGATTTACATGCATGCCAAGTACATCGCCCACGTCTAGCGATGGTTGATTCTTCAAAGGGAATCACTAACTTCCATTCGCCAAGTGACATCATCGTTGACGCATCAATGCCAGCTATGATTCGTAATGGCGGTAAAATGTGGGGTGCTGATGGCAAGCCATATGATTGTAAAGCGGTTATGCCTGAGTCTACCTTTGCGCGTATTTATCAAGAAATGATTAATTTCTGTAAATGGCATGGCAATTTTGATCCAACGACGATGGGTACAGTGCCTAACGTCGGTCTAATGGCACAAAAAGCAGAAGAATACGGCTCGCATGACAAGACTTTTGAAGCAAGCGATGATGGTATTGCCCGTATTGTTGACGAAGAAACAAACGAGATTTTGCTTGAGCAGCGTGTTGAGAAAGGCGATATCTGGCGCATGTGTCAGGTTAAAGATGAACCTATCCAAGATTGGGTCAAGCTTGCCGTACGCCGCGCGCGCGAATCTAATACACCAGTCATCTTTTGGTTAGACCCGTATCGTCCACACGAAAACGAGCTGATCAAAAAAGTAAAAATGTATTTAAAAGATCATGATACTACTGGTCTGCATATCGAAATTATGTCACAAGTTCGTGCGATGCGTTATACCCTAGAGCGCGTTGCTCGCGGTCTTGATACCATTTCTGCTACTGGTAATATCTTACGTGATTACCTCACTGACCTATTCCCAATTTTAGAATTGGGTACCAGTGCGAAGATGTTGTCAGTTGTACCATTAATGAAAGGCGGCGGTTTGTTTGAGACTGGCGCTGGCGGTTCAGCACCTAAGCATGTACAACAATTGGTTGAAGAAAACCATTTACGTTGGGATTCATTGGGTGAATTCTTAGCATTGGCTGTGTCGCTAGAGCATTTAGCACAGAATGATGGCAATGCTAAAGCCCAAATATTGGCTGACACCTTAGACACAGCAACTGAAAAGCTGTTATTAAATGACAAGTCTCCATCACGCAGAACTGGTGAGCTTGATAACCGTGGTAGTCATTTCTACCTTGCTATGTACTGGGCACAAGAGCTTGCAGCACAAGATAAAGACAGTGAGCTTGCAGCACAGTTTGCGCCACTTGCGCAAAACCTTGCGGATAACGAAGTGGCTATTATTAAAGAGCTGAATGATGCTCAAGGTAAGCCTATGGATCTTAAAGGCTATTACCTAGCTGATGAGGCATTGGCTGAGCAAGCAATGCGTCCAAGCGCTTTGTTCAATGACGCCATTGCATCGTTATAATTAACTCATCTTATAAAAGTTAATTTATAGAAGTGCCATTAGCGTAAATGAAACACCCCAAATATCTTAGATTTTGGGGTGTTTTTTTATCTGTTATTTATTTATTTAGGCATTTTGAAATTTCAATATAATCTGAAGCAATGCCATTTGGTGGGTTAGCTATTTTAAGCTTGCTTAGCATTCTGTTATGCTAGCGGTATATGAGTAAGCCTCTTATATGTTCTATATTTTTAACAGCTTCTATGATTTATAAATACTATCTGTCATTTATTTTTGGGAAACGCACATTTATGACCAGCTCTAGCCTGATTTTGTTTAATAAACCTTACGGCGTACAAAGCCAATTCCGTGATGACAGTAATAATGACCATACTACCCTATCTGAATATTTTACTGACAAATCAGTCCGAGTCGCCGGCCGGCTCGATGCCACCTCAGAGGGGCTACTGATTTTGACCAGTGACGGAAGGATTAATAAAGCCATTACTCAGCCACCATCTATGAAGGGTTTTGCGCAAAACAAACAAAAACAAGGCAAGACTTACTTGGTACAAGTAGAAGGCATGGTTACTACAGCACAATTAAAACAATTGGCAAATGGGGTCATACTAAAAGATGGTAAAACATTACCCGCCTCTGCGGTATTAGTCGATGAAGCTGACTTGCCTATCAAACTGTGGCAACGCGATCCGCCTATTCGTGAGCGGAAAAACATCCCAACATCATGGCTAATGCTGACTATTTATGAGGGCAAAAATCGCCAAGTAAGACGCATGACTGCGCATGTAGGTCTGCCTTGTTTACGCTTAATACGTTGGTCAGTAGCGGGTTTTGAGCTTGGAGAACTGGCGGTTGGCAAGTTTGTACGCATTCAGCTAAATAGTGAGCAATGCCGCAAGCTTGGCGTCATAGGTTAGCTATCGTGCTACTTAGATAAAGACGTGCTCAAGATTTTTTTGCATTTAAGTTTGCGATTTACGACACCTTAAAAATAGCGTCTCGAAACAGCAAGGTTTATCTGTTACCATTGAGAGCTATGCAGTATATGAGTTGCATGCTTTTTCTACCCAGTTGTTTGTTTAATTTATAGTAAGGATATGTCATGACTGTTCTACATCGTTTTGCCTTATTTGCTGGTAGTATTTCTACTGCCCTATTACTCAGTGCTTGCCAGCCAGCAGCGGATGAGGGTAAGGTAAATATAGCACAAGACGATGTACAGCCTAGTTCAGAGCAGGTTGAAAATCCTGACGAGACGAACGCTCATGCAGGTCATGACATGACGACTGCTGACGCTATAGTAGACGAGACACCGATGACGGACATGCTTAAAGACTATACGAAGTCGATGACGGACATGCACAATGAGATGATGGTTGGTATGGCTTATAACGATCCTGATACTGCCTTTGCCAAAGGGATGCTTGGGCATCATCGCGGCGCAGTAAACATGGCAAAGATTGAGCTTAAATATGGGACAAATGAAGAAATGCGCCAGCTTGCACAAGATATTATCGATTCTCAACAGCTTGAGATTGATATCATGAATAAATGGCTCGCTAGCCATCCTGATGCGCCCAAACCGAAGCCCAATACCGAAGCGATGCAACAAGCCTATGCTAAAGGTATGGAAGCGATGTATGGAGATATGATAGCTGGTATCGCAGACCCTGTACCAGATATGGCATTTGCGCGCGGCATGCTACCTCATCATCGAGGCGCAGTAGATATGGCAATGGTACAGCTACAGTATGGTACTGATGAAGAAATGCGACAATTGGCACAAGATATCATCGATGTCCAAGAGCCTGAAATCGAAATAATGCAAGACTGGATTGGCAAAACATCATTTGATGCCAAAGAGACTAATAATCTAACTGATAGCGCTCAGTAGATGCTAGATAGGTAACTCTTAAAAACAACCTAACTCATTATAGATTTTTAATTTACAGATATTACCGCTTAACTGAATACTTAAACGAGGAAGTGGTATCATCCCCCACACGATATAATCCATAGAGGTCTGTATGTTAGTTAATCTTATACGAGAAGGTTTAGGACGAATCATTGCTGCTATCAGTATCTTGACTCAAGGTAAGCCCATGGCACGCAGTCAGGAACAGCAAGCGCAAGTGACTGCTGCCTGTAAAAATTTAGCGCTATATCAATTTCACGCCTGTCCTTTCTGTATAAAAGTGCGCCGTCAAATGCATCAATTAAATTTGCCCATCGAATGTCGAGATATCAAAAAAAATCCAGAATTTCGCAGTGAGCTTGAAGAAAATGGCGGGCGCGTCAAAGTACCTTGCTTACGTATTGAAGAAAATGGCGACGTTCAGTGGATGTATGAATCAAATGATATTATCGCTTATTTACAGCAACGCTTTGGCTAATGTTTCTGATAACTGAAAGACATTATCGGCTCGGGTTAGCAACAACGTAACCCGAGCATTTATTTATCAGATTATTTATCATATCAAGTCACGCGCATTTTTTACTAACCTTGCCCACTATTGCTATGCATTGATTTAAAAAAACCTATCCCTTTAAAACTTAACAAAGTCAGGCTTCAACCATTTATCAAACCCTAACTTTTCTAACTTTAGATTTACCTTATGTGGACTGCCTATGTCTGCTTTATCTTGTTGGCTATCCTTCATTTCACTTTCCGCATTTGCTGCTACGCTGATACACATCAGCTCATCACGGCGAAACAAATAACATTCAACATTTTGCGATACATCATTAAATAATGCCAACTGTTTGTTATCCGCCTTGATACCATCAATAGCAATGATGACATCATGGGCAGATATGCCTGCTTTAGCAGCAGCGCTTCCACGCCTTACCTGATTCACCATAAGTCCAGCAGGCGTTTCCGTACATCGTATGCCCCACGGTAGAGATTTATCAGCCTTTTCTTTAGTGTTGCTATGCAGCGTAATACCGTTTGCCTCAAGCAGCTCTTGCATCGGTAACTCTTCAACGCCATTGACATAACGCCGCTCAAAATCTTGCCAATCCGCTAACGGTATAAACTGCCCTATCACTGCACCCATGTCGGCACTACTGATACCGATGCGGTGGTTGTCAGTTTGCTTCGCTTGCTCATAAAAAGCTTTTACCACATCAAATACACGATAACAACCATCACTTTTTGCAAGCAGCGTTAAATCCAAACATAACGCCACCAAAGCGCCTTTATTGTAATAGCTGATACCTGCATTGCCAGTGTTTTCATCATTGCGATATAGCTTAATCCACGCATCGAAACTCGACTCTGCGACACTTTGATGGGCGCGACCAGGTGTTTGATAGTAGCGATTGATTTGCTCAGCCAATAGCTTCAGATAACTTGCCTTATCAATGACTTCTGACGCTTGCAGCATAAAATCATCAATATAAGAAGTAAATCCTTCAAACACCCAAAGCAAAGGCGTAAAAGCTTCATGACGCAAATCTACTTCTAGCATTACATCGGGACGGACGGTTTTTACCCACCATGCATGGAAATACTCATGGCTACATAAGCCTAAAAAGCGCTGATAATCGCTGCTCGGCAATGCCAGCTCATTGATACGAGGTAAATCACGGCGTGGGGTAATCAAACTGGTCGAATTGATATGCTCCAAACCGCCATAATCCTGCCCACTTGAATAGGTCATAAACGTATAGTCATTAAACGGCGCGTCACCCAACCAGTTAAGATAAGTTTGACAAATCTGAGTGAGGTCTTGCTGCAATCGCCCCATATTGGCAGTATGCTTACCCGCAAGGAAAAACTGATGACCAAGGGTCTGATGCCGATTGTCTTTAATAATAAAATCAAACTTCTCTTGTGGCGCAATCTCAAATGGATAATCAATCAGGTCATGATAGCTGTCCGCTTGTAAGCTATACAAGTCTCGTTCATCACTTTGCAAGTGGGTAGATTTTAAACCACATGCCAACAATACCTGTTCTTTATTTTTATTAATAAAAAATGCTTCAGGTACTATTAAACTGACTTGGACTGGTGATTGCTCTTGCCCATCAACCGCCAATGCCAAAGAAGTGAAATTGCCGTATAATCGTTGCTGATCGACATAAGCGGTACGCACTGATAAATCATAACAATATACTTCATAATATACGCTAATCGTTTGCCCTACCTTTGCTTCTGGCAACTGCCACGTATGCTTATCGGTTTTTTGCGCACGATAACGTTTAGGCTCTCTATTACTATTCGCAAGTTGACTATCTAATACCTCTCCATCAACAATTCGATAATGTACAGCCGTAATATTGCGAGCAAATTCACGGATCAAATAACTGCCCGGTATCCACGCAGGTAACCATAAGCTTGGCATATCTACATCTGTCGTAAATTTAAGCGTAACGTCAACCAAATGTTCTAAAAAACGCTCAAAGTCGAATTGATATTGAATATCAGATGGCTGATTATTGGCAGCATGAGAGAGTGAAGTCATATTTTTATCCTTATAGTTATTGCTATGGTAGAAGTCATTGCTCAAAAACGCAACTGGCGAACCTTAAACCAGCAACGCACTATTTGGTAAATATACTAAAAACATGGATTATTCTGTTCAATTACACGATTAATTAGCATTTTTTGTTGTTTTCACCTTGAAAATGATGTGAGTTATCGCAATTAAAGAGGCTAACTGCTAAAGTTACTCTAATAAACTGATGATAATTAACTGATGACGTGGCTATTTGGCTGGCTGATTGGCTTTTTTAGGTTTATTGCAACCGTATTTAATTTTTAATATCAATATATTTAGGATAATTTATGACTACTATCGCAAAAGACACTGCCGTCAAGTTTAACTACACGCTAAAAGATGACGAAGGTAATATCCTTGACCAATCTCCAGAAGGCCAACCACTTGCTTATTTGCATGGTCACAGCAATATCATCCCAGGTCTAGAGCAACAACTAGAAGGCAAATCTGCTGGCGAAAGAGTCAACGCTGTTGTTGAGCCTGCTGACGGTTACGGCGAATACCAAGAACAAGCGGTACAACATGTACCACGTGACAACTTCCAAGGCGTTGAAGATATTCAGCCCGGCATGCAGTTTCAGTCAGAAGCTGGCGGTCAAGTCATGCTAGTTACCGTTACTGCTGTTAGCGACAAAGAAGTGATTGTTGATGCAAACCATCCACTAGCTGGCAAGCGTTTGACTTTTGATGTTGAAATTCAAGAAGTACGTGCCGCTACTGAAGACGAACTAAACCACGGTCATGTACATGGTGCAGGTGGCGTTGAGCACTAATCATTGATTGATTATCGTGTTAGATGCATAAGCAACTATTGATGCTAGACATCATTTATTGCAAAGGGTCAGTAGATTTTTCTATTGACCCTTTTTTATGAGCAAATTTAGAAGGTTTTATCCATACTTATTTAAGATTAATGTCTTTAAGTTTAACGTCCTTTGGATATGTCGAAGACCAGACGTAACAAAGCCGCATAACGACTAGCATTATGCGGCTTTTATTACTAACCATCCATGTTACTGTCATTCAATACTTAATCCCGAAGTATTTTATAACGGTCGAGCATCCAGCCCTATCATCCCTAATCAGCAAACTACCCATCCCTTATGCGACTTTCCAGATACCAATCCCTAGTACCTCTGAACCTTTTCGTTCAATCGTGCCGTAGATGTATAATCGCAGATTGAGCCATAGTAAGTAAGAGGTCTAAACGTCAATGCATGTAAGCATATGCTTACGTGCATTTTTTAAGGTTTGGGAGGATGAATAAATACTGATTTATAGCTTTTCTTCAGGACTGCTCAGCTTCATTGGTTCAGCGCTAAGCATAATATAAGCCGCCTCATTGATAAAGGCTTCATCTTCTGGTAACTCTGGGCGTTCTAAAGCCTTCATCTGACTACGCTCTTCAAACTTCGCATCCATTGCCGCTTGATAAGTATTCCAATTGGCATAAGGGCGTTCACCCGATGCAATCTGACGCTTATTCTCAGCTTCTAGCGAGCGTTTTTCTATCAGCTGCATTTTGGCACGGCGTTTATTGATATCTAGCGCAACTGGTTTCTTCTCATCTTCCATATTACGGATATCATTCAGTGTCGATAAATAAACAAACTGCGGATTTTTCTCTTGGCGGACTTTTGATTGCTGATTTAGCGTCGCTAAAGTATTCGACGTAAATTTACCTTCAGGTTTGTATGGCGAAGTCTTTATCGTATCCCAAGGTAGAGCCTTTTTCTGCGCGCGCTCACCAAAGGTTGCATCATCATAGATATTAACCAATTCAATATCTGGTACCACGCCTTTGTTTTGCGTACTACCACCGGTGATACGGTAGAATTTACGCTGCGTCAACGTCGCTGAACCTAGCGCCAAACTGTCTAACTGGATTTGTGCTGAACCTTTGCCTGTGGTTGTACTACCAACCACCAATCCACGTCCATAATCCTGAATCGCGGCAGCAAAAATCTCACTAGCAGACGCAGAGGCAAGGTTAGTCAAAACGACTACCTTACCATCATATAACTGCTCACCACCGTCATCATCACGGTAGACTTGGATATTACCGCGATTGTCACGAATCTGTACTAGTGGACCACTCTTGATAAAGAAGCCTAGCATCTTGGCGACTTCATCTAACGAACCGCCTGGGTTATTACGAAGATCAACAACCAGACCATCAATGTTTTCTTTATTGAGCTCTTTTAGTGCTTTTTCGGTATCGATACTAACGCTGCGATAATCCTCACCATTACGGCGGGCGCGATAATTTAGATAAAAGCTTGGGATTTCAAGGACACCGATACGTTTTGGGGTTTTATCAATATTTGGACGCTGTACTTCCACCACACGCTGAGTGACGCCTGATTCTTCTTGCGCAATAATATCTCGAACCACAGTCACGTTACGGGCACTGGCTTCAGGGGTATTGGGCTGACGTACTTTGATCGTCACTGATGTACCGCGTTTACCGCGAATCAGACTGACGATTTCACGCGTTGACCAACCGACCACATCAGTCATGGTCTCGCCGTCTTTAGCAATACCAATAATTAGGTCGTTCGGCTTAATTTGACCGGATTTAGCAGCTGGACCGCCATCAACTAGGGTCACAATACGCGTATAGTCTGGATTTTTGCGGTCAGGACGAATAGATACCCCAATCCCTTCTAACTGTAAGCTAGATTGAATTTGCAGCTCGTTAGCTTGAATCGGTGCATAATAGTTGCTGTGCGGATCGTAGGTCAGCATCGCCGTATTTAAGATGGTTTCCATAATCTCATCATCTTTTAGACGGGTAAACTGCTCTTGCTGACGCGATAAACGATTAAGCAAAATCTCACTCGGCGTGCGCTCATCATTACGGACTAAGTCTTGACCGCGGGTAATATCTGGATTGTCTAAAAAGACTTTTTCTTTCGCCTTCTCATCTTCTTGACCCAAAGTAATACTCATCAGCTGAAACTTTAACTGCTTCGTCCAATAATCACGTTGCTCTTTTTTGGTCTTAAAGTGAGTGAGTTTTTCGCGATCTAGCACGATGGTATCTTTGCTGGTCAAATTAATATCGGTTTTCAGCATCTTTTTTGCCATAGCAAAGTATTCATTTGAGCGTTTACGATAGCGCTCAAATACCTCTACCCCAGCAGACAAATCACCGCGTTTTAGGCGGGCGCCAAACTCATCGGCATACTTTTTCTTAAATTCATCGACATCAGATTGCAAGAACAACGTATGGTTTGGATCAAGGCTATCAATATACATAGACAAAATCTCGCTGCCAGTCGCGGTATCAAGAGGCTGATTGAGATAATGACTGCGATCCAGCAATGCTGCTACTTGGCGCGTAGTAAGTTGTTGCTCAGGCGTCTGTTTAAAGCCGTCAGTATTGGTATCAGCCACCGCAGTACCATAGCTTTGGGTAAGAATTAAACCTGCGATACCCACTGATGCTGCACTGAGTAACCACTGTGCTGGTTGTTTTTTCATCATATCTACCTAATTATTTTAAGTGAAAAGTCTACATTTTTTAGCAAAATCAAAAATTTTCTATAAACAGCTGTCCATAAAATACTACTATTTTAGCTTTATTATATTTACCATTAAACCATGCATTACGCTAGTATTAAAAGCTCATAGCATAATCAGCTGTGAGCTTTTTTGCTTTTATTATCAAAAAATTAATACTAGCATGGCTATAAATAGCGCACTGTCTCAAACTGTATAAGCAATCTTACACGCTACGCGCGCTCATACCAAACTTTCTAGTTTATCCATAAGCGATGAATATATAAAAAATAAGAGTAAAAATATTGGACACTTCAATGTATTCATCTAGTGCATTATGCTCAGCCGATCATTACTGTCATAATACGACCATCATAATGATGGCTAACATTTAAAATTATAATGACAGTTTTCATTTAGCATTATTTTTAACTCAACTTATAATATAACAATAGATAACCCACTAAGGATATTCCTATGTATGGCGTTTTAATGATTGATATTGATAGTACTGCACTGACCACAGAAGATATCACCTTGCTCAAACAAGCCCAAGTGGGCGGTGTGATATTATTTGCCAGAAACGTCACAGATGCCGCGCAAGTACGTGCGCTGTGTGATGACATACGCTATCACAATGCCGATATTCTCATTGGAGTCGATCAAGAAGGGGGACGCGTTGCCAGATTGCGTAACGGTTTTACGCCATTACCGGCAATGGGTAAGCTTGGTGAATTATTTAATAAAGATCCTAGTCTTGCTTTAGAATGTGCTTATGATTGTGGTTACCTTATGGCAGCTGAAGTATTGGCAGTGGGGATTGACCTAAGCTTTGCACCAGTGCTCGATAGAGATGGTATTAGCCAAGTTATCGGTGATCGCAGTTTCCATCATGAGCCGCAAGCCATCATTGCGTTGGCAGCACAGTTTATGCGCGGTATGAAAGCCGCTGGTATGGCAACCACAGGCAAGCACTTCCCTGGTCATGGTGCGATAGCCCCTGATTCACACATAGCAGAAGCCATCGATGATCGTAGCTTAGATGAGATTATAAACAGTGATATGCAACCATTTGCGCAAACCTTGCCATGGCTAGACGCTTTGATGCCAGCACATGTGATTTTTTCGCAAGTAGATAATAAACCAGCAGGATTTTCTAAGATTTGGCTCAAAGACATTATTCGTGAGCAATTGAATTTTGACGGGGTATTGTTTTCTGACGACTTGTCGATGGCAGGTGCAAAAGCAGCGGGTGATGTCAGTGCGCGCGTCACAGCAGCGATTGAAGCCGGTTGCGATATTGCACTGGTTTGTAACGATAGAGTCGCTGCTCATGAGGCAGCAAAAGCAGCGCAAGACCTGCCCTATCCCAATCAAAAACGTATCAAGACTATGTGTGGACAGATACCGGCTTGGCAAGGCGACTTTGAATCAACTTGCCAGCAATTTGATCATTGGCAACAGGCAAAAGAGAATATCTCACAAACCTTCTTTCCTATTCAATTAGACGCTCAAATATCCGTTAATCTTGAGACAAAAGATCCAACCAATTATATTTAATAAGTAGCCATCAAGTTAATTTGATATAAAAACAGGCAAAATAAAAACCGCACCTTGATTAAGATACGGTTTTTATTTTATGATTTAATACACGATATTTTAATGCTTGGCTTAATTAGTTGCGGCTGGATCCAATGCTGTGCCACGGCTAGCATCATCAGCGTCTGGCATCAAATCATCATTATCGCTGTCTAATGGATTTAGATCTGGATCAAGCGCGTTATTATTAATCGCTAAGCCATCATTTACAGTATTAGCAGTTTCGTCATAAACCACAAACTCAATACGGCGGTTACGGAAACGACCTTGGTCTGTCGTATTGTCCGCAATAGGATCAGTCTCGCCCATACCTTTGGTCATAAGCTTACTAGGATCCGCACCTTGCGCTACTAAGTACTCTTTCATTGCTTGAGCACGCTCTTCTGACAGCTTCAGATTATACGCAGCATCTGCGGTTTTATCGGTATGACCAATAATCATCAGCTTCATATTGGGTACTTGCTCCATCAACTTCACAGCGCGGTCTAATAGTGCTTTGTTAGCGTCTGGAATCACGGCTTTATCAACTTCAAAGTTAACCACTTGCAGACTTAACGCACGAGCCACATCACGAGGATCTGGGTTTTGACCCAAGTTATCCATTGCTGCTTTAGAGGCCGTTAAGCTATCAGCAATCTCAGTTTTCTCATTCAGTGGACCTTCCGCAATAACCGTCATAGCTGGCGCTGCCGCTTGTAAATCTGCTACCAATTTGGTTAAGGCAGCGCTATCAGCAGCATTGACCGTAATCGTATCGCCTTGAATCAACATACTGGCATTTGGCACGTTTTTAAAGATAGGCAAAATAGTGGCTAGCTGCGCCGTCGCTGGCATGTCGATTGAGAAGTTATCATCGATATCTGCGCGGCAATTATTGGCGGCATCACCAAATACACCAGTCAGCTCAGTCATAACATTACTTTGTAGGGTGTCATTACCGACGTTCATACGGCAAGCATATAGCTCGTTATTTTCACTAGTGGCGATACGTAATGATGCCGGTGTAATAGCAGCAACAGCAGTTTTGCCATCGCTATCTACTGCTTGCTGTTCTGTAACAGGTTTACCGACTGGCTCAGGATTGTCTTGACAGCCTCTTAATAATGCCCACGCCAATGCACCCAAAATAATTAAACCAATAATAGGTAATAGCGCTTTCATAAAGCTGCCATCTTTTTCTTCCTCACGCTGTAGCGGCACAGTGCTTACGGTATCTGATATACGTGTGCCAGTAGCGGCAGGCGCAGCAGCAATCGCACCAATAGGCAATAAAGCCGTTGCCCATAAAGGAATATGGTGCTGATAACTGTCAATATTGTCGTTTAAAAATTGCGGTACAGGAGTCGTGCCTGCCAAGCTTTTAATTTCATGATAGGCAAGCGACGCTGCCATAGTAATCAGGCCACGAGTCGCTGTAACATCAACATTGTGCTTGCCAGCAAGCTCACGAGCGATTTGGTCACGATGCGTGTCTTCTGTCCAGACACGATCATAAAAACCTTGATCATCACGAGCAATATTTTCATGAGCAAAACGCTCATGGGTCTGATTGTCTGCTAAACGCGCAGCAAAAATCGCATAGAACTGTTCAAGTAGATTTTTCTTGGCAGGGTTGTGATCATCTCCAAGTACTGCAGGACTGACTGTCCGTGTCAAATGACTGATAATATCCATAGCATCCTTCCTCAACTTATCATTATTTTAAATAGCTTGTTTTAGGTGTTTTAAGCGCTAAAGAATAAAACGTTCATGTAGTTCTTTAGCGTTTAGTATTTTGAAATTAATAGTCTCTAATAGTATATAGCCACGCTATACAACGAGCGCTGACTAGACTTAGCTTTTGCCATTATAAAAGTATTAAGAAGGTATTCACAATCAACACGCTGTTGTGCAAATGCTACCGTAAGTAATATTTCAGTTGTTACTCGTAACTGGCACGCCTATAAAGTACAAACTGCTAACATACTGTCGATTTGATACTAGATTTGAACTTTAAGAGTGCCTTGTAAAAAAAATGCCTTACAAAATATAAAGCACCTTTTAATATGTCATAATCTTAAAAACGATACCGCCTTATCTTCTCACTTGAGCAGGTTCAACTACGATGACATTGCTTACCATATCGTCAACTTCAGATAAAGAGATAGGACCATTTGAGTTTGCAGGCGCGTTATTGGAGTTATTATTATTGCTATTTCTTACTGGTGAGGGCGGTGGTGCCACACTATCATTGGTATCATCGTCTGACGCTTGATACTCCACATTATTAGCGCTGTTGTTCGCATTGTTATTTGCAGGGGCGTTTTCAAGTTGGTTGTTATTAGTCGCCATACCATCTTGCTGCACGATACCGTTATTCATGCCACTGTTCATGTCACTAGGATTGCTAGGTAATGGTAGTGGCGCAGTAGTATCAATCATCATCGCTGGCAGCAATGTACGTGTATCTGTCATAAGGCGCTCTAGCTGCATGGTGCCTGGTGCCTCTAGAGTGATGCGATCATTTTGTAATTGTAAGCGTGCAAATGGCACAGACCTCAACAGTGTCAGCATATTGGGCAGTGACTCTATTGGCAGATTGGCAACGCTATTTGCAACGCCTGCAGTGACGCTCAGCTGACACATCCCTGCTTGCTCACCAAAGCTGGTATTCAGCGCTTGTTGCAACAGATTTTGTAGCGCGACATCACCTACTGACCCACTACAGTTATATAGGCTACCACTATTATCTACAGCAACAATCAGCTCAATCGGTGTCAATACTGGCGCTGCGATTTCAGGGGTCGGCACGACAACAGGCGTTGCCGCTACCGCTTCAACAGGCGTCGTATTATTAGGCTTAATTAACAATGCCCACACCAGTCCAATAACGGCGATTGCTGCTAGTAAGACAAACGTCCATAACAGCATGTCATTACGTTGATTGCGGGTACGGGTTTTTTCTCGCCTCAAATCATTGTTTTCTGCCAAATGGTGCTCTGCCGGACTGACATGAATGCTATCAGCATTAAGACGCTCATCCAACGTTGGTATCGGCGACTCTACCGTTGCGTTTTCGGCTGGCGTAATAATCTCGGTAGCTGCGGTATCGTACTTATTTAAAGACACTGGTATTACTGGCGCGACTATAGCACCCGCTTGTATACGCTGGCTCTGAAACAGCTCGTCGTCAGTGTGCTGTGGTGCACCAATAATAGGAGCCGACCAAATAGGCAAATAAGGACGCAATGACGCTTGCTGCCCTTGCAAAAATGCTGGTAAAAACTGTCCGTTTGCCAGTATTTTTAATTCTTGATAGGCAAGTGGTGCTGCATTGATCAGCAACTGCATCGTGGTAAATTCATCAATATGATGGGTCGATGCAAGCTCTTGAATCATGAGCCGACGTAAGCTTGCCGTTTGCCAAAGCTGCTCAAATAACGGTGGTTGGGCGACATGCTCATTGGTGACGACAGTATCATCACGCAGCACCTGCGAGTAAATATTTGGCAAGGCCAAACGCGACGCTAAAATGGCATAAAACTGCTCTAATAAGCTGACATGGGAGACGCTACCCTTATCGCCTAATATAGCTGCGGTCACCGTTTTCTCTAATTGTTCAATGATACTCATAAGTTACTGCCTCGGTCAGCATTCATGGTGCGCATATAGTTGTTATATTTTGATGAATGATAGTCTAAATCTTTACGGTCAGTATACGAAGCATTACTCACTGTCGCTCACACGATGTTATATTATTCGATATAAACAAATATTAAAGCATAATTTTGTCGCATATTGGTTTTTGCACTATGATTGCTGCTACTATTAGAAAGAATACGTAACCGTCTATTGGTCATGTTTAGATCATTATTTATAGAGCCTACGCTTTAAAGATTGTTCTATTTATTGATGCTATCTATCAGACCTAACCTAAGGACTATCCTTTGTTTAACCATACGACGCTTATTATTATCATTACCATTATTGTCAGTTTGCTAGCGTGGCAAAACAAAGCACTGTTTAATCGACTTATTTTCTATCCGCCAGCAGTGAATAACGGTCAATGGGATCGCTTTATTACTCATGGATTTATCCATGCTGATAGTATGCATCTGCTTTTTAACATGTTTACCTTATACTTTTTTGGGCGGGCAATTGAAGGCTTGTACCAGAAATTTTTGTTCGGCTATGGCTTTGTGCTTTTTTATGTACTGGCTATTATTGTTGCGATGATTCCTAGTTATATTAAGCACAAGCAAAGCGCCAGTTACTTAAGTCTGGGCGCGTCAGGCGGTGTCTCTGCAGTATTATTTGCCTTTATATTGCTTGCTCCTTGGGAAAAAATCTATCTATTTGCGATTATTCCTATCCCAGCTATCTTATTTGCAGTTGCTTATGTCGCTTACAGTATCTATGCCAATAAACGTGGCGGCTCAAACATCAATCATATGGCACATCTATGGGGCGGCGCGTTTGGAGTTATAGCCACGATTGTTTTAGAGCCAAAAGTACTACCGCATTTTATAAATGCGTTACTGTCACCTGGTTTTTAGATAGCTTTTTTAAATACCCTTCTTAAGTTAACCTTGATGCTTTATTATGATTATAGATGTTATTGGTGATGTTCACGGCTATGCAGAAAAGCTGGTCGGACTGCTACAGCAATTGGGTTATGTCCATAACGGTCAGCACTTTGTGCCGCCAGCTGGTCATCGTGCGCTATTTATTGGTGATTTAATTGACCGTGGCTCGCAGCAAGTAGCGACGTTAGAAATCGTTTTTGCCATGCTCGACGCGGATGTTGCTGATGCAGTAATGGGCAACCATGAATATAATGCCCTCGCCTTCGCTACGCCTGATCCTGATGATAATAGCCAATATCTACGTTCGCATAATGAAATACATACCCGCCAGCATAAGGCATTTTTGGCAGAAATCCCTTTTGGCTCAGACGTCCATCAATACTGGCTACAGCGCCTATATGAGCTTCCCTTGTGGCTTGAAACCGATTACGCTTGCTTTGTGCATGCTTGTTGGGATGTCGACAGCATGGCGATACTACAGCCATTACTAACACAGAGTAATTGCTTAACACCACATGGGCTGATTGCAACCTCTCGAGAAGATAGTGCCGCATTTGATGCATTAGAGCGTGTATTAAAAGGCGTCGAAACGCCGCTACCTAATGGATTGGTGATGGTCGACAAAGAAGGTACCGAGCGCACACGGGTGCGAGTACGTTGGTGGCTTGATGCACTGAATACCCGTAGCATTCACGAAGTGGCTCGCGCACCTTTATCAGCATTGGCACAGATTCCTAAAGATGCATTGGCTGAGAATATAGAATTTGCTTTAAAGACTCACAAGCCTGTCTTTGTCGGTCATTATTGGCTGACAGGCACGCCTGAACCACTCAGTGCGCAAATCGTCTGTACTGATTATTCAGCAGCGGTCGATAGCGGTTATTTGACCTGTTATCAGCTGGACAGCGAACAGCCTCTACCCTTAAAAATCAATAATTTTGTGCAATATCGTCACGATGAAGATAGCGCGATACTTAGTCATCTTTAAGCTATCTCATAATTTTTACGCCTGCTTTAACATTAAAGCGCAAACTTGGCTTTACGAGTGCAGCAAAACTTTTGTATGATGGTCTTTTTGAGGATATCAAAGATGAGCACCACATCCGCTACGGTTAACGCTGTTGATCAAAATGCACCGATCACCTCCCCTGCAGGTCAATCAAAAGTTGGCATTATAATGGGTTCTCAGTCTGATTGGGCGACCATGAGCGCGGCGGCACAGTTGCTTGCTGACTTTGATATCGCCTTTGAATGTGAAGTGGTATCAGCACATCGTACACCGGATAGATTGTTCGATTATGCTAAGAGCGCAAAAGCTAACGGCTTGCAAGTGATTATCGCTGGTGCTGGTGGTGCTGCTCACTTGCCTGGCATGTGCGCTAGCCAAACGCCGCTACCTGTCTTTGGTGTTCCGGTAAAATCCTCTATGCTTAGTGGTTGGGACAGCTTATTATCTATCGTTCAGATGCCTAAAGGCGTAGCAGTTGGCACCTTAGCGATTGGTTCTGCTGGCGCTTATAATGCTGCGCTGCTTGCCATTCAAGTGTTGGCGTTACATGACGAGTCGATTGCTACTAAGCTTGATCATATGCGTCAAACCCAAACTGATACCATCCTTGCCAATCCGATACCTGGTATTATCAATTCTTAATAACCAATAGTACTCAGTTCAAGTTAATAACAAGCAATTGTTATAGTAGCCATTATCATCATTCGCTTTAAAACTAAGCGGGCTGCACTTGATATTTACTTTTAGATAAGTTTTACTAAATATAAGGTGCATACAATGCACCTTTTCCTATTTTAATTCGTTAAACATTTATAGTCTTATACCTTTATATTTTTATCCATTGAAGCATTTAATCCATTATTTATTTAAATCAAAGAGCCTACCATGACCATAGCGAACGCTTATCCTGTTACTCAAACCATTCGTACCATCGGAATTTTAGGCGGTGGTCAGCTCGGCATGATGCTGGCACAAGCAGCTATGCCATTGGGCTATCAATGTGTGTTTTTAGAAGACAGTGCTGACTGTCCGGCAGGTCTCTATGGACGCGTTTTTAGCAGCGAGCAATTAGATGCCTTTATTGAAGCGGCTGACGTCTTTACTTTAGAGTTTGAAAATACCCCAACTGCGACTGTTGAGCAACTAGCAAACTTATCAAAATCTGGCAGCAAACAAGGGATGTTTCCGCCAACGATTGCATTAGATATCGCGCAAGACCGTTTAAAAGAAAAACAGATGTTTAATACGCTTGATATTGCAACAGTGCCCTTTATATCTATTAGCTCAGAGGTAGAGTTGCAGCAAGCTTGTGATGAGCTTGGACTACCTATCGTCCTCAAAACCAGCCGCGGTGGTTATGATGGTAAAGGTCAGTTTGTGATTAAAACCAATAGCGATATTAAAGCGGCTTGGCTAGAGCTAAAAGATGCGGTTACGGGTACAGGGTCACTGACGCAAACGCCAGCACCATTAATTGCCGAAGGTTTTATTCATTTTAGTCGTGAGCTTTCTATTATCGCCGCACGAGGTCAAAACGGTCAGGTACGCTGTTATGATTTGGTCGAAAACCATCATCATCAGGGTATTTTAGCCAAAACCCAAGCTCCAGCCGTTGGCACCAGTCATTTATTCCAGCAAGCAACTGATGCCATTACCAAGGTCATGAATCATTTGGGCTATGTTGGGGTGATGGCGCTTGAGCTATTTGTGACCAAAGATACTCGCGGCAATGACACTTTACTTACCAATGAGATAGCGCCGCGCGTACATAATTCTGGACATTGGAGTATTGAAGGCGCTGTTACCAGTCAATTTGAAAATCATATCCGCGCGGTGGTCAATCTGCCACTAGGTGATACTGATAATGTCCATCCAGCGATTATGCTCAATGTCTTAGGACAGTATCCTGATATCAGTGCAGTACTTAATATCGATGGCGTCCATTATCATAGCTATCATAAAGCAGAGCGCGATGACCGTAAAATTGCCCATATTACCTTGATGCCAAACGATGTAGCAGATTTAGAGCCTGCACTAGCTAAGCTGGTCGCCATACTGCCTAATAAAGTTGGTCTTGATAAAAAGGTAGCGCCCATCAGCAATCCAACAACTGCAGAAGTTAACTCAACGACTACTGAAGTAGAGACCGACGATAAAAATCTAAAAAACTCAGTACATGATTCAGTAAATGATAGCAGCGAGCAAAAATTTGCTAAGCCGACAAACATTAAAGCAGAGAAGGCTAAGAAATAATGCAGATTTGGGTAGATGCCGATTCGGTACCTTTAATTGCTAAAGACTTAATTATTAAGACCGCTGAGCGCACACAAACGATGGCGATATTTGTCGCCAATCAGCCAATTAAGCTGCGTAAGTCACCGCTACTGGTGATGACTGTCGTGCCTTCTGGCTTTGATAAGGCTGATGATTATATTGTTGAGCAGATTCAGGCAGGTGATTTGGCGATTACTAGTGACATCCCTTTGGCAAATGATATCTTGGATAAAGGTGGCATGGTACTAACAACACGCGGCGTTGTTTATGACAAAAACAACATCAAGCAAAAGCTCAATATGCGCGATTTTATGGATACTATGCGTGGTACTGGCGTGCTTGAGCTGCAAGAAATGAGCGGGCAAAAACCTTATGGCGACCGTGATAAAAAAGCCTTTGCTGATGGCTTAAATAAGCTAGTACGCTAATTTTCAAACCCTTTGTTTTTTAGTTTCTCGATTTCACTCTCCTTGCAAACCGTATACATTCCATAACTAAACACTATGCAATCGGCACGCTTCATAACGAAGCGTGCCGATTTTTCTTGTTACGCTACATTCAAGATTTAAAACAATAAATTTTAAAAATGATGATAACGTAAATAAAAACAGGAATAATTATGAAGATTTTAGTAGTTGGTGCTAGTGGTAGAGTAGGGTCAGATTTGGTTAAACAGCTATTAAAAGACAACTATCAAGTGATTGGCACGACCCGTCAAGAAGAAAAACTGTTTAATGATGACAATTATAGTCAGTTAGATTTAGATATCACCGCAGATAAAGATTCGATTCAAAAGCAAATCGATAAAGATATCGATGCCATATATTTCGTTGCCGGTTCTGGCGGTAAGGATGTTTTAGAGGTCGATTTACACGGCGCGGTTAAGACCATGCAAGCCGCCGAAGATAACGGTATTAAACGCTATATCATGTTAAGTACCGTATTTTCACTAGACACCAGTAAGTGGAACAATCCTGGTATTGCTGACCTAAAACAATACTATATTTGCAAACATTACGCTGACCAATGGTTGGTCAATAATAGCAGCCTTGACTACACAATCGTGCAAGCGGGTGCACTAAAAGAGCGAGCAGCGACGGGCAAAGTCACTATCAATGATGACAGTGCTGGTGAGAACTCAATTAAAGATGTGGCTACGACGTTGGCTGCTGTACTTAATGCTAATAATACGATTAAGAAAGTATTTAGTATGCAGAACGGTGAGACAGCAATTGATGAAGGGATTGCTAAATTATAATAGAGTGCAGGTATGCATTAATTAAAAAAAGTAAAAAGCGAGTAAGCCTAATGGGTTACTCGCTTTTTTCTAATAGACGTTCAAGTAGGTGATAACTACTTAAGTCATTCAAAAAATCATTAAGCCAAACCACTAGGAAATGCAATAACCTGTTCTAAGCTACTGGCACCTGTGGTTACCATCAGCAACCTATCTAAACCAACTGCAATCCCGCTACAAGGTATCAGCTCATCAGATGCGGCAATCAAGTGTTCATCCATTGGCATTTCTGGCAATTTATGACGCCATCGCAATCGATTATCCTGCTCAAACCGCTCTCTTAGCACCTGCCCGTCTGCTAGCTCGTCATACGCATTGGCAATCTCAATACCGTTAATATAAAGCTCAAAGCGTTTGGCAACTTCATTACCCTCTTTATCGACAGTAGTTTTCGCCAATGCAGCAGTCGCTGGCGGATACTCAATAATCAACGTTGGTAAATCGTGACCCAAATTTGGCTCAACAGCATGGCTAAATAGTAAGTCCAACCAGCTTTGACGAATATCTTGTTCATTATTAGTTTGGCTATTTTCTACACTATTAAAATCAAACCCTGTCAAACCTTTATCTTCCGCCACAGCTTGTAGTGCCACCAGACTAGCAGTCAGCGGATGAATACCAACAAAATCCATAAAAGCATCAACGTAGCGATAATGGCTCATGATTATCGGATGCCCATATAGCATCTCTAATAGCTCGCCAAGCTCTGCCGCCATCTCATCCAGACTGTAATTTGGCTGATACCATTCAAGCATGGTAAATTCAATATTGTGCCGCGCCCCAATCTCATTATCCCGAAAGACCGGACAGATTTGATAAATGGGCACCTGCCAGCTAGCAAGTAAGCGCTTCATGGCAAACTCAGGTGAGGTATGCAGATAATACGTACAAGGTTTGTCTTGATACGTGACCTGTGCGGCGACTGACTGCAAAAAGGTGTCGGTATTGCCAGCTTGCGATAATAACGGTGTTTGCACTTCTAGCACTTGGCGTTGACGAAAAAAATTTCGGATATGATATATAAATTGTGCGCGCTGCTGCGCCATCGCAAGGGTCATGGTTGGCGCATAGCTTGGCTTAGACAAAGGCTGATTACTGGCTTTACTCATAACAGATTACCGTGCCTCACAAAACACAAATATAGATACTTAGAATATATATAGTTAGACAGTCACACTGCTTGCCTATGCTTGCCATTCACGGCGCAAATGGTAATCACGGCGTAGCTGGTCAAAATCTGCGCCTTTTACCTTGCCTTGCGTCACTTTATTTCTTAATGCCGCATCGTCTTTTTTGATGTCATAAAACTTCTGTAATCTGTCTGGGTTTTCTTTTAGCTCAGACCAGAGATAAGTATTGAGCGGTAGCAGCTGATGCATCGACAATACAGGCAACACTGCTAACTTCTCACATAAGGCGTCATAAATAATTTGTGTACCGCGCAACTTGCCTTCTAAGGTATAACCGGCAATATGCGGAGTGGCAATCGCAAGTTTAGACAGCAAGCTCTCAGCTATTTGCGGCTCATGCTCAAATACATCCAAGACTACTTGACGGTTCGTCGCATCAATATCAGCTTCGATAGCAGTGGCATCTATCACAGGTCCGCGCGCGCTATTAACCAGCATGGTATGCGGCGACATCAATGCTAACGTTTCTGCATTGATTAAATGGCGGGTTGGATAGTCGCTGACGTTATTACTGATACTGTCGCTAACTACATCATTCGCTGCGCCTTGCGAATCTTTTTTATCCGTCAAAGGTACATGTAAACTCACCACATCGCTTTGGCGCAATACCTGTTCAAGACTAGCATTATTAATATCAGATGCAGCCAACAATGGGTCATAACCCAATACTTGCCAGCCTAAATCACTGGCATATCGCGCTAGTGTGCTGCCAATATTACCAAGTCCTATAATACCCAATGTGATTGGCGTGGTAGATTGCTGCCAATACTGCGGGCGCAAAGTCAAAATAGCGCTCACTACATATTGCGCGACCGAATGTTTGCTACAGCCAGCAGCATTGGCAAAGCTAATATTGCGCGCCGCCAGATAATCTTGATCAACATGGTCAGTACCAATAGTTGCAGAACCGACAAATTTGACACTATTGTTATTAGCCAATAGTGATTGGTCGATTACAGTTACTGAACGTATCAACAGCACATCAGGCTGCAAGTCCTCCAATAACTGCGCATTAATATCACGACCAGCAACGCGTATGACCTGTACTTGTTGCTCAGTATTTTGACCTAGTGCTACAGGATTAAAGAACTCATCAAGGCTTGCGATATTACTATCAGCCACAATAGTGAGATTTTTCATCGTATCTACCTTGTTTTTCATAGTACCCGCTACCGTCTCATTTAATATGGATAATTTTACAGATGACTCTAAATACTTTAAGCAATTTTTTAATATAAATGAGCTTATAAGGGTGTTTCTTGGCTTGGATGATTGACCTTCATCAGGCTTTTACCTTGATCTAACTCTTCTTGCTGGGCAAACAGCTCATTTTTGTGCTGCGATATCCATTCACGCCATACCGCAAGTCCGATTGCCAGTACCACAGGACCGATAAACAAACCCACAAAACCAAAAGCGGTCAGACCGCCTAGCACCCCAATGAAAATAATAATAAAAGGAATTTTGGTTGCGCCACTAATGACGATAGGACGAATAAGATTATCAACCCAGCTAATCACCAGAATGCCCCATAACGCCAAGCCTATCCCTTCAACCGTATGCCCTTGGCTCAGTAACCACAGTGAGACACCACCCCAAACGAATGGCGTGCCAAATGGAATTAAAGCAATGATAAACGTCACAATCGTCATCAAAATAGGACTCGGTGCGCTAGCAAAATAGTAACCAACACCAGCGAGCAGCGCCTGTGCTAATGCCGTCAATCCAATACCGTAAACCACGGCACGCGTGGTAGTACCAACCGAATCAATATAACCATCAATACGATTACCGATGATATTGCGCAGCGCTTGGCGAATTTGGCGAACTAAACTGGTACCATCGCGATAAAAGAAAAACAAGGTCATAAGCGCCATGCCAAGTTTGGCAAGACCACTGAAGACCACATCAAAGGCGATTTTTCCATAATACAGGTGCGACTGTACCCACAGACGAAATGCCTCTAGCGTCCCTTCAGGATTTTTATTAATGCGCCAAAGCACATCTTTAACCTGCTGACCTATTATCGGCAAATCTTTGACAGAGTCAGGCACATCCAAATAGCCAACCTTAATCCGATAAACTAAATTAGTAATCAGGCTTAATGCTTCTTGTTGCAAAATAAAAATACCGGCGACCAGAGGCACGCCTATCATTAACGTAATACTCACGGTCATAATCGCCGCGCTAAAATTTGAGCTGAACCTAACCCTTTGATGAAAAAAGTTATAAATAGGAAAGGTGACATATGCCAAAATCGCCGCCCACAGTGCCGGTACAATAAAAAACTGTACCACTTGAAAACACAGTACAAACAGCACGACCAATAAGGTAATCGCCAGCAAGCGCTGAATAATAAATTCTTTTGTCCAGTTTTCAATCATAGCGTATAAACCAAGGGTTGCCAGCAGAAACCTTGCGGCTCTACTATAAAGTTTATAAATGGGTCGTTTAAATCACAGGTTATGTTTGTAATTTTTATCCATTAGCGAAGGTTTTAGGCAGTGCAGAAGCAGATAAAGCATCTGCTTGTTAAAGATCAAGGCAAACCTATAACAAGCGGACATTATGCAGCAAAATCTCTCAAATAAATAAGGCTATGTTGTAACCTTTACTTACAACTTTATTGATAGAACATTTGCTCATGCGTTTATTGCTCCTGATATTGATGGCTAAAATAGTCAGTGTAGAATTATATTAGCAAAAAACACTTCGCATCTGCGATTTTTATGCCTTTTTAACTCTGTTATCTAGTAGGCTAAATCACTGGCTGATTCTATTAGTAGTATCAATTGGTGTTATACTAAAGGGATTAATTTACGCTTTTAAATAACGTTATATTGATTTGGCTGTATTTATTTTCATTAAAATAAGCCCTAAGCGTTTTAAAACGAATTATCTTTACTCTCATTTTTTGCTCTACTCTCAACGATATTTAACGTCAAATTTAGAGCAGCAATATATAAATTGAGAGAACAGATAAGCATGACATTCATGTTTATCTACGCTTGATTTTCATAGTATCGACGCTCTATTGAAGCATCGTACTTTGAATAAATAATTGAAAATATAGTTTGAATCAATTTCGGAAAACTATTTTAATTTGGTTTTATTTGAAACCAAAACACATTTAAATAACCTATTGATAGGAACAATAACAATGTCAAAAGACACCACAAAAGATACTGATAACCCTAACCTTACTGCTGCAACAGACGTTAATAAAGCTCCAAAATCGCAAGATAGCGTCACTTTTGCTTTAGCACAGTCTCATTTTTTAGTCGGTGATATCAAAGCTAACGCCGAAAAAATGCGCACGTTGGCCTTACAAGCCCGCGAGCAAGGCGCTGATGTCATTATTTTTCCAGAGCTTGGATTATTAGGCTATCCACCACAAGATTTATTGCTACGCCCTAGTCTTTCAGGTCGTATCAAGGCAGCGCTATCGACGCTAAGCGATATCGATGATATTGTCATGATTGTGGGCTATCCGCATGTTGATCATCATGGCACTTTTAACTCAGCCGCTATTTTGCATAACGGTCATCAAAAAGGCTTCTATCATAAGCAAATCTTGCCAAACTATGGCGTCTTTGATGAGCGCCGTTACTTCGATAAAGGTCGCAACCAAGTTCTATTTGACTATAAAGGCATCACCATTGGTTTGCTTATTTGTGAAGACTTGTGGGAAAAAGGACCTATTGCTGAGCTTAAAAAGCAAGGCGCTGACCTGATTGTGAGTTTAAACGCCTCGCCATTTGAGATTGAAAAGCAAGATACGCGCAAAACTATGCTTGCCAAACGTAGTCGCGAAAATAACTTACCGATTATTTATCTTAATGCCGTTGGCGGTCAAGATGATTTGGTATTTGACGGCGGCTCTATGGCGATTCAAGCGGACGGCAGTGTGGCACATGAAGCCTCACGCTTTATGAATCAATTGCTACTTGCCAGCTTTGATGTAAAAACAGCAAAATTTAACAGCCAAGTAAAAGCGCCATTATCATTAAGTCGTGAATCTGAGATGTATCAAGCGCTGGTTGTTGGTTTGCGTGATTACGTTAACCTTTCAGGCTTTACTGGCATTATTGTGGGCTTGTCAGGCGGCATTGATTCGGCATTGACATTATGTATTGCTGTCGATGCGCTAGGCGCTGATAAGGTTTACGCGGTTATGATGCCGTATGAATATACTTCACAAATCAGCTTAGAGGACGCGCAAGCTCAAGCTCGCCGTCTCAATGTCTCTTATACCGTTTGTCCTATCTTTGATGCAGTCGAAGGTATCCGTCATACCCTTGCGCCATTATTCAACAAATCGCCTGCTGATACCACCGAAGAAAATATCCAAGCACGCGCACGCGGTGTGGTACTGATGGCATTGTCGAATAAATTTGGGCATTTGGTTATCACAACTGGTAATAAATCAGAGCTAGCCGTTGGCTATTCAACTTTATACGGGGATATGGCAGGCGGTTTTGACGTTCTAAAAGACGTCTATAAATCACAAGTTTACAAACTGGCCAGCTATCGTAACCGTTTAGAAGATACGCCAGTTATCCCTGAGCGCGTCATTACGCGTCCGCCATCCGCTGAGCTGCGCCCTGATCAAAAAGACCAAGACAGCTTGCCTGATTATGATGTTCTAGATGGTATTTTAATGTCTTATATCGATGAAGATATGGGCTATCAAGATATTGTCGATAAAGGCTTCGATGCCGATTTGGTGGCTAAGGTTATCCAGATGGTCGATGGTAGCGAATATAAACGCTCACAAGCACCGATTGGCACAAAAATTAGCCATAAAGCCTTTGGTCGTGAGCGCCGCTATCCGCTAGTCAATAAATGGTCTATTAAAGGCTAAGCTTAGAAATAACATTTATCTTTATACTTTTAATGTGTTTTTAGAGGTTTGATAAATTTACCTTTCTGTGTTCTACATACTGCTTCATAATGAGCTGGGTGCATGCCCAGCTTTTTAGTTTTTATGTATAAATCCTTCCAACTATTCTTTTTCTCGTACTATTTTATTCATTATTATTAACTTCCCTACCCTATCTAATTATTCTTATCCGAGTCTTTCATGAGCTTGCTAACCGCCGCTGTGTGTATTTTTATATTAATTGCGCTAAGCGCTATTGTTTCTAGTTCGGAGTTGGCGCTTGCCTCCGCCCGCAAAATCAAGCTACAAGTCATGGCCAAGGAAGGCGAAGTTCGAGCACTCGATGTGCTCAATATGCAGGAACAACCCGGCAGCTTTATTACTGTGGTACAAGTGGCGCTCAACGCCGTAGCCATCCTAGCAGGGGTTATCGGTGAGTCAGCCGTTAGTCCCTATTTACAGCAGCTTTTTGGTAATGATACGGCCGCATCAGTGGTTTCATTTATCTTGGTCACCAGTGTATTTGTATTATTTGCCGACTTGATGCCCAAGCGTTTAGCGATGTCTAATGCCGAACCTATCGCGGTCAAAATGGTACGACCGATGATTTTCTTTATTTTTGTCTTTAAACCGATTATTTGGGTATTTGATGGGGCGGCAAACTTCCTCTTTAAACTGATAGGCGTCTCAACTGTACGCCAAGATGAGATGACCTCAGAAGATATTTATGCAGTGATGGATGCCGGTGCTGAAGCTGGCGTCATTAAACATCAAGAACATCATTTGATTGAAAACATCTTTGAGATGCAAGAGCGTACGGTGACTTCGGTGATGAATCCGCGCGAGCATATTGTCTATTTTGATACCAAAGCCAGTACCGAAGAAGTGGTTGCGGTCATGATTAAGCAACCACACAATAAATTTTTGGTTTGTAATGACGATGATTTAGAAGATATCGTCGGTTATGTAGAATCGCGTAGCTTTTTGGCCTCGGTACTTGAGCAGCAAGAAGTGTGCTTAACGGACAAAGCGTTATTGAAGCCAGCTCTTTTTATCCCCGATACTTTATCGTTATTTGAAGTGCTTGAAACCTTTAAATCAACAGGCGCAGATTTTGCCGTTATTGTGAATGAGTATGCGTTGGTGGTTGGGGTTATTACGCTTAAAGACGTGATGAGTATCGTTATGGGCGAGCTGGTAACCTTAGAGGAGCAGCCGATTGTGCAGCGTACCGACAACTCGTGGCTAATTGATGGCATGACACCCATCGAAGATGTCATTCGCTCATTGGGCATGGTCAATCTACCGCATAGCGAAAATTACGAGACCATTAGCGGCTTTATGATGTATATGCTACGTAAAATTCCTAAAAAGACCGACAGCGTCGAATATGCCAATTATCGTTTTGAGATTATTGCCACTGATAACCTTAAAATCACTCAGCTGCTAGTGACAAAATTTGAAGATGTCATTGAATAAATGCGGCACTTTATCTCTACTGTCACTCTATATATAAGAATAAGGCTGATATGGAAATATTAGCCTTATCATCTGCTTTCTAATCTACCATAAATGAAATGAGCTTCTTAAGCTATCAAGCACGTGTGCCGAATATGGCAGTACCAACGCGTACCATAGTCGAGCCATGCGCTATCGCCTCGCTCATATCATTACTCATCCCCATGCTTAGTGTGTCCCATTGACTCAGATCAGGATGGGCGCGCTTAACATTGTCAAATAACTGTTTGGTGCGTTCAAAGGCATTGGTGTTGGCTTTGGCAGGGATGATCATTAAACCGCGCAACTGTAAACGCTCATAAGCTTTTAAGCTTTCTATTAATTCAGGTAGCGCTTCTGGCAGACACCCTGACTTGCTGTCTTCTTGATCGATATTAACCTGAATCAACACATTTAATGGCGGCATATTAGCAGGGCGCTGCTCATGCAAGCGTTTGGCAATAATGTCCCGCTCAAGCGTTTGTACCCAGTCGAAATGCTCTGCTATATCACGGGTTTTATTGCGTTGAATGCTGCCAATATAATGCCAAACAATATCTTCAAAACCTACTTGCTCGCGTAACAACTGGATTTTCTCAATTGCTTCTTGGAGGTAGTTTTCACCAAAATCACGCTGTCCTTGACGCGCTAACGTCGCCACCATTTCAGCGACTTTAGTTTTGGATACTGCAAGTAAGGTCACACTACTTGGCACTCTCTGGGCTTGCATACATGCCTGCTCGACTTGTTGACTGACTTGCTGCCAATTTTCAATAAGGCTGATATTCTTAGCTTCACCTTCGCTATTTATAATATCAGCAGAGGCGTCAGTTGTATTTTCTTCAGGAGAACTAGTATTCATAAAATACTCTTATATATAAAACATTGAATTATTTTAAAAAATGATTGGCTTATGTTTTTTATTGTAAAGATAAATTTTAATAAAAAAGACGTTTATTGGTATAAATAAAATATTACCCGTAAGGCTATTTTTGCATTTTATTCAGTTAGTAGATGGTTAAATCAGTATAGTCTTGTTATGATATTGTTACATGGTTTAACATATGCTACCCAAAGCTATAGCTGTGGTAACAATTATGGTGAAACCTAGCTTATCTTAACAAGGTTAGCTCAAACACTGTCATAGAATCCTGCTTATTACCCGCCTTCTGTGCTGCCTTTGCACACTATTATTTATTGATAGGACTACCCGATTATGGCTGAACAAAATTTAAGCATCGAAGACCTACTACGTTTTACGGTCAAGCATAAAGCCTCAGATTTACATATTTCAGCCGGTATGCCTGCCATGATACGTGTTGATGGCGAAATGACGCGTATTAATATGCCAGAGATGAGCCATCAAGTGGTACATCAGCTCATTTATGACATCATGAATGATAGGCAACGTGCCGATTTTGAAGAATTTTATGAGACAGATTTCTCTTTTGAGATTCCAAATTTAGCACGTTTTCGTGTCAACGCTTTTAACCAAAACCGTGGAGCGGGCGCTGTCTTTCGTACCATTCCATCTAAAGTTTTGACGATGGAAGATTTGGGTATGGGCGAAGTCTTTAAGCGTGTGTCAGACTTTAAGCGCGGTGTGGTTTTGGTTACAGGTCCAACGGGCTCTGGTAAATCAACGACACTAGCGGCGATGATTGATTATATCAATGATACCCGTAAAGAACATATTTTAACCATTGAAGACCCGATTGAATTTGTCCACGAATCTAAAAAAAGTTTGATTAACCAGCGTGAAGTACACCGTGATACTTTAGGTTTCGATGCAGCACTACGTTCTGCCCTACGTGAAGATCCAGACGTTATCTTGGTAGGTGAGCTACGTGACCTTGAGACTATACGCTTGGCGTTGACTGCTGCTGAAACAGGACATTTAGTCTTTGGTACGCTACATACTAGCTCAGCCGCCAAAACTATTGACCGTGTCATTGACGTCTTCCCTGCCGCTGAAAAAGATATGATTCGAGCCATGTTATCAGAATCATTACAAGCGGTTATCTCGCAAACGCTGTTACGCCGTCAAACCGGTGGACGAATTGCCGCCCATGAAATTATGCTCGGTACGCCAGCTATTCGTAACCTGATACGTGAAAACAAAATTGCCCAGATGTACTCTGCGATTCAAACGGGTGCTGGTGATGGCATGATTACCCTTGATCAAACCCTTAAAAACTTGGTATCTAAAGGTACTATTAGCAAAGACGTTGCACGACCTTATGCTAAGCAGCCTGAAGCCTTTATATAAAAGCATTTATTGGCAGCCCTCAAAAGTTTATTAAAACAAATTTTACTCTATTTATTGCACATTTTATCGCAAATGCAGGTACATTATGGACATTGATAAACTTTTACAATTAATGATTAATAAAAATGGCTCCGACCTTTTTATTACCGCCGATGTTGCCCCTTCCATGAAAATTAATGGCAAAATTCTGCCCGTTGGTAAGACACCTTTGACGGCCGAGCAAACCATGAGGCTGGTCAAAGGCGTCATGACCGTCAATCAGCAAAAAGAGTTTGATGAGACTAATGAGTGCCAGTTTGCGATTACCGACCAAGCACAGCAAGCACGTTTTCGAGTCAGCGCATTTATACAGCGCGATATGGCGGGGATGATTTTACGGAAAATTGAAAATAAAATCCCAACGGTCGAAGAGCTTCGCCTGCCACCAGCGCTAAAAGAGCTAGCGATGAAAAAGCGTGGTATTATTTTGCTGGTTGGTGCGACAGGTACTGGTAAATCAACCACATTAGCTGCGATGATTGGACACCGCAATCAAAATTCACATGGTCATATTATTACTATCGAAGATCCTATCGAATTTGTCCATAAGCATCGTGGTTGTATCATTACCCAGCGCGAAGTCGGTATCGATACCCATTCTTTTGAAGCAGGTCTAAAAAACACCTTGCGCCAAGCGCCAGATGTAATTTTGATTGGTGAGATTCGTAATCGTGAAGTCATGAGCTACGCGATTCAATATGCCGAAACTGGTCACTTAGTATTTGCGACTCTCCACGCCAATAACGCCAACCAAGCGATTGACCGTATTATTCACTTTTTTGAGACCAGTCGCCATAATCAGCTGTTTATGGATTTGTCCCTTAACTTGCAAGCTATTATCGCTCAGCAACTTATTCCAACGCCTGATGGCAAAGGTCGCCGCGCCGCTATTGAAATCTTGTTAAACTCACAACTGATTAGTGATTATATCCGTAAAGGTGAAGTGCATGAAATCAAGGATGTGATGACGCGTTCACGTGATAGCGGCATGCAAACCTTTGACCAAGCGCTGTTTGATTTATATGAAAACGGTGAGATTACTTATAAAGAAGCCATTCTTCATGCCGACTCTCCCAACGATTTACGCTTAAAAATCAAGCTCAGCAGTAAAAACGGTAGCGCCAATTTAGATGAAGGCGCAGATAGTTTATCGTTAGATATTACCTAATTAGCTATTCTCAGCTGTAGATATTGTGTTTAATACTTAAAAAACAATCGTAAAAAAAGCCCTCATCATAATAAGAGGGCTTTTTTATATTTATCTTATCAAGATTTTAACCGCTATTTTACGCTGTCTTTGCACGCTTGATCATTACAGATACCATATAGTACCAATGAGTGACCCGATAGCTTAAAGCCATGCTCTGCCGCTGCTTTAAGCTGTTCTTCTTCGATTACTTTGTTATGAAATTCGACAATTTTACCGCAGTTATCACAAACCAAATGATCGTGATGCTCATCTTGGGTAATCTCAAACACGGACAGATTGTTTTCAAAATTGTGACGCTCAACAATACCTGCTTGCTCAAACTGAGTCAGTACTCGATATACCGTTGCTAGACCCACATCTTCGCCTTGCTCAATCAGTGCCTTATAAACCTCTTCTGCACTCATATGATGCAGCTCTGCACTTTCAAGTAGCTCTAAAATTTTGATACGCGGTAACGTTACTTTCAGACCCGCTCTACGTAAATCTTGATTGGTAAAAGAAGCCATAATATCCCTTCTGACTATGAAAGTCTTAGCAAATAGGTTCAAAAAACATCAGATACATAATGATCAATGATGATGAATCGTTAAGTATAAAAAGTTGCACTCATAAAAATTCAGTCGCTATCACAGCTATTTTTAGTGCATTTTCTCTAAAAAATAGTACGATAAGTCTATGAATTTACAATATAAATAAGAAATGATGCCAGTGCGTATTTAGTAAATAATGTCGTAAGTGGTAGGCAATTGCAAGTAAATGACGTATCATTTATCCAAGATTGTCGGTAAGACCAGCATCTATTGCCCTTAGCCGTACCTAACCCATTTTTTATGAGTCATCTTACCATGATAAAGACCTTAAATTTACGTCCGTTTTATTCTACAAGTTCATTACGCAAGATTGTCATGACCAGTATGTTGGGCGCGGCTGTTACGATGTCTGGCTGCTCATTACTCAGTGTTTATAAGATTGATTTGCCACAAGGTACTCCGATTACGCAAACTCAAGCACAAAAACTACAAGTGGGTATGAATCAAAATCAGGTACTTTATATTCTTGGTAGCCCAGCGATTCGAGACACTCTAGAGCCAAACCGTTGGGATTATATCTATGACTATAAAGCTGGGACTGAAGGTCGCCGTCAAGGTATCGCTGATGTCAAAAATGCCAGTCAGCACTTAAAGGTTTATTTTGATAATAATGGTATCGTAACCAGTATTCAGGGATTGGAAACACTTCCTCAATAACATCTAATTAAGTAGTCGCTTCAATAGCGAGTTTAAATATCAAGCTCAAGATAGATTTTATCTAGATTTACTTTTGCGCTGAGACATAGGATCAGCGCTTAAGCTTCTGTACACCTCTATTCGATCGAACGGCTGCAATTGATAGCTAAGCGGTTGCTTTTGCGCATAGATGCCAACGTGCCAACGTTTGGCTATCGGCACTGTTACCTCACTCATCTCAGCGCACCATGTTGCCAATCCATCAAACTGTATCAACCAGCCGGCCTGCTCTAATGCTGCATATAAGGTTGTGCCATCAACTACTTGCAAACTTAAATAGTGCTGCTGCTTCTCATATTCAGCATAGGCTAAATATACCGTTATCATAGCACCTTGTGAGGCAACAATGTCTGGAGGCATGTTAACCTTATCATTAGCCACTAGCTTAACCACTGCATACCCCAACCGATCAAGGCTAACAAAAGTGCCACTGGCACAATCAAACGGATCGCTATTCGCCACAAGTTATAAAAAGCTTCATTGCCAAAGTTCAAAGACTTACGCAAATGGCTGATCTTCATCTGCCAGCCTGCAAAAACTGACAACAATAATACGACAATGGTGCTGATAACGACCAATATACCTACTAGCCAAATAATCGGTATGGCAACGACCAATACTATGGCAATGACAGCCGTCATGACCAAGCTGATGAGCAGTCCAAACTTGTGCGTTAGCTGCTGGGCACTATAGTGTAACAAGTAGCTGGCGACAAATAACACCCCTACCCAGTACAGTAGCTGTCCGATTGGTGGCAGCGCCATACCACTGATAAATAAAGCCACTACTCCAACTAATAGCTGCAATATCCAAATAGGTAGCACTAGCTTGGTTGCTCGATACTCCTTTGCACTATCGGTATGCGAAGATGTTTGTGCATTGTGATTGTCAATGCCTACTGCCGTTGCTGCTTGTTTGCTGACCAGGTTTTGCCCAAACCAGTATAAGCCCGTACCAGCACCGACACTGACAAGTGCTAGTGCAACCGCGCGTGCCCATTCACTCAAACTGACATTGGTCATTGCAAAAGTAACATTAGGCAAGCCGTTGGCGACGCCAAATATCAAGCCAATCACCATTAAGCCGAGACCAATCGGTAAAGGGGTCACACCAAGCAAGCTTAATAATGCCGCAATGACCATCAAGCCTGCGGCAATAGCAAAACTTGGTATCTCAGGTGCGCTATTTAATTCTGTGAGCGCTGTTAATATGCCGGTGCTTGCCCCTGATATCACCAGCGCCGCAATGATGATAGATACCAGCGCCGCAAGCCAACCAAATCCACGCCATAAAGCGCTAGCATCCGCCTCTCGAGTGAGCTTTTGCATGCCCGCCAAAGGTGCCTCAGCACTACGATAAGCCAGTGCTATCTCAGCATAAATCACTGGTAGCGAGACTAATACCATAGCAAGCAGCCACAATAACCAAAAATCAATCTCGCCAATCGACGCCGGTGCAAACCAGCGAAAAAGCAATAATGGTAGCAGCGCTGCAACAAAATAAGAAGCATAGCGAATCATCATAATTTACATCCAAGCGATTCAAGGTGAATAACGTTGAGTCATACTAATTGAGAATATGCCATTATATAAGAACTGACAGTTATAAAAAAACCCCGAAATCGGGGTTTAGTAGCTCATTCAAAACCAATACAGGTAACGCTCTTATTAATAATAGTAATAAAGAACGCCAACCTTATTGGATATTAGTGAATAGCGCTTACATAATCTGACAAGATACGGATATCACGATCAGACAATTTAGAGGCGACAGTCTGCATCATGCCCATCTCGCCTTCTTTCGCTGCATCATTAGCACGCTTTTGATCGTCGCTATCGATATCATCTGCACGACCAGCAGCACGGAAAAGTTTCAGCTGAGTGGCGATATATTCAGCGTGCTGTCCGCCTAAACGTGGAAACGCTGCCCAAACATTACCTGCAGCATCTGGACCATGACAACCTGCACAACCGATAACACCGCGCGATTTATCACCACCTAAAAACAGCTTACTGGCTTCTTGCGTGGTTGCAGGATTACCGAAAGCAACGCCCCAAGGCTTTTGGCTTGAATAATAGCCTGCAACGTTGGCTAAGTCTTGCTGCGATAAGTTGGCTACTTGCGACTGCATGATACCGTTTTTGCGATAGCCTGCTTTAAAGTTGACCAATTGCTTATATAGATATTTGACGTTTTGACCACCAAGATTTGGCTGGGCTGGCACAGGGCTCACACCATCAACACCATGACAAGCAGCGCAGACAGTTTCTGCGATTTGTTTGCCGGCATTCAGATCATAATCAGGAACAGTGATAGCAGCTTGTACGCTGAAACTTGCAACACATAAGCTGGCGGCAGCGATTAACTTTTTCATTGATACAAATCCTACTAACTCGATGTAAGCAGTGTTTAGAGTGATTGCATTATTCGGACGGGTCATATTTACCAAGCCACAATGTTAGGGCTATTAAGGTCTAAGCCAAATATTTTCTCATCTTTATCACAAGCAGCCCGAAAGTACTTACTAATATCAGGGTTTATTTTGGATTATTATAGCAAGACTTTTTACTATTTGCCTACTTAATCGTAGTATTGGATAGTTTTTCTACTCACAGACTCAGTCTCTTGTTTACAAAAGACAAAAAGCGCAAAAGAGTTTAGACTCTTGCGCTTTATTTATCTGCTGTAGTTTAGGACTAATCGAACTTCTATAATTTTAATAAATCATTATTTAGCTGCCTACTTGCTCATATATTCGATAAGCTTGCGGTAATCGTCATTGCTACAATCTTCGCACAACCCACCCGCTGGCATCTGAATCATGCCATTTTTGACTGAACTAATAAGTGCGGGCATGCCCTTTTGCTTGATGAGCTGTTGCCACTTAGCACTATCCCCTTTCTTGACGGCATTCAAAGCACCGCTATCATGACAGGCTGCACAAGATTCGGTATAGGTGGCTGCAATGTCAGCTGCGCCTGCTCCAGTGACCATAGCGATACTGAAGACAACTGCGCTGATAGTACTGGCTAAAAAGCGACTGGTTGATGAACGATTACCTTTAGCAAAATTTCTGGTTGTTACTAACATAATACACCTCCATTAGCTCATTCATCCAGACGTTTGCTTCATTGCTTCTGTGCATTAGCGTCTGCGAGTGAACCTATTCTGATAGAGATTGTAACAATATATGTCGGGTTAATATATATAAATATGGTTTGACTTTGTTAACAAGCGTTTGGTAAAGCGACAAGTAGTCGCTAAGGACTGCTTTATTTAATAGTATTGCTATAATTAATATGTGGCTAATAGCCGTTATTTCAATAACTAAGCACATTAATAGTATAGAATAGTCGTTAATTTAAACCCCTTATTTTATGAAAAACTGCTTTCCGGTTGCTAGCTGTCAAAGAGGCTACAATAGTAGCTAAGCCATTGCAAATATTTTCACTATTTCATCTAAATTTCAAGTATCTAATTTTAACCGTAATGAGTCATTTATGAGTACCCCGTTCAATGATGTCGCCGCTAAGCATGCGGATTTTAACACCAAAGCCCGTCAGCGCATTCAGCAAACTGAATTCATGATGTCAGCGCCGACCTTTCGCCTTTGTCCTGCCGATATAGGCTTAGAGGTCGCATTTGCTGGGCGCTCAAACGCTGGCAAGTCTTCTGCCATCAATGCACTTACCAATCAGCGCCAATTGGCACGATCATCTAAAACGCCAGGGCGTACGCAGATGATTAACTTCTTTAATGTTGGTGATGCCGACAGACGTTTGGTAGATTTGCCAGGTTATGGCTATGCCGCCGTACCAATTGAAATGAAGAAAGAATGGCAGGTTGAGCTAGAAGAGTATTTGGTATCGCGCTCTAGCCTTGCCGGTCTGGTACTGATGACTGATATCCGTCATCCCTTGAAGTTCTTTGATGAGCAAATGCTGCGTTGGGCAAAAGATGGTGAGCTGCCCGTTCATATTTTATTGACGAAAGCAGACAAGCTGAAGTATGGTGCATCAAAAAATGCCCTGCTTAATACTCGTAAAAGACTGAAAGAACTGGGTTTAAACTGTAGCATTCAGCTATTTTCAGCCTTAAGAAAAGAAGGTCTTGATGAATTAGCAGGCGTTATGGGCAACTGGTATGAGTATCAGCTCGATGCAGACAGAATCATTGAGTCCTCTTTTGCGTTATTAGAAGGCGCTGAGCTAGAAGACGCAATCGAAAAAGATGCTATCCAACAAAAAAATAGTCCTAAAGAAGACGACAAATAAATCTCATCGTCTTCAATAAAAAAGCGCTTCCCTTGAACCGACCCCCATAAGTTGGACACAACTTATGGGGTATTTTTATGCGTTACGATTTAGACTTTAAGATGCAAGTCATCGCATACTATCGGCACGGCCATAGTAGTCACGCTACCGCTAAGAAGTTTAGCGTCAACCCAGAGTTTGTACTCAAATGGGTTAAACAATACCAAAGCGGTGGTATAAATGCGATCAAGCCAAAGACAAGTAAGGCCAAATACAGCAGTGATTTTAAATACAAAGTGCTAACCACCATGCTTAAGGAAAGTTTAAGTCAATCTGAGGTTGCACTGACATTTAACATCAGCTCACCTGCTTTAATTAGCCACTGGCACAAAGCATATCGACAACAAGGCATGTCTGGACTAATAACCAAGCCTAAAGGTAGAGCCACCATGAGTAAACCCTTTATTACAGGCAAACCAGATGATGAGAAAACCTTAGCAGAGCTTAAGCGTGAGAATGAATACCTACGTGCAGAGGTTGCCTACCTAAAAAAGCTTGATGCCTTGCTCAAAGCGGAGGAACAAGCAGGCAAAGAGCAAGACTCATCGAAGCATTGAGACAAGAGCACCCTTTATCTGCTTTGCTAAACATCGCTAAGATGGCTAAGAGTGTCTTTTACTACCATAGGTGTCAGTTTGACGTTAAAGACAAATATGCAGACTTAAAACAGCGTATTACTGAGCTTTACCATCAGCATAAAGGCAGGTATGGTTATCGTAGAGTCACGACTGCATTAAAGCAGCTAGATTGTCATCATAACCATAAGCTCATCACTAAGCTTATGCATGACATGAAGCTTAGCGCAAAGATAAGACGTCAGAAGTATCGCTCCTATAAAGGACAACAAGGTAAGATTGCGAAGAACTATTTAAAGCGCCAGTTTAATGCCGATAGACCGAACAAGCGCTGGCTGACCGATATTACTGAGTTTAAGGTGGGTGATGATAAGCTGTATTTGTCACCCATACTTGATTGTTATAACAATGAGATTGTCAGTTATACACTCTCAAAGAAACCCACTTATGACTTAGTTGGCAAGATGCTAGGGGATGCTTTAGCAAAGACGAAAGCGTGCCGTGATAACAAGTTAATACTGCACTCTGATCAAGGATGGCATTATCAAATGAGACCGTTTGGACAGGTGCTGAAGCAGCATGGTATTAAGCAAAGTATGAGCAGGAAAGGTAATTGCTTGGATAATGCGCTGATGGAGGGGTTCTTTGGTACCCTAAAGTGTGAGACGATTTATATTGAAAAACCTAAAACCATTGAGCAGTTAGAACGACAGATTCATGAATATATTCATTATTACAATCATGAGCGTATTCAAATGAAACTAAAAGGACTAAGCCCTGTTAAGTACAGAACTCAGTCCTTGTTATAAGCCAACCTTCCAATATTTGGGGGTCAGTTCAATCGTTATATCGATAAACCCTTTTTATTGTCATTCTTTACCGTTTAAGTAGATTATCATTTACATCGATTTTTATTTAAGCACATAATAATTCAGCCAACGCTTGAGGTGTATCGACCTGATAGGTAGGCTGCTGTGCGACAAGCTCGTCGCTGCTATAGTCAATCTTAGATAAAACCGATACGATATTTATAACCAATTTATTTAGTGAAATAAACGATGACCTATTCAATCGACTTTTGCAAACAAGTGTTACGAAGCATTAAAGGTGACATGACCATTCGAGAAGCTGCTAACTTTTATCAACTTAGCACAAGCTCGATTCACAGCTTAACTCCTAATTGGCGCAGCAGCAACTGCTGATGGCGTATTGAACAAAAAAACTAAAGAGCCTATTGTCCTAGCATTGGCAGTTGGCGCACGCTGTGATGCTTGTATCGGTTTCCATACTAAAGCCTTAGTGCAGCTCGGCGCAACCGAAGAAGAAGTCGCTGAAACACTGGGTATATGTATCTATATGGGTGGTGATCCTTCAATGACGTATGCTGCTGAAGCCGTCGCGTCATTCAACGAGTTTAGTAAAGAAAGCTAGTTTTTATGTATTTTTTAGTTATATAGCCATAATAACTGCCAATGGTCAAATGACTGTTGGCAGTTTTTTTATATTTATATTGACGGAAAAACAGAAAACCCGAAGCTTATGAGCAAAAAATATGCTAAACGATAAGAGGTTTAGCGAAAGGTTAATGCTTAGATTCATAAGGACAGCAGCTGGTTTCATAGAGTTGAATTTAAGTCAAAAAGCATGAATCATATTAATATGCTGAATGATATTCAGCTTAATAATATAGATACACCCATAAACATCTTTATACTTGCCAGCCAGTTCCGGCCTGTGTCAGTATTGACCTCATAAAATTATTTCGAATTGATAATATTTTGAATCAATAGTTAGCTAATAGCCAATAGTTAAAAAATCCCCATTAATCGTTTATAGCAGTACAGCAGGAGCTGGCGTTTATGAGTGAATTACCCGAGCAAAATTTGGATAAAAATAATAAACACTATCGTTATTTGGTATTTATCGGGCGTTTTCAGCCCTTTCACTGTGGTCATAAAGCAGTTATTGATGAGGCATTAAAGCGTGCTGACAATGTCATTATGCTGATCGGTTCTGCCAATCTGCCACGCAGCTTACGCAATCCATTTAGCGTTGCTGAGCGCGCGGCGATGATTAAAGGCGCCTATTCAGCAGAGGAAGCAGCGCGTATCCACTGCGTCGGGCTTGATGATGCGCTCTATAATGACACGCGCTGGCTGCAGTATGTGCAAGCGGGTGTAAAATCTGTCACCGGTGACTTGCAAACCGATATTGGTTTGATTGGTCATTCAAAAGACAGCTCATCTTATTATTTATCCCTGTTCCCAAACTGGGCTTCAGTTTCGGTTCCCAATTATCATAATTTATCCGCCACGCCTATTCGTGATAGCTATCTGATGGGGGCTACGCCTACGCCCGAGCGTACTCCTGAATCAACGCGCGAAGTCCTGAATGATTTCAAAAAAACCGATGGTTATCAGCAGCTGCATGAAGAAGCAGATTTTGTTGATAAGTATAAAAGACAGTGGGAATCTGCTCCTTATCCACCTACTTTTATGACCGCTGATGCGCTAGTCGTACAATCAGGGCATATCTTATTAGTAGAGCGCCGCAGTATGCCAGGGCAAGGATTGTGGGCTTTGCCGGGTGGCTTTTTGAATCCAAAAGAGACCTTATTTGATGCTTGTATCCGTGAGCTACGCGAAGAAACTCGTCTTAAAGTTCCGGAACCAGTCCTGCGTGGCTCTTGTCATAGTCAACACACCTTTGACGATCCGTATCGCTCGGCACGTGGGCGCACCATTACTCAAGCATTTTACTTTCAGCTAAAAAACGACCCAAAAGGTTTGCCAAAAGTAAAAGGTGGCGATGATGCAGCCACCGCATTTTGGTTACCACTCGCTGAGCTTGATGCCACCATGATGTTTGAAGATCATTATGCGATTATCACCAAAATGGTCGGCTTGTAGAATTTTATTAGACGATAATCCAATTTATTATTAACACTTTTCCACGCCCAAACCGATAGACGGTAAAGGCATCTCGCCGCCATCGTTGCGGCATCTCAAAGCAGAGGAGTTCTGTGATGTATACCAGTAATTTAAATAATTTAATCCTAAATAGCGACAGCTATAAAACCTCACATTGGGTGCAGTATCCAAAAGGTAGTGAGTATCTCTCGAGCTATATTGAGGCGCGTAAAGGCGATTACGATGTGGTGTTTTTTGGGCTACAAGCCTTTATCAAAGAATATCTAAGCACACCAATTACCCATAAAGATATAGATGAAGCCGAAATTGTCATTCAAGCGCATGGCTTGACCTTTAACCGTGTTGGTTGGGAGCTATTGGTCGATAAGCATGGCGGTTATTTGCCATTGCGCATCGAAGCAGTCACTGAAGGTAGCGTCGTGCCAGCATCAAACGTGGTCTGCCAAATTATCAATACCGACCCTGAGTTTTATTGGTTACCAAGCTATATTGAAACGGCGCTATTACGTGCGATTTGGTATCCATCAACGGTCGCTAGCGTCTCGCACTATTGTAAAGGTATCATTCGTCAAGCGTTAGAGAAATCAGCAGACAATACAGAATCGCTCATTTTTCGTCTGCATGATTTCGGCTCACGCGGTGCCTCCAGTCAAGAATCGGTAGCGCTTGGCAGTCTTGCACATTTAGTGAACTTTGCCGGTACCGATTCGATGACGGCGTTGGTCGCTGCCAGTCGCTGGTATCAAATGGATAAGGACATGCCTGCCTTTTCTATTCCTGCCGCTGAGCATAGCACCATGACAGCATGGGGACGCGACGGTGAAACTGCCGCCTTTGCCAATATGATTGAACAGTTTGGCGGCGCAGGCAAAAGCTTTTCTGTAGTCTCTGATAGCTACGACTTATGGAATGCTATTGACAATATTTGGGGTGGTAGCCTAAAAGACGATGTCAAAAATATGGGCGGCACCTTAGTCATCCGACCAGATAGTGGTGATCCAGCTAAAGTAGTACGTGAAGCATTAGAGCGTTTGGCAGTAAAATTCGGTACAACAGTTAATAGTAAAGGCTATAAAGTGCTGCCCGATTATGTCCGCGTTATTCAAGGTGACGGTATCAGCCCACAAAGCTTAAGTAAGATTATCGATGTGGTCATGAAAGCGGGCTTTAGTGCTGATAATGTGACCTTTGGTATGGGCGGCGGATTATTGCAACAAGTCAACCGCGATACCATGAGCTGGGCGATGAAAGCCAGTGCCATCTCTATTGATGGGATATGGAAAGATATCTATAAAGACCCTGTGACTAGCCGCTCAAAACGCTCAAAAAAAGGACGCTTGGCACTAATCAAACACAGTAATGGACAGCTAAAAACCATTAAAGCTGATGAGCTTGCTGCTGAGAGCGATAACCTACTGCGTGAGGTTTATGTTGATGGCAAATTACTTATAAATGAAAGTCTGACTATGATTAGAGAGCGTGCAGGATGGTAGCGAATAAACAAATACCGAATAAGATAGCCGCTGTTGCAAAGGATGTATTGTTTGCTCCTGTGTACCTTTATCAAGGTCGCAAAATCAAACGAGATATCGTACGTTTGCCTGAGCCAAATGGAGAAAGACATGGGTCTGTGCAACTGGATCACGCTAGTAACGAATTAGCGGCGCAGGATAAGCCTGCACTAAATATTATGATTGTCGGTGATTCAGCAGCGGCTGGAGTTGGTAGTGAAACTCAGCAAGAAGCACTCGTTGGTAAGCTCATCCCTATCTTACAACAGCAGCCAGCCATTCATGCTCAGTTTGCGGTATTACATTGGTCACTGCAAGCAACAACGGGTCACACTAGCTTTGATATTTTACGCAGGCTATATATTATGCCAGCGCCGAACGAGCCTATCGATGTAATGATATTGAGTGTCGGGGTCAATGATACGACATCGAGTGTTGCTGTAAATAAATGGCGGCAGCAAATTATGGATATTATTGCCATTGCCCAGCGTAAGTTTGGCGTGCGTGAGTTGGTTTTCTTGAGTTTACCGCCCATGGCACAAATGCCTGCCATACCTGCCCCACTCAGTCACTTTGTGGGTGCTAAAGCTTCTATTCTTGATAGCACATTGCAGCAAATCTGTGCGAATCATAACCACGTTACTTATATGGCCACGGATTTCCCACGCATGATCGCTGAGCACTCTAATGGGTCGCCAATCGATATTAAGGTGATGTTTGCCAGTGACGGCTTTCATCCAAGCAGCCTGATGTATGGCTATTGGGCCCAGCAAGTATCAGAGCTGATCACAGAGTTGATTGACTCTTCTAACACTTAGCTCATTAGCCAAAAATAGAACAAAAAAAACCGCTGAATAGTCAGCGGTTTTTTTATATTCTTAATAATATCACACAATACGGGTGAATTACTCTGCAGCGTCAGTATCAGCAGCTTTCTTACGGCCACCAAACGCACCAAAGCGTTTGTTGAAGCTTGCAACACGACCTTCAGTAGAAGTTTTACGTTGTTCGCCAGTATAGAATGGATGCGACGCACTTGAGATATCAAGTGGGTAGTATGGATATTCTGTACCTTCGTATTCACGAGTCGTTTTGGTTTTAACCGTTGAACGGGTTAAAAAGAACACGTCCGCGTTAGTGTCATGGAACAAAACTTCTTGATAATTAGGGTGGATATCTTTACGCATAATAAACTCTCTATGTCCGATGTATGTATAACGCCTTTGCAAAACGACATTTTAATGATGTATTAGGCAAATGATGACATACGTAACTGAGGCACTAAGGACATTCTCAGTCTGGCAACTGCGTCACTGGCTTATTCCAGCACCCAATACCACAACTCTGCTCGCTTAGCCTTTCCCCAGCGGGAAAATTAAACCGAGATTTTACCGGTTTTTGGGGTTTGATGCAAGCAGCAGTTTTGAGCATTATTAGTGCTAATTTGTCACTAGCATATGGGTACTATTGAGGTGGACATACAAGCTGAGTATAATGACGCGTTAGATAAAATAATCAATAGCTATTATTTTTGTAGATTAATTTAATAATCTTTCTTAATTATTATTGATGCTTCACCTATCAGAACATCTAAAACATAAATACTCAACTCAGGATAATATAATGAAAAATACGATAATAAAGAATAGTGCCAAAGCCCTGCTTATCAGCTCAGCACTAGCGATAACGACATTAGCAAGTGCGGCGCTGCCAACCCAATGGCAGCTAGATGACTCGCATACCCGCGTCGGGTTTTCTGTGAATCATTTAGGATTTTCGACCACTATGGGTCATTTTAATGACGTCAAAGGTATGGTTAATTACGATATCAAAGCGCCAAATAAAGCCAATATGAACTTTACTATCGCTACAGCTAGCATAGATACCAATTGGGATGCACGTGATGCGCATTTAAAAAAGGATGAGTTTTTTAATGTGGCGAAATATCCTACTATGACTTTTAAGTCGACTGAAGTGACATTCACCAATCCGCAACAAGCGAAAGTAACGGGTGATTTCACCATGCTTGGTCAAACCAAACCATTAACATTAAATGTGACTTTAAATAAAATCGCCAACAGTCCGCTTACCAAAGAGCCCGTTATTGGCTTCCGTGCAACTGGTAATATTGACCGCGCGGCTTATGGCATGACTGCTTTTGCGGATGGCATTACCACCAATGTACCGATTCAGATCGATGGTGAATTGATTGAGAAAAAAGCTGCTACGAAGAGTAAAGCAAAATAATTCTACTGGATTATGTCGCTGACTTACTTCAAAAAGTATAAAATACTGCCAGAAATTTTAGTAAGAAATAACCTTCAATAAAAACAGCATATTAAAAAAGCAGCCGTTTAATGGCTGCTTTTCTAAATCCAAATAAAGTTATTGTTGAACTTTATCTGGCGGTTTTCACGATATGCCAAACGCCAAGTTTATTATCACCATCTTTATCACCAACTTTTGTATCGTTGGCATAGAAATATAATGGCTTACCACTCATTGCCCATTGATACTTACCATCTTCACGTTGGAAGGCAGCAAACTGACCCGAGGCTTTAGCGTTACTAGGTGCCATAAATGCCGGCCACGCTAGCATACAAGCGCTACCACATTCTGACTTATTCATTGAATCTTTATCAAAGGTATACAAGGTCATATGATTGCTAGAATCGACCAACATACCGCCTTTACTCATGACTGGTGCAGTGTTTTTATTGGTAGCTTGCACGTCGTGCATACCAGAATCGTCATTGCCGACCATATTATTTAATGTAGAGCAACCACTAAGTGCTAACATGCCACTAAGCGCAGATAATAACAGTATATGTTTCATAATAACTTCCTTGTCATTGTTGTCATAGATTATTAGTTGTTATCGGGTTTTTATCATTCTAGGATTTCAACTTTATTAAAATAAAGCCAATACCTTAAACCTCATATCGAATTCTAAATATAGCATAGGATTTATAGCCATTATTCTCATCCTTATATAAGTTTACAAAAGTGCATAAATATTACAAATTAGATAACAGAGTTCCTTTACGCTGTGGATTACTAACACTATTCGTTGACAAAACTCATGCATCTATTTACCAATTTGCCATTCTATTCTTTGTAGTTTTTCGTACAATAACATCATGAAAGTTAAGTACGACTACACAATGATAAATATGACTATAGCGGATTGTTATTACTATTGAAGTTAACTGCCTCTGCACGCATATTAATGCCTATAAGCGATACATATCAGCCATCTCATAAATATAACAAGTACTATCTCAAGTGACGCTTGATGCAAATGCTATTAAGGATATAACCACGACCATGACTGACTCTTTTACAATTAAGCAAACAGCTACAACTCAACGCGTCGGTATCCTCGGTGGTGGTACAGCAGGGGCAACTATTGCCATTCGCTTAGCAGCGCTAGGGCTTGAAACTTATGTGTTTGAAAAAAATAAATCGCTAATTGATGGTCCGCCAATGTGCCATTTGCATGCCGGTGGCAACCTCTATCGTGAAATTCCTGACGAAGATTGCGTTGCCCTGCTTAAACAATGTATCGATATTTTGCGTCTTTATCCTTATACCATTGATGTACGCCCAACGGTATTTGCCGTGCCGACTCGCGATGAGGGCTTGCCAGCAGACTTGCTACCGCGGCTTGAAATATTAACCGCAGCGTATCGCGAGCTGATTGCTCAAGATCCTAAAAATAAAGTGTTGGGCGAGCCGGAAGATTATTACCAGTTATATAGCCATGAACAACTGCTTGAATTGTCTGAGCGTGAGCAAGTTATAGTACCAACGACGGTTGACGAGTGGGTGATACCCGTTGCTAAATATCTGGACTTAAATAAAGTTAAATTCCCACTAATTGTGGTACAAGAATATGGCTGGAATATCTTTCGCTTAGCAGCTTCTGCGCAATTGGCATTAGATGGCTATGAGCATGCGCACGTGTTTACCGATACTCAAGTAAAGCAGGTGATGCCGGTTGATTGTGAGAACTGCACAAACGCTGATCATCATGTGACCAAATGGCGTATTGACTATCAGCAAGGCGCTAGTTTAGCTGCTGAAGCGCAATCTAATAGCAAGATCGAATCTATTGAAGTCGATTATCTCGTCAATGCCTGTGGTTTTCGTACAGGGGTGATTGATGATATGGTCGGCGTCAAAGTTACCCGTATGGTCGAGTTTAAATCCTCTTATATTACCCACTGGAATGACACTGGCGGACAGATACCAGAGATTATTGTCTATGGTAATCGTGGTACGCCTCAAGGAATGGCACAACTAACACCTTATCCGGGAGGCTACTTTCAGATACATGGTATGAGTAAATTTATCACCTTGTTCGATGATGGGTTGGTTGCTTCTAATAAAGACAGCGCACAGCCTGAGTTGCCGCCGCAATATGTACACTATATCGAAGATGGCTGGGACAAAGCGCCGCTGCAAGCGCGTAGCCAGCAAGCGATTGATTATGTCGCAGATTTTATACCGACTTTTCATAGCGCTCGTACTATCGGTAACGCCTTATATGGTGGTCAGCAAATCCCTGGTGAAGACGATACGCTGCGGGTCGCTGATGTAAGCTTATATTCTAACATTCGTTATGCGCGTGCTGAAAACGTCAAAGCATCCTCGACTTTGATAGCAGCGGATCAAATCGTTGATGAACTGAGCGAGCTTGGCTTAATTGATAAGGATACGCAGGCAAACCGCCAGCGCTATACCCATGAGTGGGCGTATTTGGCACACAATGATAGTACGAGCATTCATGCAGTCGCTCGTGACTTAGCAAAACAGCGTAGCTTCCCAGTAGCGATGGCAGGTGTTAATTGCGATATTAATGGTATTCACGAGGCAACATTAGCGGATTTAAATGCAAATAATGATTCGAGTACTACTGAAATGTAAGAGCATTATTTTTAATTTTTAAATAAAAAAGGGAGAGAATGGCTTATCGTTAGCCCTTCTTTCCCTTTTTTTATATTTGCTTTTAGTTACCAGCCATCTTTTCTGTATTAACCGCCTCGTCTATTTTGACTAGGGTCTGTAGTAAATCAATCGCCTCACCAATCGTATTACAGACTACCAAACGCTCAAGGTCTTGCTGCTTCATAAACCCTTGCTCAGTAGTATATTTCAAATGCTCAATCATACGGTCATAAAAACCATTAATATTTAAAATAATCATCGGTTTTTCGTGCTGATAAAGCTGACGCCAAGTAGCGATTTCCATGATTTCTTCTAAAGTACCAAGACCGCCCGGCAAAGTAATAAACGCATCGGCATACTCTGCCATGACCGTTTTACGAGTGTGCATGGTATCCGTTAGATGTAGACGCGTTAGACCTTCATGAGCTATTTCGTGCTTAAGCATAAAAGTTGGAATGACACCGACTGCTTCAGCGCCGCCTTGAATCACTTCATCAGCGACAGCGCCCATTAGCCCGATGCTCGCACCGCCATATACCAAGCCCATGCCATTGTCTGCTAGCGCCTGACCAAGCTCACGCGCTGCTTTCTCATATACGACATCATTGCCTAAACGTGAGCCACAATAAACGGCCACTAGCGGCATGGTTAATGCTGATTTGTCCACGGCTTTTTCGATATTGGTGATATCTTGACTGGTAATCACTTCATACGTGTCATTGTTAATTTTCATTTGCATAGAACTTCCTTAATTCTTATAGTAAAATTTTTATCAGTAATTTGTTCAGGGTATTGTGGATGGCATTATTAATAGGTTTTCAGTCACCTTGTACGGATAGTTAAAATAAG
>NZ_CBCPJH010000001.1:0-197427 GCF_965118485.1 Psychrobacter glacincola | reverse complement strand
ATATAAATTAAAGTCTCAATTTCTGATACATCACCTTCATTTCTAAAAGATGAATCAGCAGGTGTGATTTCGAACGGTAATCTATCTTGCTTGTCTAAAAGTTTTGTATAAGAACAACCTTTTCCATGCTTCAATACGTTAATAGCGTAGTAAAAGTCTTCAAATCTTACGAGTAATTCCTCATTTTTATCTCTTGCAAGTTTTATTTTTAACTCTTTAAAAGCCGAACCTTTCTCAATCTTTAATTCATTCTGAATTACTGCTTCGAATAGTGAAAACAGTCCTATAACAAATATAGTTCTTTCCCATTGTATCTTTTGAAGATTTATAACCAATCTAGTTGAACCTGATTCTTGAAGCTCCTCATAAATCAGCTTTTCTATTCTATTAAAATTTTCAATATGTGTTTCTGTACTTTCAGAAACAATCTGAATAAATCTTTGCATAACCTTCCTTCTTTTTCTTAGTACATAACTTAGGATGATATTACGACACTAGTGTACCTATCTTTTTCAAAATTTTATGGTAGCAGAGATGCTCCAAGCTGAACCAATAAAATATAACTTACAAGAAAAGTGAGCTGGGCGGCGTACCCTACTAGAAAAAGAGCCACTAGATTTCTCCAGCAGCTCTTTTATAAATTCAAAAACTAAGTCTAAGCTTTGATTAATCAGACTAAACTATTCACCGCATCAATCACAGCTTCAGTAGTAATACCAAACTCTCTATATAACTCTTCAGCAGGAGCAGATTCGCCATAAGTGGTCATGCCGATGACTTTACCATCAAGACCAACGAACTTATACCAGTAGTCAACATGAGCCGCTTCTACAGCGACGCGAGCACGGATATCGGCTGGTAATACTGACTCGCGATAGCTGGCATCTTGCTCTACGAAAATTTCTGCACAGGGCATAGAGACTACACGGACGCCAACGCTATTTTCACTTAACGTCTCATACGCTTGCATCGCCAAACCAACTTCTGAACCAGTAGCGACGATAATTGCTTGTAGCTCGCTTTGCTCTTTAGCTAATACATAACCGCCTTTATTGATATTAGCGACTTGCTCAGCGTCACGGGCTTGATGTGGCAAGCTTTGACGGCTGAAAATCAATGCAGATGGATTATTTTCTGACTTAATCGCTTCGACCCAAGCGCTTGCTGATTCCGTCGCATCACAAGGACGCCATGTACGTAGGTTTGGCGTGGTGCGCAAGCTGGTCAATTGCTCAACTGGCTGATGCGTTGGACCGTCTTCACCCAGACCAATAGAATCATGAGTATAAACATGAATCACACGCTGTTTCATCAGCGCGCCCATACGTACCGCATTACGGGCGTATTCCATAAACATCAGGAAGGTAGCAACATAAGGAATAAAACCGCCATGTAGTGCGATACCGTTGGCAATCGCCGTCATACCAAATTCGCGTACACCATAATAAATATAGTTACCAGCAGCATCGTCTTGGATACCTTTAGCATCTTTAAATAGCGTCAAGTTTGAACCAGCTAGATCCGCTGAACCACCAAGCAACTCTGGCAGTAATGGCTGCAAAGTATTAATCGCATTTTGGCTGGCTTTACGGCTAGCAACATCTCCACCTTGTTCTTGAGTCTGCTGAATATAATCTTGTGCTTTTTGCTCAAAGTCAGCTGGTAAGTCACCCTCTAAACGACGTAGTAATTCAGCTGCTAATTCTGGATAGGCCTTTTTATAAGCTGCAAAGTTCGCGTCCCAATTTTTCTGTAAGACGTCGCCTTTCGCTTTACCATCCCACGCTTGATAGATTTCCTCATCTAGTTCAAACGGTGCATGCTTCCAAGATAGCGCATCGCGAGTTAAGACGATTTCGTCATCACCTAGTGGCGAGCCATGACTGGACGCTAAGCCTTGTTTATTCGGGCTACCAGCACCGATAGTAGTTTTGCAAATAATTAAACTTGGCTTAGTGGTTTCTTTAATTGCTTGCTCAGTAGCTTGCGTAATCTCATCAGTATCATGACCATCGACTTTGATCACTTGCCAGCCATAAGACTCAAAGCGCGCTTGCGTATCATCTGTGAACCAGCCATCGACATTACCATCGATTGAGATGCCATTGTCATCATAGAAGAATACTAATTTACCCAATCCTAGTGTGCCAGCTAATGAGCAAACTTCATGGCTAATACCTTCCATCAAGCAGCCATCGCCCAAGAACGCATAAGTATGATGGTCAACGATATTATGACCTTCACGATTAAACTGCGCTGCTAACGTTTTTTCTGCAATCGCAAAACCAACGGCGTTGGCAATACCTTGCCCTAGTGGACCAGTGGTGGTTTCAATACCTGGCGTATAGCCAAGCTCAGGGTGACCAGGAGTTTTTGAATGCAGCTGACGGAAACCTTTTAGGTCATCAACGCTAACGTCATAGCCTGATAAATGCAGCAATGAATAGATGAGCATTGAGCCATGACCGTTTGATAAGACAAAACGGTCACGGTTATGCCAGCTTGGATCAGCAGGATTGTGCTTTAGAAACTTGCGCCACAAAACTTCGGCAATATCAGCCATGCCCATCGGTGCACCAGGGTGACCAGAATTGGCTTTTTGAACCGCGTCGAACGACAGTACGCGGATGGCATTGGCTAATTTACGTTCGCTAATTGGAGCTGGCATAGAGTGTCCTAATATTCGGATAGAATTATGGAGGATAAGAGGAGAGTTTATTCAGAGGGTCATAAAATAAGGACGCAATAGGCGCCCTTAACAAATAATCTGTAAATACAGGCGGTAATATTAACATAGTTACGCTCTGCCTAGCCAAAAATGCGCTGATAGAAGCGTTCGTATTTAATAATAATTTGTATCAGTTTTATCAATTTGACCAACACTTACTACAAGAAACCACAATCGGCGAGCCAACATACTGACTCACTGATTGCATTAATCATCAAATAACTATCTATTAAACAACTACACTAGAATCGTCTCAGCGCCGCCCATAAAGGGACGCAATACTTCCGGAATAGTAATACTACCATCGGCGTTTTGATGATTTTCCATCACTGCCAATAACGTACGACCGACTGCTAAGCCTGAACCGTTTAAGGTATGAGCAAGACTGGTTTGTTTGCCGTCTTTGACGCGTGTACCCATACGGCGAGCTTGGAAATCACCACAGTTTGAGCAACTTGAGATTTCGCGATAGGTGTCTTGGCTTGGCAACCACACTTCGATATCATAGGTTTTTTGTGCCGCGAAACCCATATCACTGGTGCATAATTGAACCGTACGATAGGGCAGATTTAGCTGCTGTAAAACATATTCAGCTTGCCCTGTCATTGCCTCTAGTAACTCATCCGATTGCTCTGCAGTGCCAATATTGACCATCTCAACTTTTTCAAACTGGTGCTGACGAATTAGACCACGGGTATCACGACCGTGTGAGCCCGCTTCACTACGGAAACATGGCGTATGTGCGGTGAATTTTAATGGTAGCTCACTGATGTCTAAACGCTCGCCGCGTACTAAGTTGGTCATCGGTACTTCAGCCGTCGGAATGAGATAAAAGTCCATATCATCATTATTCGTATGATTGGTTAGTTTAAACAAATCATCTTCAAACTTCGGCAATTGACCCGTACCTTTTAAGCTTTCAGAATTAACGATATACGGCACATAAGTTTCTGTATAGCCGTACTTGATGGTATGAGTATTGAGCATGAATTGAATTAAGGCGCGGTGCAGTTGCGCAAGCTGGCCTTTGAGCACATTAAAACGACTACCCGTCAGCTTAGTCGCAGCTTCAAAATCTAGCATGCCAAGTGTCTCACCGATATGGGTATGATCTTGAATGTCAAAATCAAACTCACGCGGCGTACCCCATCTGCGTACTTCGACGTTATCGTCTTCTGACGTACCAACTGGCACATCTGCTGCTGGAATATTTGGTATCTGTAATGCCGCTTGGCTAATGCGCTCTTGTAGAGTGCGCAGCTCATCTTCAGCAACTTTAATCTCACCGCTGACGCTTTGCATTTCCGCCAATAGCTCACTGGCATCTTCACCTGATTTTTTTAGCGCCCCGACTTGCTTAGCACCTGCATTACGGCGCGATTGCAACTCTTCGGTTTTGACCTGTAGAGATTTACGTTCGGACTCAACGGTTTGCCAGAACGCCATGTCAAGCTTATAGCCACGAGTGGCTAGCTGCTGTTGTAACTCATTTAAATCGCCGCGTAAGAGTTTCGGATCAATCATAATAGGAACCTGTAATACTGAGAGTGAGTAAAATTTTTAAATATTATTAGGGCGTGTTGAACAGATAAAAGTAATATCTAAGCTGAACAGCAATTTCGCTTATCGTCAATTTAACTTTATGACTTATTGCTTCAATAACTCAGTTACTATCTTACTGTGCTTACTGTGCTGTCATATTGGACAGCAGAATGTGTGGTAGCCGCTATAATACCAAGACCCAGCAGATTTGACCATGTTTTGCCCCTATTTAGAAGCTAAAAAGGCGACCTTGCGACTATTTTTGCATATGTAACGATGCTGCTTTATAGCAAAAAAATTTAGTTTGAAACCATGTTTGAATGTTGCGCGTTATCCCAATATTTTCTTCTGACAAACTTAAGATTAGCGTCAACAATTATCGCCACTCTCTATTAATGCTATTAATATGATGTCTATCAATGAACAGAACGGCTTATATGTTTCATTTAGGGGCGCTTTTCGGTAAGATAAGCGCATAGCTTTATTACACTTCCAGCCAAGTACAGCATTACCGCTCCGCTTTGGTGATTTAAACCCAACGCTTTCAACACAAGTATTTGAGAAACCTTTATGGCCCTGTACCCCTACACGCTGCAACCTGTTGCCTTAAACCTAACCGAGGCAGAATTCCATCAAGCACAGTATGAACTATTTGCTAGTGCTAGCCCGTCATTTGGTCTGTCGAATATCAAACTGAAAGAATGGATTATCATGGCAGTCGCTGTGGTTTTAGCCGTTGCTGGACTGGTCTTTTTAACAGGCTATTCGACCATTATTTTTTGGCTGATGCTAGCAGCCGTTGTTGTCTACCTACTGGTTCGTACCCTTGGTTTTAAATGGTATGTCAAAAGAGAGTTTGAAAAGCAAGTTGCTGAGCAAGAAATGCCTGACGAGATGCGTCAAATGAAACTAGGTGTACAGAAGCATGGTCTGGTAATGGCTGTACCGGTCAATCAGCCAGATATGTTTAATAGTAATCAGATGCGCGGTATGCAGATGCGTGCAGGTAGCACCCAACAAGCAGTTATCCCTTGGTCTGCAGTCAAAAGCTGGGATGAAACCGATGACTATATCTTTATGATGTTTGAGATGAAAGGTCAGCAAGGTAGTCAGATTATCCCTAAACGCTTGCAAGCGCAAAAATTCCCAATCGATACGGTGCGTCAGCATTTATTAGAAGTGGTCGCGGTAAAAGGTCTGAATACCGAGAATCTACAGCTACCCGCTAAATAAGCTAAAAGCTCTACCTAAGACTAAAGCTATTATTGTTTGATAAAACATATTACAAATGTTAATTTGATTTATTTAACTTATTTTTGATTGCTTGCTATAATAGTAAGAATGAAAGGTTAAGTAATTGGCGGTAAGCAGCTGTTTTGACGATGAGTCAAGAGCAGCTGATGTTAATCATTTAAGCTTTAACGCTACAATCTTTTAATGTTAAATAAACACTCAATGAAAAGGATAATATAATGAGTAACAATAATAACGATACGAATCAAATCGGTCTAGAAAAAGCAGATATGAGCGCAGTCATTGCAAAGTTAAATGGTCTACTATCTAGCTATCATATGTTTTATATCAATGTCCGTGGTTATCATTGGAACGTTAAAGGTGAGCATTTCTTCACTTTACATCCAAAGTTTGAAGAGCTATATACAGCCCTACAACTACAAATTGATGAAATTGCTGAACGTATCCTAACTTTAGGCGGCACGCCATTGCATGCCTATAGCGATTTTGCTCAGCATACGAGCATTAGCGAAGACAAAAACGTTAAAGGCGGTACGACTTGCGTCAACGGTGTGGTTAGTGGTCTGCAAGCGCTGATTGCAGAGCAACGTCAAGTATCAGCGCTCGCGGTAGAAAGCGACGACCAAGGTACCGCTGATTTGGTTGATGCCTATGTGCAAGAGCAAGAAAAGCTTATTTGGATGTATAACGCCTTTTTGGGCTAATGATTCTATTGAAATCCTATAAGAATAATGACATTTAAAGCAATAAAAAAGCACCTAATTTAGGTGCTTTTTTATTGGGCTTTTATAGATAAAAGCCTCTATTTTTGCATCCATTGACGCATTTTTTCACGCTCAGCAGGCGACGCTTGTAGCCAAATCTGCATAAACTGGTCTAGTGTACTGCTAGAAGCGTTAACACTCGTCGTTTGCGTCACGGTAGCACCAGTATTTACTGTTGAATTAGCACTTGCAGATGGTTGATCGAGTGCCGCAATAGCACGTTGGTTTTGCAGCTCAGCATCACCGCTACCACCAAACACGCCGCCTAACGCTTTACCAAGTCCTGAGAATAAGCTGTTGTTATTGCCGCCGACACTTTCTTGACTAGCAATGACGGTATTATTCTGTTGTATCGCGAGCGTTGGACGCTCAGCGTATTTCTTAGCAGATGCATAGTCTTGTGGCTGATTTGGCATAGTTAAGCGATACGTTTGATTGTCTGCTAATTCAGCGGCAACACTAACATTACCCGAACGCAGATAATCGTGCTCATCGCGGCGCAGATCATAGAGACGATCATATTTAGCCGTAATCACATGTTTGCCAGGCTGCAAGGTAAATGACTTGGTTAATGGCTGCAGAATACTCTGTGTCAGCTCTTGACCATTGATTGCCGTCACTTTGATATGATCATCAACCAATAAAGTAACTGCCGCTTGCGATAGCGTAGAGACAGAAGCCCCAGCAAAAAACACAGCAATAATAGAGAGTTTTTTTAGCAAAGACGCGTTTGATTTCATAATTTTTCCAGTAATAGTAAAGGCATTTTAAATAGAAATTTTTGTTCTGACTGCTAAAAATCAAGTGGCATCGTATGTTGGTTATGCTGGTCTTGATCAGCGGCATCGTTGTTTACCTGTGACTCTTGTGCGATATCAACAAGTTCGGCGGCAAGTGTCTGCTCATCAATGGTACGCAGCGCATCAGCAATGACCGCTTTTGATATATTACTACGACCCAAATTGGAGAACATGGGCTGAATGTAATTGAGTACTTCCATCATTGCGCCAATACGATGTGGTCCTTCGGTGAGTAGATAATCGGTAATACGTTCATCAAACTGCCAACCACGTCTGCGCAATATCGACTGCAATAATGCTTCACGATCGGCAAAATCATGTCCTGTTGGTACTTTAAATGACGGCGCTTGCGCCAAACGGGTGAGCAAATCTCTCAACTGAAACGGCAGCTCGGATGCAGGTTTATTGGCGGCGAATAAAAGCTGACGCTGCCCTTCACGGCTGCGATTGATCAGATGAAATAAAGCTTCTTGCCATTGACTGTTTTGTTCAATGACTTCTAAATCATCAATCGCAATCAAAGAGAAGTTTTCTAAAGAGGACAAGACATTGACATCGGTATGAATCAGCTCATTTAACGACAGACAAATCGCCGACTTGTCCATCTCAATAAACGACTCACAAATAGCAGATAATAAGTGTGATTTACCAGTAGCAGGGCTGCCGAATAGGTACAGCTGACCTATCAGGCCAACATGTAGCTGCCGTACTGCATCGATAATAGACATCCAACCTGGACCGGCGAAGTCGCTGAGACTTGCATCATGCTTTATGTCCAGATTGAGACTTAGCTGTGCTTCTGCCATGAATCATCAACTCGGTTTGCGTAGCACAATCAATAAAAAAGGCTTAACGACTAATATGCTTATAAACTGGCTTTGATAAAACTTACTTTAACCAAAGCCAACCTAGTAACGGCTAATACCGTCAATACTGCGCCTATATATAACATATTTGCAAAATGACTGACAAGTCTTTTACCCATAACAGCTTATCAATCCACTTTTACTACATAGGAAAATAGCTGTGATAACCTTTATAGCCCAATTAACTTCTGTCAACGATACGCATAATGTTAGTGTTTTTTATCAAACAACGCCAATTGCTTGCGTCCTTTATAAAAATCAGTCGTTTGATAATGAGCGTATAAATGACGGAATAACACGTTAATGACAGCAGACACTGGCAGCGCAATCAGCATACCAACAAAACCGAGTAAACTTGCGCCTGCCAGCACCGCAAAAATAACCCATAACGGTGATAAACCAATTTTATCACCCAGTAGTAGAGGCTGCAAAATATAGCCTTCAGCGGCTTGCCCAACTAAAAACGCGCCAACAATTAATGATAAGTGAGTCCAGTCTAAGCCAAACTGAAATAGGCAAGCGATGATGGCGGCAATAAAGCCAATACCAAAACCCAAATAAGGCACAAAGCTTGCGATACCAGCAACCATACCAATAATGAGTCCAAGTTCAAGCCCAATAAGTTGTAACTGTACAGCGTAAATGGCACCCAATAACACCATTACCAATAGCTGACCTTTAATAAAAGCCATCAGCGCACGGTCACAATCTTGCGCAATTTCAATGACCTTTTTGCTATAAGCAGTAGGAATAGCCATTCTCCATGTCTGTAAGCGCTGATCCCAATTAAACAAAAAGTAAAAAGTTAAAATCGGTACCAATACTATCAGCCCAGCACTATTGATAAAGTTCATGCTAGATGCCAATATTTGGCTAATCATAGTACTGGCATCTTCAAATTTATAATTGGTCTGCATATATTCAACCAATGTTTCAGAGAAACCCTTAGACTCAAGCTCTGGCAGACGAATGCGGCTATTATTAACAAACCATTCACGCACCACTTCATTATACCAAGTTAACACCTTTGGCAAATATTCCCACGCCGCTTGTAGCTGATGCCACAATGTCGGTATCAACCACCACAGTAACAGCACCATGCCCAGCGTAATGGTCGAGTACACGATAATAATCGCAATCCAGCGTTTGATATATTTCGACAAGCGCTTGACCAAAGGATTAAACAGATACGCCAACACAAAAGCAAAGACAAACGGCACAATAACCGGCATCATTAAATACAATAAAATCATAGCCACAACAATAGCAACGACGATAAATAGGCGTCGAAAAAAGGGGTCTATTGGTTGGTTCATCATGAAAGCTAATCCTGCAAGTGGGCCGATTTAAAAGTGTGATTGAATTAAGGTTAATTATACGTTTTATTAAGCAAAAAGATGCTAATAGCAAACAGTTATTGATAATAAATTTAGTGTTTTATTATCGCAGAGTACAGTAAAAAAGCCGTCATTTTTTGTTTCCCAACTTTTATATTCTTTTTATTAGCCACTTTATAAAATATTAGCCAAATTCGGTCAAATATAGGTCAAATAAAAGCAAGTTGCTTTGCGAGTAAGGGTCATTTTTGGGTATAATGCGCGCATTATCTACAAAATCCACACGATCGACTCGCTTTGCTACTGACTAACCTTCATTCCCTATAAAATTTGTGAGATGACCATGAGTAATAAGCCTTCTTTAAGCTACAAAGATGCTGGCGTTGATATTGATGCTGGCGATGCGTTGGTTCAACGTATTAAATCCGTGGCAAAAGCCACCTCACGCCCTGAGGTTGTGGGCGGACTTGGCGGTTTTGGAGCGCTTTGTCGTATTCCGACTGGTTATACCTCACCTTTATTGGTTTCTGGTACTGACGGCGTGGGTACCAAGCTCAAACTGGCATTACAGCTGAATCGTCATGACACAATCGGTATCGACTTAGTCGCCATGTGTGTCAATGACTTATTGGTTTGTGGTGCTGAGCCATTGTTCTTTTTAGACTACTATGCAACGGGCAAGCTTGATGTCGATGTCGCGGCTACTGTCGTCACTGGTATTGGCGAAGGCTGTAAACTGTCAAATTGTGCGCTTATCGGCGGTGAGACCGCTGAGATGCCAGGCATGTATCAAGATGATGATTATGACTTGGCAGGCTTTTGTGTCGGCGTCGTTGAAGAAGCAGAAGTTATCACTGGTGAAAATGTCGCCGAAGGTGATGTGCTAATCGCCCTTGCTTCAAGTGGTGCGCATTCAAACGGTTATTCATTGGTACGTAAAGTTATCGAAGTCAGCGGTATTGATGTTACTACTAGCGACGAGCAATTAGATGGTCAGTCTATCCAAGACGCACTTATGGCACCGACACGTATCTATGTTAAAGCGATTAAAGCGCTACAAGATACGCTTGGTAGCTCAGCTCTACATGCCATGTCACACATTACTGGTGGCGGTTTAACGGATAACCTACCACGTGTACTACCCGATAACCTAGCCGCTAGCATTGACACGGCTAGCTGGCAGTTCTCAGAGCTATTCACTTGGCTACAAACCCAAGGCAATATCGAACAAAGCGAGATGTATCGTACTTTTAACTGCGGCGTTGGTTTTGTCATCGTGGTACCAAAAGATAAAGCTGAAGCGGCTATCAAAACTTTAAGCGATGCTGGTGAAAAAGCGTGGCAAATCGGTGAAATGGTTAGCCGTGAAGCGGATGCCGTGGTGTACCGTTAATGTCAGACGACAACCTAAAAAGTATTTCGAAAATATCAACTAAGCCGTTACGCATTGCTGTCTTGGTCTCTGGCAGTGGCAGCAACCTGCAAGTATTAATCGATGCCATGCAAGCAGGTGCGCTACCGATTGAGATTGTCGGCGTCATTAGCAACCGTGAAGATGCTTATGCCATCACACGGGCAAAGGACGCTGGTATTCCCGTAGCGGTGTTATCTCACGTTGCTAGCGGCAAACGCATGGGTATCAAAACTTTCGAGACTCATGCCAGCGCCCAGCTAACGGCATGGCAGCCTGACTTGATTGTCTTGGCTGGTTTTATGCGGGTATTAAGTGGCGCATTTATCGACAACACGCCAGCGCCGATGATCAATCTGCACCCTGCTCTATTGCCTGCTTACAAGGGTCTTGATACCCATCAGCGTGCGATACAAGCCGGTGAACGCCTTCATGGTAGTAGTATCCATGTGGTGACAGCAGAGCTTGATGCTGGTGCTGTGTTGACCCAAGCTCTGCTCCAAGTAAATCAAAAGGATACGGCTGAGAGCTTACAAGCACGCGTGCAAAAGCTTGAGCATCAATTACTACCTTGGACAATACTATTGATTGTTAAAGGTGTGATAACGCTTAGTAGTCAGGCAAGCAATCATCAGTCGGCTTACTTACCTACTCTACCTTTTAAGCTATTTTTCGAAAATTAGGGCTTAAAATATTTATAAAAAAGGCAGTATAAGTTATCACTTATACTGCCTTTTTCTTTTCTATAATAAATCACTCAAAATCATTATCAAAAAAGATGATTGATAATAGGGATTTCTTGAGGTGGATTCTCTTCATCATCGACGATTTGACGCGCTACGTGCATGATAAGTTGGCGCAACCAGCGATGCGCTGGATGATGCTGCAATAAAGGTGACCAAGCCATCGTTAGCTCAAACTCAGGGATAAAAAATGGTGGCTCGACCATCATAATACTATCGTTATTAGCCTGCATTTTTGCTACCCGAGTAGGCAATGTTGCTACCAAATCTTTATTTGCCGCAAGCATTGCTGGCATTTGATAGTGACGGGTAAAGACACTAATTTGACGCTTTTGTCCCAAACGTTGCAGGGCTTGATCAATAGACCCTAAGCCACCAGATTTCTCTGGATTAACACCAAACCCCACGCCCATACCCGTTTTAGAGACCCAAACGTGCTGCGCCTTAAGATAATTTTTAAGATTAAAGCGATGCGCATAAGGACTATCAGAGGATAGTAGGCAGCTAAAAGTATCGCGCCATACCAACACTTGATGGAAACTTTGCGGGATTTCATTAAAGCGATTAATAGCCAAATCTACCCGCCCTTGCTCCATATCGCGATATGAGACGTCCGATGGTGTCAAGAAATCCAAAATGACATTGGGTGCCTCTGAACGTAACGCTTTCACTAATTTTGGCACTAAAGTCGCCTCAGCATAATCTGAGGTCATAATACGAAAAACGCGTGAAGTGCTATAAGGACGAAACTCTGTACGCGGCTCAAGTACCTGCGTCAAATCAGCCAATATCTCACGAATACGAGGCTGTAATTCTAAAGCACGCTCAGTCGGCGTCATGCCTTCTGATGAGCGTACCAATAATGGATCATTAAAGAGCTTACGTAGGCGACGCAAAATATTACTCATCGCTGGCTGAGTGATGCCCAACTGCTCAGCAGCACGCGTGACATTTTTTTCACGAAGCAGCACATCTAAATGTACCAATAAATTTAAATCAACCCGCTGCAAATTCATATATATATTTCTCTTGGCTATAGAATAGATGGCTGTTAAAACCTGACTATTTTGTAAACTATTACGCTGTATATATCACATCAAACAATTTAATAAGACGAAGTAAGACTCTTTTTATATTCAATAATCATCTAGATTTAGATAGAAAAATTCAAAACCAACAGAAAACTACCGCCTCAAGCCCTTGTTTCTATTGTACTATAACTAAATAAAATACCCAAGATAATAATCATAAACTAGATAAATCAAGGTAACCTAGCTATAGTGGCTAGCAAGCGCTCAAGGAGCATTTAATGAACGTTAGACCGTTAACATGTGTTTTAACGGATAAGCTCATGACTATATTTTATCGTATTTCCATGCAGAAATACGAACATGAAATTTATTATATACCTTACGCAAACTTAATTTTATGCTCTGATTTGCTTTTGGGCTTGAATCAACCTCTCATATCGTTTAGGGTAATGAGCACTTTGATAATCAAATAAGTCTTATAAAATAACCATTTACTTCTGTAATACCAGTCCAAAAAATAAGCTAAACAATAAAAGCTGACCAAATCGACAGGTTTTTATTGCTTTTATGACGATTTTCTTATAGTTTAGTAGAGATTGCTCACGCAAGAAGCTTATGTTTCAGATTTTTGCTTCTGCCAGCATCTTTATATATATACGGAAGTTATCTAAATTATTTTAATTTACTAATTTATTCACCACCAATGGAGCAGTCTAGATGTCAACTTATACATCAGCAATTGATTTAATACGTGAACTAAAGCAAAAGCATGGCAATTGGCAGAATATCAGCGAGACCGATGCCGCACGTATGATGGTGCAAAATCGCTTCAAAACTGGCTTAGATATTGCAAAATATACTGCAGATATCATGCGTAAAGATATGGAAGAGTACGATAACGATACGTCTCAGTACACCCAGTCTTTAGGTGCTTGGCATGGTTTTATCGCTCAACAGACCATGTATGCTAACAAAAAATACTTCAACACCACCTCTAAAAAATACATCTACCTATCAGGTTGGATGGTTGCAGCCCTACGTTCAGAGTTTGGTCCTTTACCTGACCAATCTATGCACGAAAAAACGTCAGTGCCAAAGCTAGTTGAAGAAATCTATACTTTCTTACGCCAAGCGGATGCTAAAGTACTAAACGATTACTTCCGTGAGCTAAATGCTGCTGAAGAAGCTGGTAAAGACACCAAAGAAATTCAAGAAAAAATCGAAAACTTTGAGTCGCATGTTGTGCCAATCATTGCTGATATCGATGCCGGTTTCGGTAACGAAGAAGCGACTTACATCTTGGCTAAGAAAATTATCGAAGCGGGTGCTTGTGCACTACAAATCGAAAACCAAGTATCTGACGCTAAGCAATGTGGTCACCAAGCGGGTAAAGTTACCGTTCCGCATGAAGACTATATCGCAAAAATCAATGCCCTTCGCTATGCATTCTTAGAGCTAGGTGTTGAAAACGGTATCATCGTTGCTCGTACTGACTCTGAAGGCGCATCGCTCACTCAGAAAATCCCAGTATCAAATGAGCCAGGCGATTTAGCTTCTAAATATATCGATTTCATCGAAATGGAAGAAGTAACGCTTGAGAATGCTAAAGAAAACGATAGCTTATTGAAGCATGACGGTAAATTGGTTCGTCCAGTACGCCTAGCAAACGGTCTATATCAGTTCCGTGAAGAAACTAACATTGACCGTGTTGTTCTTGACTGTGTAACCGCTCTAGAAAACGGCGCGGATCTACTATGGATCGAAACACCGACTCCAGACGTAGAACACATCAAAATGATGGTAGATCGTATTAAAGAGCAACAGCCAAAAGCGAAATTGGTCTATAACAATAGCCCATCGTTCAACTGGACGCTGAACTTCCGTAAGCAAGTAATTGCTGCATGGGAAAAAGAAGGTAAAGACATCTCAGCTTACAATAAAGATGACTTAATGAGCGGCGATTACGACGATACAGAATTGAATACCGCTGCTGATGAGCTTGCTAAGAACTTCCAAAAAGATGCGGCTCGTGAAGCAGGTGTATTCCATCACTTAATCACCCTACCTACTTATCACACTGCTGCACTAGAAGTTCATAACCTTTCTAAAGGTTACTTCGGTGAAGATGGTATGCTTGCTTATGTTGCTGGCGTACAACGTAAAGAAATCCGTGAAGGCATCGCTTGTGTTAAGCATCAAGCCATGGCTGGTTCTGACATCGGTGATGATCACAAAGAAATCTTCTCAGGTGACAACGCGCTAAAAGCTGGCGGTGGCAAAAATACAATGGATCAGTTCAAATAAGAACTCATTTATAAGCACATTGTAGAAGTAGAATAAAAAGCCGCCTTACATCATGTAAGGCGGCTTTTTTCTGGGTGTTCATTAGGGATTATTTAAGTTATAAGCTTATACTTTAGTAAGATCACCTATCATCGATGCTGTCAGTGCTATTATTGCTATCGACGCTGTCAATATTATCAGCATCATTTACCCGATTTTTCTTTAACTCTGATGAGTATTTGCGTGCAGAGTTTTTATCCATTAACTCACGCTTCAGATTTATTAGCTGTCTATCATGTTTGAATAATTTACGATAAAGAGCTTTTATCACTCTATAAATTAAATACAAAGCACCGCCAATTGCTACTAACCACCATATTTTTATTAAGCCAAGTACAAACCATCTAAGCATCTCCCAGCCAAATTTAAACGCTTGCTGTACTTGTGCGCCAAAACTTGGACTCTCGGCATCCATTAATACTTCTAGATTTTGGGTGATTTCTTTATAACTGATATCCGGCTGCATGAAGGTCAAACGGATGGTACTGTATTTGACTTTATCAGCGATAGCCATTTGCTCAAGCTTAGCCAGCTCTTGCTGACGACGCGCATCATAAGTGGCGCTGATAGCATCGATATTACTGCCTTGGTCTTTATCATTCTTACTATCTAGTCGCTCTTGGCTAAGCTCAGCTGCCATATCGCTACCCAGCTGACTTGCCAGCTTTTCACGATAAATATCTAAAGTAACGTCCTCAGCCGTAAATTCCTGCTCATTTAAAAAAGCCACTTGTGGTTGTAATTGCGCCAAAAACTTATTGACGTTGACACGCGGTACCCGAACCGTCATGTCAGCTTGGCGAGTATAAGTGGTGATTGTAATATTTTTATCATCTTGTACAAAAGTACGGCTATCATTTGGCTGGTTGCTAATATTACTGAGCGCCACATAACCGCCCTGTTGCTGCGTCAAGTTCTCAATGGCAGCGCTACTTTTAACGACGTCTTTAACCTTAAAATTTGCACTCGCTGTTATCAGTAGCTCCTTGCCAGCGATTTGAATATCCGCTACTTGACTGCCAAGTGTCTGCTCACTGTCACCTGATAAATTATCAACCTTTAAATCATTAGTAGCAGGCTTAACATTTGCTGTGATATCAGCTGTATCAGATGAAGGTTCTGACATAATGCCAGTCATCTCACTATTAGCAGCCTCCTCCGTTCCCGACTGAACCGACTCCATATCAGCACTGCTCTCCGCATATTCAGAAGAGTTACTACAACCGCCTATCAACAGCAGCGAGCCTAATATAGTCGGCAGCACTACTGGTAGCACCAAGGCTTTAAAACTCACTACTTTGTAAGAGTAACTGGCTTCAGGCTCATCTTGCTTATATAGCTTCATTATTTTACTCTCCAACTATTTGCGATATAGCAGCTGTGGATTTTATGGTTTGAGCAATCGTTTATATTCTACTTTTGTTTGATAAATAATTCTAATTATAGTTGTTACTTATTTAAAGTATATCTTTAATATTAGGTCATTCACTTATAAAAAAATTTTTACTTGTTATTCACCGATAGCTTTCATACGATGGTAATCATTGAACATTTATTAAAATAATCGGGAGCCATCATGCAAGAGATAGAGCTGAAATTTTTGGTACCAGAGTCGCGGTTGAAAGGATTAATGCGCCAAGCTCAAGTCAAATCATCACAAGTGACTCAACTGGCAGCGCACTATTATGATACCCCTGATCAGCAGCTTGCACAGGCTGGTATTGGTCTGCGTATTCGTCAAGAAGGTAATGCTTGGGTACAAACTATTAAAGCTGGTGGCGATGGCATAGCAGCGCGCCTAGAGCACAATGCCACATTAGATAATGAGCAAGTACAAGCCATGCTCGACAATAACGAGCTGATGCCTGATTTAAGCATTTATAAAGACACTGCTATTGCCTCAGCATTGGCAGATTTTAAACTAAAAAAATTGGCTAAAAAACTGACACGCTTATATGTAACCGATGTAGAACGTACTACCCGCTTATTAATAGAAGATATGAACGATGAAGTCGTTAACAGTGTTGAGGTGGCGTATGATTATGGAAAAATAATCCATGGTACCGATGACACTCAAAGAGATGCCATTCAAGAGATTGAATTTGAGCTGATATCTGGCGATGTAGATTTTTTATTTGCGACTGCAAAGAGTTGGTGTCAGCGTCATAAACTATGTCTCTCTACCGTCACCAAAGCCGAACGTGGTGGTTTACTTATCAAGGGGCAAGAGTATAGCCTAGCCACTGCGGCTGACTTAAGCGCGCTTAATATCGATAATAAAATCAGTATGCCTACCTTTTTACGTACAGTCGTGCATAACTGCCTATTGCAAATACTGCCAAACAGTAGCGCCATCGTCGCCGGTAGTCAAGATAATGAACATCTTTTACAGCTATCTATTGGTATAGAGCGCCTGCATACTGCGCTACAAGCCTTTAATAACTTCTCAGATGAAACTAATCCTGAGTGGTTAGTTATATTGCAACAAACTGCTATCTCACTCGCTGAGTATCATCAGTTTGCTTATCTTAGTGCTCATGTTGAGCCGATGTTACAACAGCATGGTGCACCCATGGTTGATTGGACAGCTGATATTGATGCTCTCAAAATCACACCAACGGCTGCCATCAGTGCCAATGACTTTCAAATCATGTTGCTTGAGCTCATTGCCTTTACGATGAGTGACCCTAGTTTTGAACCCCAAGCTGATAAACTGGCTATCAATAAGCTAGAAAAAATACTTGCCAAATACCATGAGAAATTACTCAAGGCTGAGCAAGATTTAGAGGATAGCTATGGTGAGTCAGACATCGAGCTAGAGAATGAAGTATTTATAGAAGCACTGCACAAGCTGCATAGTCATCTAAAAGACTTACGTTATATCAGTGAGGTAGCAGCACCTTTATACGGCAAAAAGAAAACAAAGCGTTGGCTAAAACGTATCATAAAAGCACAAAAAGCACTGGGTAAGCAGCTAGATATGACTAATTATCAGCAGCATTATCAAAGTAAGACCAGCTCTAACTCTGCTGCTTTATATGCTGCAGGCTGGTTAAATGCTGCTTTGATACCGATAGAAAAAGCCACAGAAAAACGTTTGGATAAGTTTTATGCTTGCCCAGTGTTTTGGTGATTGAGTATATTGTCATTTGATAGCCATCAATATTAAAGAAAAAAGACAGCTCACTTGATAAAGGCTGTCTTTTTTCTCTGGCTTTTAGCGAAACTATCTTGTTAAAAAGCAGACTAGCTAAAACTAGTTTGATTTAGCCACATTTTTATTCAGCAATAATAGTGATCATCGTTCCTTCATTAACCTGCTCAAATAATTCAACAATATCCTGATTGCGCATACGCACGCAGCCATGCGAGAGTGGTATACCCATAGGTTCACTATCAGGCGTTCCATGTATGTAGATATAGCGTTGATAAGTATCACAGCCGCCTTGACTATTACTGCCTTTATTCACCCCTTCTTCAAGACCACTTAGCCACAGAATACGGCTTAGTATCCAATCGCGCTCAGGGTTTAATAGACCAAGTTCAGCATCATAGATTTCCCCAGTCGGCACGCGTCCGATAAATACCGCATAACTTGGCGCATCTGCACCGATTTTTTCTGCAATCACATGCTGACCAAGCGGCGTACAACCACTGTCTTGCTGACTACCTATACCATTTTTAGCTGTTGATACGGAATAGTGAGCAATAGCGTTTTGCTGATTATAAACGGTCAAAGTCTGCTGAGCGATATTAATGGTTAACTGTAGCGCTGTTGGTTGATTAATTGTCATAGGAGTTGTCCAGCTATTCTATCGATGATTATGATTAGTATATTAAAATGAGTTGGATTTTCTATTATTAAGGGATTGTATCAAGGCATTTGGCACCGTAATATAGAGCCTCACTTTTTGATGCTAGCAGATTATGACGACTATTTCACCGACACGTGTGTCGATGTATGATTTTCTATATCAAGATACCAAGCCAATGGTGTCGTTATTAGCAGATGCAGCAACACTGTCACTGCCTCAAGCACGTCTAGCAATGGACGCTAGTTTACAGGCCATCATCAGCGCCCTTCTCGCTTATCAGCAGCAGCGTCAAGGACAAGTGCTTAGCAAAAAACTGTTTGGGCGCAGTGCCGTCAAAGAGATGCGCCAGTACAATTCTATGAATTTTGCCACGCTAAAGGCAACGTTATACCATCGCAATGATGCCGCCGATGCGATATTTTATGACAATGCACGTGTGAATAAAGCCAGCAAATATATCGCAGCTCAAATTGACGCGACAGTGCCACAAGTTCAAATTCTACTCAGCTCTTTATGTGTGATAGTGCTACGCGAGCTGGCTATTTTAATCGAATATAGCCAGCTTGATCACGATGAAATAAATGAATGGTTTGCTCTACAGCCACAATTTTTGTCCAAAGCGCGTTTTGCAGTCCCTGTTTTAAAGTCAGCTATTAACGAATCGGTAGACAATATTGATGAGACGCGAACTGCGTTATCAACAGACCAGAGGTTGAAACTAGATTCAACAGATAACGAAGAGCGTCATTTATTAAGCACTGAGCAGTTAACAGATACGCCGCCAGTTTTTGATTCTTACTGGTACGAGCTGACATCATTTAAACCGCAACAACTTGCGCCAGTACAAGATGGGCAGCTAGCAACAGGTAACTACTTAAAAGCCATTGGACGTTCATCGAACAACATCCAGCAAGGTAAGCATAATGATTTATTAGTCTTTGCACCAATGACAGCTATTGGCTTACCGCATCAACGTTGGTTGCTCCAACTTGCCAAAATTTCAGAGATATATTTGCAGCGTAATCGCCTGCGTATTACTTCTGAACCTATCAATCCGCCAAAGCCACCTTTGGTCAGCTTAGGCTTACTCAGTGGCAATAGCAATCATGAAAACACACCAACTACTCTCAGTGAAAAGCCTATCGAATACGAAGCATCGACGCCTCTATGGAAAAACCCAGTTATTTTGCTGATTATTCTCGTTATTGGCGGTCTTGGGATATTGGCAACCATCAAGTATCAAACGCAAAAATCTAACGGCATTGTACTTGCTAACGGTGAAGCATTAGCGCAAGCCGCTGAAACTGAGGAGCGAGCGCAGCAAGATGTGGCTATCGTCATGGTAGATGAGGATATTGCTAATGACGATACATCTGATGCGAATACGAAATCAAAAGCTAAATAAAAAAGAGTCATACTTAAAAGTAGTTTAATAAAAACTATCGACAATAAAAAAGAGCCGCTATTTATATAGCGCCTCTTTTTATCAGTTATTTAAGAAGATGATTATTTTAAAAATAGTCTTTTGCTAAAAATACCTATTTAGATAAATCGCGACCACGGCTGGCTTCAATCGCCAAACGTAAACCATTTAGACGGATGAAACCTTCTGCGTCTTTTTGATCATAAGCGCCAGCATCATCTTCAAAAGTAGCAATTTTTTCATCGAATAATGAATCGTCTGACTTACGACCAACGACGCTTACTGCACCTTTGTATAGTTTGATACGTACAGTGCCATTAACATACTCTTGCGACTTATCAATCAACGCCTGAAGCATCATACGCTCAGGACTGAACCAATAGCCGTTATAAATAATCTTAGCATAACGTGGCATCAGCTCATCTTTCAAATGTGCCGCTTCACGGTCAAGCGTCAATGATTCAATACCGCGATGCGCTTTTAGCATAATGGTGCCCGCTGGCGTCTCGTAGCATCCACGCGACTTCATACCGACGTAACGGTTTTCAACGATATCTAAACGTCCGATACCATGCTTGCCGCCAATTTCATTAAGCTTAATCATTACTTCAAAAGGTTTCAGCGCCTCACCATCGATGGCAACGATATCACCTTTTTCATACTCTAGCTCCATATACTGTGCTTCGTCAGGTGCTTCTTCTGGGCTGACTGACCAGCGCCACATGTCATCTTCTGCTTCAGCATACGGATCTTCTAAGATGCCGCCTTCATAAGAGATATGTAGTAAGTTAGCGTCCATTGAATACGGAGATTTTTTCTTATTACCCGCATAATCGATAGCGATATTATGTTCTTTAGCATATTCCATCAAGCTTTCACGGCTCGATAAATCCCACTCACGCCAAGGCGCGATAGTGACGACATCAGGAGATAAGGCAACAGCACCAAGCTCAAAACGTACTTGGTCATTACCTTTACCAGTTGCGCCATGACTGATCGCATCAGCGTTATGCTCTTTAGCGATTTCAACTAAACGCTTAGCGATTAATGGACGGGCAATAGAAGTGCCAAGCAGATACTCGCCTTCATAGATGGCATTAGCACGGAACATTGGGAACACATAGTCACGAGCAAACTCTTCACGCAAGTCTTCGATATGAATATGTTTGATACCCATGGCTTCAGCTTTGGCACGCGCAGGCTCAACTTCTTCACCTTGACCGATGTCCGCAGTGAAAGTAATCACTTCTGCATCATAGGTTTCTTGTAGCCATCGAGCGATGATTGAGGTGTCAAGACCCCCTGAATATGCCAATACGATTTTATTAATATTTTTTGGATCAAGCTGAGCCATGAAACACTCCTAGTATGGGGATTTTAATGATAGATAAATCGACTATATCATGAGGAAAATAGATTGCTCACTCAGTGTACATCATATTTGGTATTGGCAAAAGTAGCACTGCCATTAGGTATAGGGTTTTCATCTGAATTTAGCAGTTATTGAATTAATAATTCTTTCTATGAAAATACTGTCAGCATGGCATCACACTTTTGTAGCTGGTTAAATCACCTACAATTTATCTAGGCAGTTTAGCCAGCTACATATTTAGTCAAGTCAGCAAATCTGTTATGATAGCAGCACAGCAAAACTCCTTTTTTACTCCCAGATATGACGATATAGAGCGCAATGATACTATGACTGATTCAATTAAAGAATTGACCATCCTGCAACCCGATGATTGGCACATTCATTTGCGTGATGATAAGGCATTAGCAACCACAGTTCCTCATGCAGCAGAAAGCTTTAATCGCGTTATCTGTATGCCAAATCTTGTACCACCCGTCAAAAACGTTGAAGATGCTCGCGCTTACCGTAGCCGTATCATGCAGCATCTAGAAGCTAGTAATGTGAGCGCTGAACGTAAAGCCGCATTTGATCCTCGCATGACGCTGTATCTTACCGATCATACTACTGCACAAGATATCGAGTTGGCAGCAAAATCTGGCATCGTACAAGCGGTTAAGCTTTATCCTGCGGGAGCGACCACCAATTCTGCTGATGGCGTCACCGATATCAATGCCTGCGTCGATGTCTTTGAAGCCCTTGAAAAATATAATCTACCACTGTTATTGCATGGCGAAGTTACTCACGACCACGTCGATATTTTTGATCGTGAAAAGCGCTTTTTGGACGAAGTGATGGTACAAATCATCGCCAAGTTCCCAACCATGAAAATTGTGATGGAGCATATCACTACCAGTGATGCCGCGGACTTTGTATTATCACAAGGCAACCAAATTGCTGCTACCATTACCCCGCAGCATTTAATGTTTAACCGCAACCATTTATTGCTTGGCGGCATCAAACCGCATTTTTATTGCTTGCCTATTTTAAAACGTCAAAGCCATCAAAAAGTATTGCTGGATGTGGCCACCAGCGGCAATCCAAAATTCTTTTTGGGCACCGATTCTGCGCCGCATGCAACTGATAAAAAAGAAGCAGCTTGTGGCTGTGCGGGCTGCTATAGCTCAGCGACTGCATTACCACTCTACGCGACAGCATTTGATAGTGTTAGTAAAATCGATAAATTAGAAGGGTTCACCAGTCGTTTTGGTGCACAGTTCTATGGCTTACCTGTCAATGAGAACACTGTCACCCTTGTCAATGCGCCAATGCAAATACCAGCTTCTTATCCTTACTTTGACGGTAGCACACTAACCCCACTGATGGCAGGCGAGACCTTACCTTGGTCCATCAAAGAATAATTTTAATGCTTTTAAATTAAAAAATTTTTTATAAAGTAAAATATCTGTATTTTATCCTATGATAGCGATACCACCTTTGAATCAAAAAGGAGGTGTAAAAGTCATAGGATATTTGTTTTTTTATTCCAATATATTTTATTCCAATATAATAGCCCGACTGATAAAAGCGATTTAACCTGATATGACCATTCAAAACGATACGACTTTACCTAAAACTGATGTAGTCGCTACTACAGATGCGACCACAGAAACGCTAGAACCTATGAAACTAAAAGAACGTTTTCGTAAATTCCTGCCAGTGGTGGTCGATGTCGAAACGGCAGGATTTAACGCCCAAACTGATGCTTTACTAGAAATTGCCTGTATTCCTGTGCTACTAAATGAGCAGGGTATCTTCTATCCTGGTGAAGCATTTAACGCTCATATCGAACCTTTTGAAGGGGCAAATCTTGAGCCAAGTGCGCTCGCCTTTACTGGTATCGATCCCAACAATCCGCTTCGTAAAGCCATTGCTGAAGATGAAAAAACAGCGCTACGTCGTATTTTTAAAGGCTTAAAAGAAGTACGCCGTACTGAAGACTGCCGTCAATGTGTATTAATCGGACATAATGCCCATTTTGATTTGGCATTTTTAAATGCTGCGGTATTACGTACCAATAATAAGAGCCACAATCCTTTTCATAACTTTTCAGTCTTTGATACGGTAACTTTATCAGCGCTAGCGTTTGGTCAAACAGTATTAGCACGCGCCTGTAAAGCGGCAGGGCTTGATTTTGATGGTAATGATGCCCACTCAGCACTATACGATACGCAAAAAACTGCTGAGCTATTTTGTTATATCTTAAATAATTATCCTATGCTTGCTAATGCTATGCATAGCGAGCCTGAGGCTACCGACGAAGTTGTTACAGAGAAGTAATAATTCTTTGATTACAGATTATATATTGTGCGCCATATCTAATAGTGGTATTTGTAAGGTCTACTAACTTTAACCTTGCGATTTAAAAGTATAATTTAACCTCTTGGCAGTGTTTTATTTAAAAAATAGGTTAAGTTATAGATGGTTTGAGTTACCTGCTCTGCTTTAATCCTCTGCTATAGACGGTTGAAGCTTAATAAAAGGGACTTTATCATGGAACCACAAGTTAAATTATGGGCAACCATTATCGGTTATATGCTACTCGCTTTAACCATTAGTACTTGTACTTCGTTATGGATTCGCTATCATTTAAAGCGTAATGACTTACATCCAAGTCGTGCACTGAAAAAAAGATACTTAATTTTAAAAAGACGCAGAAAAAGGCTTGACAGTAAGCGCCGCGCACATTAAAATACGCACCACTTCAGCATAAAGGTGAAAGCAGCTGAAGCGTTGTACTAGTCCCCATCGTCTAGAGGCCTAGGACACCGCCCTTTCACGGCGGTAACGGGGGTTCGAATCCCCCTGGGGACGCCACTATTTGGCGTCACTTGTTAGCAAATATGCTACTAAGCATTAGATAAGACTAATAAGCGTACCATCAAAAAGCCCAATCATAATATATTATGATTGGGCTTTTTTTATGTGTATTAGTTTTACTTTTTAAAATTAATTATGACTATTGTGCCTGATGCGCAAAACCCAATAATGATTTAATAGCAGCTTATAAAAACGAAAAAGCCAGCATCGTATGCTGACTTTTTGAATGAATATTTAAGTATCTAGAAAATTTTATCAGATAAAAGTAACCATAGTAAAGCTAAAACAATCAATCCACCCAATACCGTTTGGATTAAGAAGAAGGCTTGATGCTGCCCTACTACTTTACCCAATGTCAGACCTAAGGTGTTATATTTGATAGGTTGAGAGTCAGTATCCATAGTAGTCTCCTGCGCTTCATAGTAGCCTTGTAGAATATCTAAAAATCCCTGCCAATCGCCTGCCTGCCAGTTATCTGGTCTAAAAGGCATAAAGGCTTTTAGTTTAGGCTCATTCATCATCCAGCGCTCAAGGGTGATCGAACGTAATGACCATCCTTCAAAGCGGCGCTCATCAATAGCTGAAAAATCTAATATTTTGATATCTTTGTGACGGTCATCTATCAACAAGCGGTTTTTTAGATTGGTCAACGCTTGCTCAGTACCCTCTATATATTGAAAAAAGTAACCATTGCCATAGCAAAGTATACCCGTAACATTATCAATTTTATTCAACTTATTCGACACTTCTGCGATGTCGTTAAGCGTACTAGCGTTGGTCAGACCAGTAGAAGTAATGTGGCTCAGATATACAAACTGGCAGAGATCTGGCGTTACTGGATTTGTCGAATCAGTTATTGGTGACAATCAGCTTCTCCCTATATTTAGGTAAATGTAGCTAAGACAACCATACTCATTTTGAAAAAACATAGAAGCAAGACGGTTCCAAACAACAAATCGGCTCGGTATATTATTGATTTTATAAATGTTTATATTAATTGTATTAAGTTGGTTACATCATAGGTTGTTTTCGTCATCAAAGCAATATATCTTTATCTTGGATAACAAATTTTCAATATCCAACAATATTTTAGAAATATTTGACTGATAGTAGTAAGAATTAAGATTTTATAGAGAAAAATCAACGCCTATTTAATTAGAAAAAATAATCTAATATTCCTAGAAAAACTAGGCTATCTATACTTAGATACGACTAAATGACGTTAGCAGAGACTGCAATATATAAGCCTTTATTGTTTTTGCAGATGATTATAAACCCTGTGTGAGATTTTTTTCTCATCACAAAGCATCATATTAGAGCGTTATAGAGCACTTATAAATGTCGGGAGAATTGAGCATTAAGGATGGCGGTCAGTAACATCGCATCATCAGGATAAGTAAGTTTTATATTTTGACGACTGCCCGCTACCAATCGAATCGGTAATTCTAAGTATTCAAAGGCGCTGGCTTCATCAGTAATAACAAGATTATGCTCAGCAACATAGGTCAGTACATTTTTTAATTGCCCAAGCCTAAATACTTGCGGGGTCTGCGCTTGCCATATATCACTACGGTCGATTGTTTTTTGTGCATAAGCATGAAGTACATTACCGCTACTTCGAGAGTTTCTAGGCTCAATCTGCATATTTAGATGGTTGTTATTTTGAAGTACTTGATTAGGCAGTGCTGTCTTTGCTATATACGATTGCTTTAGTGTATCAGCGACGGGTGTCGCTAAGATAGCACCGTAAGGTTCTTGCATAGCTGCTTGAATCACTGCATCAATATCATGAACAGGTACAGCAGGACGCGCTGCATCATGAATAACTACCAAATCAGACTCATCTGCACCGGCATTGATAATAGCATCAACGCCAGCTTTTACCGACTGCCAACGCTCAGCACCGCCGATTGTATAATGTATAGGAAGCGAGAAATTGAGCGTGTTAGCAGTATTATCATCTGCTGCTATAACCAATAGACACTTATCGATATAAATGCTATCAGCCAGACGTGCCACACTGTGCTGTAATAAGGTTTGATCTTGAAGTATTGTATATTGCTTAGCAATAGATGCCCCAAAGCGACTACCGCGACCAGCAGCGACAATCATTGCATGGATATGAGGTTTATTATTCATAAGGCAGGATTCAGAATTCGGAATTTATAGTGTAGTACGTATGGTTGATATCCATGACAGTATTGCGAGGGAAATGAATAATAAGAGAAGTAATATATTTGATATGAATCATGTTCGTATTATCAATAATAAAAGACGATTATTTTAGAAAAATAAGAATCATTAATAACGGCTGTGCGTCGTTGGCGCGGTTGAAACTTGTACAAAGGTCTCATTTGGCTTAATTAGACCTAAGTCCAAACGAGCATGCTCTTCTACTGCTTCCAGACCCGTCTTTAGATCATGTACATCGGTACGTAATAAGTTATTTGCTGCGACTTGGTTATCATTTAAGCGCTGTTGCTCTTCAACTTCGGTCAGAAGCTTATTGTGCTCAACGTGCCCGTTTTCACCCAGCCAGTACTGATATTGCAGTCCTGACAGTACGGCAACGGCTAAAGCAAGAAGTATAAATTGGCTAAAGTATTTCATAAAATGATAACGCCAAACAATAGAGAAATAATGTGATAAAACTGCTAACAACCGTTAGACGATATAATAAACGATATATCGTCTAACGGTTGTTAGATACCTAGCTTATTAACCACGCAGTCCGATAAACTCTTCGCGACCACGATAGCTTGCACGTACTTGCTGCTCAATACGAAGCAATTGGTTATACTTTGCAACGCGATCTGAGCGACATAGTGAGCCAGTTTTAATTTGACCAGCAGCTGTACCAACCGCTAAATCAGCAATGGTGCTGTCTTCGGTTTCGCCTGAACGATGAGAAATAATCGTGGCGTAGCCATTTTTCTTCGCCAGATAAATCGCATCTAGCGTTTCTGATAAAGTACCGATTTGGTTAAACTTAATCAAAATTGCATTGGCAATATGCTTATCAATCCCTTCTTGCAAGATAGCAGGATTAGTCACAAACAAATCATCACCGACCAATTGGACTTTATCACCGATTTGCTCAGTTAAATACTTCCAACCATCCCAATCTGACTCATCAAGACCGTCTTCGATAGAGATAATAGGATATTGACGTGCAAGACCTACTAGATAGTCTGAGAAGCCTTGGCTATCAAAAGCTTTATTGCCTTCGCCTGCCAAGATATATTTACCATCTTTGTAAAACTCAGTAGCAGCGCAATCTAAGGCTAGGTGAATGTCTTCGCCTGCTTTGTAACCGACTTGCTCAATCGCTTGCATAATAACGGTAATAGCTTCTTCATTACTACGCAAATTTGGCGCAAAGCCGCCTTCATCACCTACCGAAGTACTTAAACCTTGAGACTTCAGTACTGACTTTAAGCTGTGGAAAATCTCAGTACCAGCGCGCAAGGCTTCTGAGAAGCTGGTAAAACCAACCGGCTCAATCATAAACTCTTGGATATCAACGGTGTTATCCGCATGCTCGCCACCATTTAAGATGTTCATCATTGGCACAGGCATGGTCAATGACGTCTGGTTGCGCAAATCAGCGATATACTGGTGTAATGGCAGATTTTTTGACTTAGCGGCTGCTTTGGCAACGGCAAGTGAAACGGCAAGTATGGCATTAGCGCCAAGATTGTCTTTGTTTTCTGTACCGTCTAACGCAATCATTGCGTCATCAATGCCTTGCTGTTCGGTAACGTCTTTATCCATTAAAGCACTACGGATTTGGCTATTAACATTGGCAACTGCTTTTCTAACGCCTTTGCCCATATAGCGATCTTTGTCACCATCACGAATCTCAACGGCTTCGCGCGAACCGGTTGATGCGCCACTGGGTACTGCAGCGCGTCCGATAGTGCCATCTGCTAAGATAACATCGGCTTCAATCGTTGGGTTGCCGCGCGAGTCTAAAATTTCACGAGCACGGATGTCTTTAATTGCGGTGACGTTGTTGGTTTCTTCAGCGTACATAATGTCTGTTAATTCCTTTGGTCATGCCAAGTTTATGGGATAAATAACGGCAACTAGAATACAAAAAAGGTAAAACAAAATATCGTATAGCAGTACATCAAAAGCAGATTCAATAATGGATATCACGGACTAATTTTAACCACGATTAAAGCATTATCGAACTCTTTAGCCGTTAACTATAGTGCTTGGCATCATAGCATAAATTTCGCCAAACTGCCCTTATCTTACATCGAATAGCGCTCGTAAAATAGCTCATCGATAGTCAAATGGGCAGTCATCGATTTAGCTCAGTATCCATTCAATAGCTATGCTACCAAGCCAGTACCTATGCTATCAAACACCACATAGCTGTTATGTTTCTATTACACGTTCCGCTTTAAGATGAGAGGCTGACACCGTATTATCAAGCTCAACCTTGGTCTTAAAACGGGTTAAGCGCAGTGCGTTCATCAATACTGAAATAGAGCTGAGCGCCATCGCAGCGGCAGCAATCATAGGGTTTAAAAAACCAAAAGCGGCGAGCGGAATACCTAGGCAATTATAAATAAAAGCAAAGAAAAGGTTTTGCTTAATATTGCGCACGGTCGCATTGGCAATTTTTTGTGCCGCATCGATATGCATCAGCGACTCACCCATCAATCGTGCAGAGGCACTATGCTGAGCAACGTCAGTACCTTCAAACATGGCAAAACTGGCATCGGCAGTTGCCATCGCTGGCGCATCATTGACACCATCCCCTGCCATAGCTACTTTATGACCCGCTGTTTGCAGTAGAGCAATTTGGCTTGCCTTGTCACGTGGACTCATTTTGCCATAAGCTTGCTCGATGCCCAGCTGCCCTGCGACATGATCGACGACAGATTGTTTGTCACCACTCATCAAAATGACATTAATACCCGCATCTTGGAGCGCAGTAATAGCCTGCGGTGTATCTGCTTTTAAGTCATCTGCTAACGCAAAAGCACCTAATGCTTCATCGTTAATACTTATCGCAACCGTACTAGCAATTTGCCATACTTTTGGCATCAACTTAGGCAAATTCAAGTTTGCAAACTCTGCAGTACCAACCTTTATTAGTCCTAGCCCTTCTATCGTTGCTTGAATACCTGCGCCTTTAATCACGCTAATATCAGACACATTAAATAGAGCTAAACCGCGCGCTGCTGCTGCATTGACCAAAGCAGTTGCGAGCGGGTGGCTGGCATGGGCTTCAACACTGGCTGCTATCTGCAAAACATCATCAACCACTATTGATTTATCGACCATCACTTCATCGACGATAGTCGGTCTACCAATCGTTAATGTGCCTGTCTTATCTAAAACGACAGTGTCGATATTACCTGCAGCCTCTAAGCTTTGCGCATCTTTAAACCAAACACCGTGACGCGCTGCAACGCCCATACCTGCCATAATAGCGGCTGGCGTCGCTAAGCCAAGCGCACACGGACAAGCAATGACCAAGACAGATACTGCATGCATCAAGGCCGTATCAACCATGCCCGTCAGCCACCATGTTAGCGCAAAAGTAACCAAAGCAATCGTCACCACGACTGGCACAAAAATAGCGGTAACTTTATCAGCAAGCCGCGCCAAATTAGCCTTTGAGCCTTGGGCGTCGCTGAGCGCTTGTACCATATCTCCTAGCTTAGTATCGCTGCCTTTGGCCTTTACACGGTATAGTAAGCTACCATTTTCAACCAAAGCACCCGCTAATAATCCATCGCCTACTTCTTTTTTGAGCGGTACGGATTCACCGGTTAAATGACTCTCTACACACCAGCTTGCACCATCGGTAACGATTCCATCAGTCGCAACACGGCTGCCTTGCTTAGCGCGCAAGATATCACCTACTTGCACCTCTTTAAGCGCAACATTATGAAAGTCACCATTTGGCTGCTGCTGCTCAACTTCATCTGGTGTCAATGATAATAATAAATCAATACTATTTAAACTGTGCTTTTTGGTACGCTCTTCAAGATATTTTCCCGTACGCACAAAAGCAATAACCATCACACCTGCTTCAAAATATACTGCAGGACCATTATGAACGCCGTGACCATCCGCATGACCACTTTGCAATAAGCTATTTAACGTCCCATCGCCATGCGTCAGCCATAGATAAGTAGAATATGCCCAAATAGTCACCGTACCAATGACGACCAGTACGTCCATATTAGCCAGACCGCCTTTAATAGATGCCCAAGCGCTCTTATAAAACGGCAATGCAAAACCAAATTGGACAACCGTCGCTAGGATAAACTGTATCCAAATCGGTGGCATCCACGTCATACCCTGACCGACAACCATGCCTGCCATACCTACCAAAAACGGTAGCAAAAAAATCCATAATCCAATCAAGCGCCATGGATACTGGGTGCTTGTATGCTCATCCGTCTGCTCAAACAAACTATCAGCTGCCTGTAAGTTAGCAACAAAACCTGTTTTGTTGACCCATTCCGTTACTTGCTCTGGTGTCGTCTGTGTCGGATCATAATCGACATTGGCGGTCTCGCCTGCAAAGTTCACACTGACCTCATATACCGACGGCTTTTTATTCAGTACCTTCTCAATTCGAGACGCACAAGCCTGACAGGTCATACCCTGAATGGCTAATTGCAAATGCGCGAGCTCAGGAGCAAGCGGCGTATTCGATTGAATATTAGTCTCAACCTCATAGGCATTTTGATTGTGATTGATGGTATCAGTATGGGTAGAATCATTCATAGATAAAACTCGATATTGCATTTATAAAAAATATAGGATGTGAAAAAAAGCTGGATAAAAAGGGAAAGTATTTACTGCTATTTTATTCTTCAATGATAAGCTTATTTATTATACTTAAAAATATATTGATAACGAATACTAATTATATATAGTTTAACATTACTTTAGCGCAGCAACTAATTAGCTACTACTAATAACAACTATCAGCCATTAAAAAACCAGCTATAGCAGCTGGTTTTATTATAATTTAATTAATTTATGCGTTAGCGACCGTGGCATCGAATCCCGCTTCATCAATGGCAGCAGCGATTGTCTCTACACTGGTTTTACTGTCATCAAAAGTGACGGTTGCTTGATTATCAGCAAGCTCGATACTGATGTCGTCTAACCCATCGATATCGGCAGTAGCATTATGAACACTTGCCACGCATCCGCCACAAGTCATACCATCAATTTTAATAACACGTGTTTGATTTGCCATGTTAGGCTCCTTACTTTTATTTATGAATAAACGGTTTCTTCTTTCTCTTTCTACTCATACTGATTACGACAGTATTCAGTTAATATAAATTTTTTTAGCGCTCATAACAACAACATCTGGTTATCAACTTTCTAACCAAATTTAATCCTCATAATGTGGATTTTGCGGCGAATCGATCGGAAAAGGCTGGGTGACATAATCAACCATGCTAATTGCCGCTGTAAACGCATGGATACTGGTATCAGTATCATCATAACGTACAAGCGCCGTATGGCTATCGGTATTTAGCTCAATTTCGGTGACACCTGTGATATTTTTTAGCGCTGTCATCACGCTCTCTAACCCTTCAGTATCATTGATATTTTCGATGCTTACCTGTGCAATTTTAATCGCCATCATTATGCTCCCATATTGTTGATGTCATTGCTTTAATAGTTGTCATTAATGAGTATCTAAAACATCAAACCCTTTGACCAACTCATCGAGCTGTTTAAGCTGACGTAAGAACGGCTCTAACTGGCTCATACGTAACGCACAAGGACCATCACATTTTGCTATCTCAGGATTTGGATGCGCTTCTAAAAATAGTCCTGACAATCCAGTTGCCATACCCGCACGGGCAAGCGTGGTAATCTGCTCACGGCGTCCGCCTGCACTGTCACTACGCGCACCCGGCTGCTGCAAGCTATGCGTCACATCGAAGAATACCGGAATATCCATCTGCTTCATGGTATCAAAACCCAGCATATCGACGACCAAATTATTATAACCAAAAGCACTACCACGCTCACAGAGAATAAGCTTATCGTTACCACCCTCAAGGCATTTATTGACGATATGACGCATCTCATGCGGCGCTAAAAACTGAGCTTTTTTGATATTAATAATGGCATCAGTCTTTGCCATCGCGTGGACCAAATCTGTCTGACGCGATAAAAACGCAGGCAGTTGGATAATATCAGCAACCTCGGCAACTGGTGCCGCTTGATAAGGTTCGTGCACATCGGTAATAATCGGTACTTGAAATTTTTCTTTGATTTGTCCAAGCCAGTCGATACCCTTCTCTAGTCCCGGACCACGATACGAAGTAAGACTTGAACGATTGGCCTTGTCAAAGCTGGCTTTAAACACATAGCCAATACCTAGTCGCTGGCAAATATCAACATATTGCTCAGCAATCTCAAATGCCATCTCTTTTGATTCTAAGACATTCATGCCACCAAATAAGACAAAGGGCTGATCGTTACCAATATTTATGATTTTATTATTAGGAGTATTCAGTTGAATATGTGATTGTGCTGTTAATAAGTTTTCCATCAATCGAGTATCCTGTTTATTGTTATCAATATCTCTAGCCTATATTGTAACCGATAGACTCATTAAAAAAAGAAGATAAGCGTAATAATAAATTAACCATAAAAAAAGACCAATCCGTAGATTAGTCTTTTTTATATCGAAAACGATTACAAATTAATAGTTATTTCGCTTCACTATAGTTCTTTGCCGCTTTTACAAAGCTATTAAACAATGGATGACCACCACGTGGTGAGCTAGTAAATTCAGGATGGAACTGTACCGCGACAAACCATGGATGGTCGCTAATCTCTACCGACTCAACCAAATGCTGCTTAGCTGAATAGCCTGATATGGTCATCCCTGCTTGCTCTAATGGCTCGATATAGCGGTTATTCATCTCATAGCGATGGCGATGACGCTCAGTGATATTGGTAGCGCCATAGATTTGCGCAAGCTTACTACCAGCAACCAGCTCCGCTTGCTGAGCGCCTAAACGCATCGTACCGCCAAGGTCTGAGTCATCACTACGAATCTGCAATTCGCCGCGCTCATCTAACCATTCGGTAATCAGACCAATAATAGGCTCAGCTGTTTTGCGATCAAACTCAGAAGAATTGGCATCGATATGTAGCACATTACGCGCGTATTCAATCACTGCTAACTGCATACCTAAGCAGATGCCTAGATAAGGCACCTTGTTTTCGCGAGCATAGGTAATGGCTTTGATTTTACCCATCGTGCCGCGCTCACCAAAACCACCTGGTACTAAGATAGCATCGGCATTATTTAACTGTGCCAATAAGCTGTCGTCATCTTCTAAACGCTCAGCATCGATATAATCAATCTTGACATCGGCTTTATGAGTGATACCCGCATGCAGCAATGCTTCATTGATCGATTTATAAGCATCTGGTAGCTCAACATACTTACCAACCATCGCTATCGTCACGCTCGACTCAGGATTTAGCTGCGCTTCTACTACTTTGTCCCAATCGCTTAAATCAGCTTCTGGCACATCAAGCCCAAAACGCTCACAAATTAAATCATCAAGATCTTGCTCATGTAGAGTACGCGGTATTTGATAAATACTTTGCGCATCTTCACACATGATAACTGCACGCTCTTCGACGTTGGTGAATAGTGCAATCTTGCGGCGGTTATCTTGTGAGATATGATGATCAGAGCGGCAGATCAAGATGTCAGGCTGCAAACCGATAGAACGCAGCTCTTTGACTGAATGCTGTGTTGGCTTGGTTTTGGTTTCGCCAGCACTAGCAATATACGGCACCAGTGTTAAATGCATCAGGATGGCGCGATTGCGACCAAGCTCTACTTGCATTTGACGTACTGCTTCCATAAATGGTAGCGACTCGATATCACCTACTGTACCACCAATCTCGATAATCGCGATATCGTAACCTTCGCCACTGGCAAGGATTTTACTCTTAATCTCATCAGTGATATGCGGAATAACCTGTACCGTACCGCCCAAATACTCGCCGCGGCGCTCTTTGTTCAGTACGTTCTGATAGATGCGACCACTGGTAAAGTTATTGCTTTTACTCATTTTTGAATGGCGTAAAAAGCGCTCATAATAGCCCAAGTCCAAATCCGTCTCGGCGCCATCTTCGGTGACGAATACTTCGCCATGCTGGAACGGGCTCATCGTCCCTGGATCGACGTTGATATACGGATCCATCTTGGTCATTGTGACGGTCACGCCACGTGCTTCTAGGACCGCAGCAAGAGAAGCAGCGGTGATACCTTTTCCTAGTGAGGACACTACCCCACCGGTCACAAATATAAACTTGGTCATAGTACTCTGTCGGTAATTGGTAAAGAAGGATTTTACTAAAAATACGTCAAAAAATATAGGGCAAAAGCATAAACTCTTTGAAACTCTGCATTTTTAGCGTTTGTCTGTTATAAACGTATAGCTATTATAGCTCACTAAACCTTTAAAAAGACCATAACAAAAAAACTCACCCCGAAGGATGAGTTTTTTATAATACGATTCTAATGATTAGATTAGAATTTGTATTCTAGACCAGTACCAACTACGAATACTTCTGCATCGCCATTTGTACTAGCAAATATGTCTTCGTTAGTAACAGGATTTTTTGTACCAGTGTTGTATGAATAGCCTACATTATCAGCTTTGTTCATACCAGCATAAAGATGAGCAATGATGTTGTCTTTATACATGTATTTGCCACCAACAACAATTTGATCTGAGTCAGAGTTGTCAAAACCATTTAGGTTTGATGTGTTGTTATACTGTGCATAGACAGATGCTGGACGGGCAAAGTTCGTTAGAGGCATTTCACCACTGATTACGAAACCTTTTTCTTTTGACTGGCCGCCATCATAATCAGCAACTTGATATAGCGCACCCAATCTTACTGGAGCTGCCATATACTTGCCTAGATCTACAGTTGCAGTACCACGGATGATATCACCAGCGATGTTTTGATCTTTGTCATAAGCTAGACCAGCAGTGAAACCAGTACCTTGGTCAAATAGTGCTGCAACACCAAAGCCTGCATTATCGTTACCATTGGCATCATCAGAGCTGTACATTGCAGAGATTTCTAATGGTAAGTTATTATATTTAGGCGCAGTCCAAATGATTGAACTTGGAATACGGTTACTGTCAGCCATGTTCAACGCTGAAACAATTTCTTTCTCATTTTGAGTCTGACCTAGGTTATCAAAATAACCTTGGTTCACAACAACGTTGTCAATACGAGCTAGGCTTGATTGGTTTTTACCAACACGGAACTCACCGAATTGCTTGTTTACAACACCTAGGAAAGTATCACGGTTTTTAAAGCCATTACTATCGCCATCGATGCTTGTGCCATACTCTAACTGATAGATAACATCAGTATTAGCAGTCATAGCTTCAGAACCTTTAAGACCGATACGTGAAGCATGAGAGTTAATCTCTACTGTATCTTCATCATACATGTTGCCAGTAGGACCATCCAACTCAGCATTAACATAGTCCATAGCTAAAAAAGCTTTACCATAAACAGTTGGAGCTGCGTTGGCTGCAGATACAGATAGGGCAGCGATTGCTGTAGCTAAAAGTAGTTTTTTCATGGGGGTATCTCCACTTTACAATTTTAGTAATGAGCGAGCTATTATTAGCCGGTGCCCAAAATGGTATCGTCACAAATCCTCAAAGATATAATGTGTAACTGGCTACCGAGATTAGTCAGAAACAAGTGTGGCGAAGTTCTATTACCGTAAGATGAAAAAAACCATGACTTACATAACTTGGATTAAAATCGTAACTGCCATGTAAACGTTGGTCTTTATCGCTCTGTTGCGTAACATACGTTACCAAACTCATACTTCAGCTACAAGCATAACAACTTTGACATAATTTGCAACATATTTTTGATGCTCTTATAGCGAAAATCTTAGAAAACGCCTTTCTATATAGGATAGATGTTGATAAAAATATAGACAAAAAAACACCCTTACTCGCTTAAAACGAATAAGGGTTAGGCTTCTAAAAACAATCAGAAATACTAAAATTATTGATAATCGGCTATGCTAAAACTTGACAGTCAGCTACTTCTCACAAAGTAGACTGATTACCAAGTTTAGTATTGTTTTAGCTTTCGCAAGTCATACTGGCTTTTAGATCCAGACGTGCTTGATGCAATAACGGCTCAGTATAACCACTTGGCTGCTCGCGACCTTTAAATACTAAATCACAGGCAGCTTTAAAGGCATAAGAGTTGTCAAGGTCCGTTGCCATTGGCTGATAATCGGCATCACCAGCGTTTTGCTCATCGACAATTTTTGCCATACGTTTCATAGCATCCATCACTTGCTGCTCACTAACGACGCCGTGATGCAACCAGTTAGCGAGATGTTGACTTGAAATACGTAGCGTTGCACGATCTTCCATTAAGCCGACATCATTGATATCAGGTACTTTAGAGCAACCAACGCCTTGGTTTACCCAGCGTACTACATAACCTAAGATACCCTGAGCATTGTTATCAATCTCTTGCTGTTTTTCTTCTTCAGTCCAATTGGTGTCTTTTGCCAATGGAATGGTCAAGATATCATCGATGCTAGCACGCTCACGTGACTTTAGACGGTCTTGAACTTCAGCAACATTGACTTGATGATAATGCATACTATGCAGAGTTGCACCCGTTGGTGACGGCACCCAGGCGGTATTGGCCCCTGCCTGTGGATGGGCAATCTTGGTGTCCATCATCTCTTTCATCTCGTCAGGTTTTGCCCACATGCCTTTACCAATCTGCGCATGACCTTGTAGACCCGTCTCAAGACCGATATCGACGTTCCACTGCTCATAAGCAGGTAGCCACGTTTGCGACTTCATATCGCCTTTACGGACAAATGGACCGGCATTCATACTGGTGTGCATCTCATCACCGGTACGATCTAAAAAGCCAGTATTAATAAAAATCACACGCTCTTTCGCTTGGCGAATGGCTTCTTTTAAGTTGACTGTCATACGGCGTTCTTCGTCCATAATACCGATTTTGATGGTATTACGCTCTAAACCTAACAAATCTTCTGAGGCGTTAAATAAGTCATTCGCCATTTTGACTTCGTCAGGACCATGCATTTTTGGTTTAACGATATACATTGAGCCTTTACGTGAGTTAGATAGCTCGGTTTTACCTTTTAAATCATTTAATGATAATAAAGGCGTAATAAGTGCATCCATCAGACCTTCAAAGATTTGCTCAGCACCATTACCCAAATCGACCATAATTGCTGGATTTTGCATCAAATGACCGACGTTACGGATGAGCAATAATGAGCGACCTGGCAAGGTTAAAATATCACCCTCTGGGGTGGTATATTCACGATCAGGATTTTGTTTACGGGTGCGAGTTTTACCGCCCTTCTCGAAGGTTTCTTGCAAATCGCCGTTCATTAAGCCAAACCAGTTGCGATACGCTTCAACCTTTTCTTCAGCATCGACCGCAGCGATTGAATCTTCAAAATCTTGAATTGCAGTAACCGCTGATTCTAATAAGACGTCTTTGATACTGGCAGGATCATCTTTACCGATTGGATGGTTACCATCAATTTGAATCTCAGCATGGAGGTTATTGTTCTTCAATAATATAGCACTCGGACTGCTCGCGTCGCCTACGAAACCTACGAACTGTGCAGCATCTTTTAATTGTGTGCTGCTATCGCCTTGCGCAATCTCAAGCTTACCATCGACGACTTTAAAACCTGTTACATCGCTATAAGAGCCTGACGCTAGGGCAAAGCTTTTATCTAAGAAATTTTTGGCATAAGCAACAACCGCTGCACCACGTGTCGGATTATAGCCGCCTTTCGCCTCTTGACCATTTTTATCACTGATAACATTGGTGCCGTATAAAGCATCGTATAAACTGCCCCAACGCGCATTATTGGCGTTCAACGCATAGCGGGCGTTACGTACAGGTACCACCAACTGCGGTCCTGCAATCACCGCAATCTCGTCATCGACATTTTCTGTACTGACGCTGAATGCTTCGCCTTCTGGTAAGAGATAGCCAATTTCTTGTAAAAATGCTTTGTACGCCGGATAGTCAATCTCACCATTTTTGGCAGGATGGTCCAGATGCCATTGATCAATCTGTCCTTGAAGCTCAGCGCGCGTTGCAAGCAACGCTTTATTACGCGGCGTAAACTCTTTAATGACCTTTTCAAAACCTGACCAATAACCGTCTGAATCAATACCGACTTTCGGCAGCACTTCATTTTCAATAAAATCGAACAGCTGCTGATCGATGGCAAGAATGCCTTTCTGAACGCGATTGGCATTAGAAGACTGGCTCATACTGTTATCCTTATCTATTTGTGAGATTTTGGTACTGCGCTGCTAAAACATACCCTATCCATGGAGACAGTCATGCACAAGGGTCTATAAAACAGTATTCAAAGTAGTAAATATTCGACCATAAGCGACAAACCATGTAAATCTGTTGCTACATTACATTGGTCATCATTTTTTAACGGTGTTGAGCGGTGTTTAACGTTTTATTATCAGATACTATCTAGATAGGTCTTCAGCAAAGACGAGCGACAAACCTTAGATTTTGAGACGCTATGGATAGTTGATATAATAGTGACTGCCTACTATCAGCAGACACGCAATAATAAGACAAAATATTCTAAAAGCAAAATATTATCCTACTATCAAACAATAGAATAAACAAGGAAACCTCATTTAGTAACTAAATGCTTAGGCTGTATATAAATGATACTCTATAAGCCATCAGCACTAGCAGCGAAAACTCTATTGTTTGTGTCTATCAACTTAACGGTAAGTATAAACTGTAAGTAATCATTACAGCATCCATTTATGCGTAACAGTTATCTATCATAGCAAAGCAGGTTGATTAATTTAAATAAATTTATTGCATTAACAGTCACTCTTTTTATAACTTATTCATTCACTCGCCAATAAAGCCCAAGCAAACTATGACTATAAACTCTCAAGACCCATCGCTATCTAAAAAAAATCCTAACTCCCCTTCTAAATCTCATACTGCTGCAAAAGATAGTGCTGTCATAAATGCGGCATTAGAAGTTAGTGATAATGACATTAGTAGTGAAAGTAGCAGTAATGAAGACAGTGTCGATATTGCTCAGCTTAGTCCGCCGTTAAAGGTAGATTTATCGCCTATTTATAATTTCTTGGGCGCGCGAACCTCACAAGCTTGGGTTAATGCTGCCATTGATAATTTACCGCTGATTATTCAAGACCATGCCAATTGTGAAAAAAAAGCCGCCGGTACCGCGATGAATCTCATTTTTCGCTATGAGTTCTCCTATGATTTGCAGCGTAAATTGGCACAGCTGATACGTGAGGAAATGCTACATTATGAGCAAGTACTAGGCATTATGCATGAGCGTGGTCAAGCGTGGAAATATCTAAGTGCTGGGCGCTATGCTAAAGGTATGCTGAAACACAAACGCAACTATGAGCCTGCCGCCATGATAGATGTGCTTATCATTGGGGCGTTTATTGAAGCGCGCTCTTGTGAGCGCTTTTCGGCACTTGCTGAGGTTATCGATGACGCGCGTTTGGCAAGATACTATCGCTATTTATTAAAATCAGAAAGTCGCCATTTTGAAGATTATTTGGCATTGGCGCAGTCATTGTCTGCTGACAACATCGATGAGCGTGTGGCATTCTTTAAAGAAGTAGAAGCAGAGCTGATAGCAACTCCAGATAGCGAGCTGCGCTTTCATAGCGGCGAGCCTGCTATTTTATAATTTATTGAAAAAAATCTGGATAAACAAAAAAAAGGTGCGGCAAGCAACGTATGAAACGTTATATCTTGTCGCACCTTTTTCTATTTTTAAATGTCTTATTTTTAATTATCCTAAGCTTTCAAGCCGATACTAAAAATCCTTTTCTTCAAGATTCAATACGCGGGTTTGTGCGTTATCAATATTTGCGTAGCGATTTAAATCATTTATCCCTTCGCTTTTAGCACCGTTCTCAGTAATGGTATGTTCATTGATACCGTCATCAAAAGCATTGCCCTCTTGATCGCGACGATCTGGCTGACGGGCAAGATGATCGCCATCATTGACATGCTCCGAGCCCACAACAGTTTCTTGAAAAGTAGCCGTTCCTTTATTAATAGTAGTATGATTTTCGATACTGTCATCAGTCGACATCACATTATAGCTATTATGATGGATACCTTCATGCGTATGGTCACCATGCTCATGATGCTCAGCGTCATCGCTCGCATATCTGGTGCCAATAACGGTCTCTTGAAACGTCTCTGTACTTTTATCTGCCCTATCATCATGATGCGCTACATGAGTGCTGGCTACGATACTATCAGCCATAGCATCATGTGTCTTAGCATTATGGATGTTATCACCGTCGATAGGCGTTTTAGTTAACGCTGGGTCTTTGGTTTGCATTGTCATATCCTTATGTTTTTAGTTAGAATTTCTTATTATATTGTTCGGTATTAAAAGTCTGATAGTTTGTGAATATGAGAAAAAAACTATTCATTGCCTTTTTGTGACAAATCATAAGCATTTAAATCGCCAACATTCTTACCGCCATCAGGTAGGTTTTCTTCTTTACGTGGATCAGCATATATCTCATCAGTCTCTTGAGACTTCTGCTGTGGTCCATCAATTTCAGGCTCGTATTTGCGACCTTCGTAGCTGTCTGCTGCATTGTCTGGGTGCAGTGCTGCTGGATCATCAATTAATACAGGCTCTTCATTATTTGGGCGCATATTGTTAGTTTGAATATTGTCTATCTGACTATCATGTGACATAGCGGATCCCTCGCGTTTATAAGTATTTTATTAGATGGTCTTTTAATTATTTATCGGTACGCAGCTCATCATCAATAAAAGGCGTTTTTTCTTTTTCGGTTAAAGACTCTGGTACATCAACGGGCTTACCATTTTGTAGATTTTGCTCGATTTGTTGACTGTCTGTTTGCTCAGCGGCTTTTTGAATATCTGAGGTATCGCTGTTTACTTGACTCATGATTGAATTCCTACTTTTTTATTGGTGTAATTTTATAGGGACTGGTTTTTATAGACAGACTGTTTATATACTTAACTTAACCAAGTATAAGTAAAAATTTCATACACTTACCAGTGTGCTGCCGTATCTATATGTGAATAAGTGTGAGCTTACTAGACGGTTTGTAACTAAAAAGTAAGTTGATAAGCATAAAAAAACCAAGCACAGAGCAGTCTCTATGCTTGGTATGTCTGATGATCAAAGATGTGGATAGTATCAAATAGTAGATGAAACTAATCAGCCTAATGACAGCTATTAAGCTATACCGACTCACCTACACCATTAATCATCTTTAACAAATACTCTTGAGCGATGTGTGGCGCCTCTCCTGCTACTGGCTGGTTTTGCTGCCAACTGCCATCACCGCTCAGCGTCCACGATTGCGTATTGTCTTGAAGGTAATTTAACAGTCCATCTTGATAAATCTGCTTGGACAATCTTTTATCTTCAATTGGAAACGCCACCTCTACACGGTGAAATAAGTTACGATCCATCCAATCAGCGCTGCCACAATACAAGCGCTCATTACCATCATTATGGAAATAGTAAATGCGGGTGTGTTCCAAAAAGCGACCAATAACAGAACGTACAGTAATATTTTCAGACAGCCCTTTTACTTGCGGGCGCAAGCAGCAAATAGAGCGCAAAATAAGCTCAATTTTGACCCCTGCTTGTGATGCATCATATAATTTATCAATCAGACGGCGCTCGGTTAAAGCGTTTACTTTTATAATAATGTGACCGCGCTTGCCAGCTTTGACATGAGCAATTTCGGCATCAATAAAATTCATCAACTTATCGTGTAAAGTAAAGGGTGCATGCAATAACTTTTTCAGATTTGCAGGTTTACCCATGCCGGTAAGCTCATTAAAAATCTTATGAACGTCTTCAGAAATATCAGGATCAGCGCTGAATAGCCCATAATCCGTATAAACTTTAGCATTAGCTGCGTGATAGTTGCCTGTGCCTAAGTGTACATAACGGCGGATTTTATCATCTTCACGGCGTACGATAAGCATTAGCTTAGCATGGGTTTTATAGCCAACAATACCATATACCACTACCGCGCCTGCCTCTTGCAAATAATTAGCCACTGCGATGTTTGACGCTTCATCAAAGCGCGCACGGAGCTCAATAACAGCTGTGACCTCTTTGCCATTAAGCGCAGCAGCAGCCAGTGCTTGCACAATCTCTGAATTGGTACCTGAACGATAAAGCGTTTGCTTAATAGCCAAAACCTTTGGATCGTTGGCAGCTTGCCATAACAAATTCACAACCGGTGAAAACGCATGGAAAGGATGATGCACTAAGACATCGCCTTTACGCATAGCAGCAAACATACTGGTGGTTTTATCAAACTTATCAAAATCACGGCGGAATGACTTGGGCACGATATGGGTAAATGGCTTATAGCGCAGCTCTGGTATATTAAAATCAAATAGCAATCGCGTTAAGTTAACCGGTCCGTTGACGCGGTATAATTGGTTGTCATGCAGCTCAAACTCATTAAGCAGATAATCACTAATCGGCGTCGGGCATTCAGTAGTGACTTCAAGCCGCACCTTATCACCAAAGCGGCGATTTTCAAGCTCACCTTCAAGTGCCTTAGCGATATCTTCAACATCATCTGCCAAATCTAAGTCAGCATTACGTGTGAGCCTAAATTGATGACAACCGGTAACATTGACTCCGGGGAATAGCTCACCGATATGCTCATGGATGATCGCTGAGAGCATCACGTGGTGCTCTTTGCCGCCAGTTAATTCATCAGGTAGACGGATAACACGCGGCAAGCTACGCGGCGCAGGGACGATAGCCAAATTGATATCGCGACCAAAGGCATCCTTGCCTTCTAAAGTCGCTATAAAGTTTAAGCTCTTATTCACCAAGCGCGGGAATGGATGCGCAGGATCAATACTAATAGGCGTCAATACTGGTGATACTTGCTCAATAAAATAGCGCTTCATCCATGCTGATTGTTCAGCGTTTAGCTCATCGCGTTTTAGGTAGCGAATATCCTCAAGCGCCAATGCCGGCAATATATCTTCATTCAAAATACGATATTGCTCAGCGATAGCATCATGAGTCACTACTGATATTTCATTCAGAATTTCGCTTGGGCGCATACCATGAACACTGGTCGATACGTCACCCAAATTGAGCTTTTGCATGATACCAGCAACGCGAATCTCAAAAAACTCGTCGATATTGGATGAAAAAATCATCAAGAAGAATAGACGCTCAAGCAAAGGATGGCGTGGATCTGCCGCTTGTGCCAAGACCCGCAGATGAAACTGCAATAGAGACAAGTCGCGATTAATATAGCTGCTTGGTGAATAATTGCCGTCTTCTGAACGTTGCCAGTCAACCTCGGTGAAGCTCTCTTTGCTATTTAAATGGTTAAGGCTGTCATCGGTAGGAGAGTTGCTATTATCAACGGTGCGGTCTGCGTTGCCTGCACCGCTCTTTCTATTAACATGATCATTTGCATCAATAATATCAGTCATCTTATTACCACTATTGTGCTTATTATCTATCTCTGCCACGTTATCACTCCTTTACCGTTATTAAGCTGCCATTATTTTTACATCAATCTTATTCTGTCATTACTTTTATACCATACTTTCTATTACTGTTATTTTAAAAACGAGGCTGTGTCGTGTTGATACTGTCTTATATTAACTGTATCAGTATTAAATATAGCTATAACTAAGCAGATTGCGGCAATACAGCATTTTTCATACGTTTTTTGATGATACGTTGTTTATTACGCAGGCGTTTATCGCTTTGATGACTTTCATAGTATTTTGGATTGGTTAGCATGGCAATCAATAAGGCTGACTGGTCACGATTGAGATTAGCAGCTGATTTATCAAAATAGTACTGCGCTGCCGCTTCAACACCATAAATACCCCTACCAAACTCTGCCACATTCAAATAAGCGGTCAAAATTCGCTGCTTATCCCACAACGTTTCAATCATGATGGTGAGAATAGCCTCTTCGGCTTTACGAGTATAAGAGCGATGTGAGGTTAAAAATAAATTTTTAGCCAATTGTTGGGTGATCGTTGAGCCGCCTGCTGACATCTTGCCAGTCGCTTCATTCTTTTTCTGTGCCGCCTTAATACCTTTCATATCAAAGCCATTATGCTGACTAAAGGTTGAATCCTCACTAACTATCGCTGCTTGTTTGGCAGACTTAGCAATGGCATCGTATTCAACCCAAGTTTGGCTAACATCGCCGCCCGTCAAACGATGGGTGAGCATAAACATGCTGTTATTAATCGGCTGCGTTTTCCAAATTAATAGCAGCCCTGCGACCAACACATGGAATGCGACGACCAACACGATAAGTGCCAGTAACAGTCGTTTGATAAATTTGCCAAAACTTGTCATGCGTGTTGTCCGAGTGATTGAATAGATAGTTAGAAAAAGTAAGGAGCGCTTAGCCTATCAATATAGGTTAGCAATTATAAATAGCAGTCATCTTACCTAATCTCACAATCGCTGTCATTATTTACCCCACTTCTTTATCATGTCACAGAGTACACGTAAAAAATTCAGCAAAAATGAACGTTGGATCTGTAAGTTTTGTATTAACGATTAACATAAGAGAGCAGCTATGTACGAGAATAATAATATCAGCACATTACGCGCCCGTATGATTACAGAAAAGCCTGAGCTTGGTTCTGCTGAAAATATAGCTAAATGGTGGTTGCTCGGTACTTCAGGCTGTCATTTATGTGACATCGCTGAACAGCTAATCACACAGTTGCAAGCAGTGCAGCGCATTACTTATGAGTATGTCGATATTGCTGACTTTTCTGAGCCACTGATAATGGAGTTTGCGACGACTATTCCAGTCATCTTGACACCGACAAAGCGCTTAAATTATCCGTTTTCAGTACTCGATTTACAGCAATTGCTAATAGGCTAATATTAATCATTTAGTAGCGAGAAGCTCATGAAAGATTTAAAGAAAATGACCGAAATTGAAGATCTACGACGGGTTGCTGAGCGCAAAGTGCCACGTATGTTTTATGATTATGTCGATTCAGGCTCATGGACTGAGACAACTTATCGCAGTAATGAAACTGACTTTGATCGTATCAAGCTACGTCAGCGCGTGCTGGTCGATATGGACGATCGCAGCCTTGCAACACAAATGATTGGCGAGCAAGTTAAAATGCCAGTTGCTATCGCGCCAACGGGATTTACGGGCATGATGTGGGCAGATGGCGAGATTCATGCCGCACGGGCAGCCGAAAAATTTGGCGTACCGTTTTCACTATCGACCATGAGTATATGCTCTATCGAAGATGTAGCCACCCATACCAGCAAGCCATTTTGGTTTCAGCTATATGTGATGCGTGACCATGAATACGTTGCCAATCTCATTCAACGGGCAAAAGACGCCAATTGCTCAGCGCTTATTTTAACAGCTGACTTGCAAGTCCTGGGTCAACGTCATAAAGACATCAAAAATGGCTTGTCTGCACCGCCGCGACCGACCTTTGCTAATATCGTTAACCTGATGACCAAGCCGCAATGGTGCATGAATATGCTCGGTACCAAACGTCATAGCTTTGGCAATATCGTCGGTCATGCCAAAGGTGTCGATGATTTGTCCTCACTAACTGCTTGGACAGAAGAGCAGTTTGATCCGCGTCTAAGCTGGGATGATGTTGCTCGCATCAAAGACATGTGGGGTGGTAAATTAATTATCAAAGGTATCATGGAGCCTGAAGATGCCATTATGGCAGCTCGTAGCGGCGCTGATGCGCTAGTAGTTTCAAACCATGGTGGCCGTCAATTAGACGGCGCGCTTTCCTCCATCTCCGCCCTCAGTGATATCGTACAAGCGGTACAAGCCGAAAATAGCGACATCGAAATATGGCTTGATAGCGGTATTCGCTCCGGTCAAGATGTGCTAAAAGCCATGGCGCTTGGGGCAAAAGGCACCATGATTGGACGGGCATTTTTATATGGTTTGGGCGCTTATGGTGAAGATGGCGTCCGCCGTGCGCTTGAGATTATTCATAGAGAATGCGATTTGACAATGGCATTCTGTGGTCATACCGATATCAATAAAGTTGCATCTGATATCTTGGTCAAAGGCACCTATGAGAGTCTCAAAATCAATGCTCATTAAAAAGCTAATACTCATTAGAAAATTAGCCTTTATTAAATATTCATAACAGCCTTATAGATGACATACCCTAACCCTAGCCTTTATACTGTACTGATAATTTTTTATTGATAATTAGATTTTATGACCATTCAACAATTATTAAAGACAGCACCTATCACCACCCTATTATTAGTCAGCTTTATCGGGCTATTTATCATACAGGTATTGACTGGTGTCGATGCTAATAATCCCTCAACTGAGGCGCTGGTAAAATGGGGTGCTAACGCCCTACCTTTTACCATGGATAATGAACCATGGCGCTTGGTAAGCAGTGCGTTTTTGCATATCGGACTGATGCATTTATTGTTTAATGGTTTTGCCATGTATTTTTTTGGGCAAATTGCCGAGCCGATGTTTGGCTCGGCTAAGTTCTTAGCGCTATTTTTACTCGCGGCAATCGGTGGCAGCTTACTCAATAATTACGTCACATGGCAAGGTATTGTAGATGGCACGGGACAAGCCGGACTATCGGCAGGTGCATCGGGCGGTATCATGGGTATTGGCGCAGCATTACTGATAGCCGCGCTATTTAAGATATCGGTCAATGGCATGGTGCTCAATCTTAAAAGCCTGATATTTATTATGGTCATCAATTTGGTCTATGGTTTTGCCGTACCGGGTATCGACAATGCTGGTCATATTGGTGGCGCGATTACCGGTCTTATCATTGCACTGGCGTTTGCGATTGCCTATCGTCAGCGCATGGCAGCAGTTATACAAAATACTGCTACTCATCAAAGTAATTATTTACCGCAGTATCAAAATGAGCAACAAGATAAATACCACACCACCTATATTAATACTGCCGTGACTAGCGAGATTGATTTTGCTAACCATATTAACTTAGACAGTACCGACTTAAATGATGCTCACTTAAATCATGCCAGCTTGCATAATGAGAGTCATGTCGATAATAATATTGGTGTAAACTCAAACCTTAACATCACCCCTAATTATCCGATTCTAAGCGAAGAAAAAGCATTGCCTAAATCTACGCTTATTTGGCAATTACTACCTTGGCTAGTAATGTTACTTCTCAGTCTTGGCTTTATGTGGTGGTGGCAAGATATCCATCAGCAATTGGTAGAAGTGCTAAATGCCATTGAGCAAAGCTCTATGTAGCCTATACTTCTTTTATTTTTAATTGATTTTAACTTGCAGAAAAGCTTACGCGTTTTATTATTTCCATCCCTTTGTTTCACCCACTTATGAGAGTAAATCATGTCTACATCATCAGCGTTATCTCCTGCTTTTAAGCGTGCTTTGCTTAGCACATTAACGGCGACTGCCATGCTTACAGCCGCTAGCATGTCAAATGCAGGACTGTTTAATAAAAACTTACCGACTGACAAAGACGCCGTCTTAAGCGTCGGCGTCAATGCCATGGCGGTCAACTCTGCTTATGATTTGGAAGACAGTTATGAGCTAAAGGTATTGCCAGGGGTGTTTTATGACAATAATAGAGTCTATGCACGCGGTGCCCAAGCGGGTGCTTATATCATCAATGATGGTGCTAATCAGCTGTCTGTTTATGCACAGCTTGCTGGTAATTCATTTGATCCTGATGACGCCACTGGCGCACTAAAAGGTTTGGATGAGCGTAAAGCCTCTGCTGCTGCAGGCTTAAGCTATATGCGCATTACCCCAGTTGGTGGCTTTCGCGCGCAATATGCCACTGATGTCTTAGATCGTAGCGGCGGTAATATTGCCCGCTTAAGCTATCTTGGTAAAATCACTAAAGACAAACTCACCGTCTATCCAAGCGTCGGCTTTGAATATCATGATGCTGACTACAACGAATACTATTATGGCGTCAGTGCTAAAGAATCGGCGAAAACAGGCGTTGCCGCTTATACTGCCAACTCAAGTTTAAATCCGTACATCAATATTAGTGCCAACTATGACTTTAACGAGCGCTGGGCAGGCTTTGCCAATCAGAGCTTAAGTTACCTACCAGCTGAGCAATATGACAGTCCAATGGTTGACTCACGTACTGACTCAACGACAACGCTTGGGTTGTTGTATAAGTTTTAATTAAGTTTAAATTTTAGATAAAAAAAGACTTTGCCACATTACATGACAAGGTCTTTTTTAACGATTAGATTTAATAAAACGAGTTGAGCTATCGCTACCTTAGATGACTGCTACAACTTGTTATTATTTTTCAGAGCTTTGAATATTAGGAAAAGATATTGGTATTTTTCTTTCTCCTTCCAAAACTTCTAATAATCCTCGGCGTAAAGCTGTGTTCTCATTTTCAGTTGCAGCATGAACTCTTGGAGCATAGGAGGAGTTTTTAATATGGGTTTTATCAAAATTATAGCCTAGCACTTTCGCCATTTTATGTAAAAGCTCAACAAACAGATCAACTCTTTTAGAGTCCCACTGTTCAGAATTCATTAAATTACTATGTAACAGGTCATGATATTCTTTCCATGCTTCAATAACAGCTTTCTCTTGCTTATCATTATTATCAAACTCTAAATCGATACGGTTAAGTGCTTCAACATGAGACCAAGATCCGTTATATGCTCTAGTAGCCATTAATGTTTTAAAAATTATTACCTTTCTTTCATTCTCATCTTTTTTATTATCAAGGTATCTAGTTAGTTGAACAGCTATTATTGGTCCAGTTAAAACTGCAAATATCATAAGCCAATCAGCTATGTTCATTTTTCAATTCCCTTTTTAATAATATGCAAGACTATCAATAAAATTATAATAGCATTACTCGTCTAATGATTTAGAAATATTGCAAAATAATAGCGAAAAGCAGAATTATCTTTAAAACTAAATTCATAATACAAAAAAAACCTTGCCATATGACAAGGTCTTTTTCTATTCTAAAAAAATATTAGATAGCTTAAGAAGGGTGCACCATATCAGCAGGCGTGACCCATTCATCAAACTGTGCTTCAGTTAATAGCTCTAGCTCAACCGCCACTTGCTTCAAGGTTTTGTTCTCTTTGTAAGCAGTCTTAGCGATTTTTGCTGCATTTTCATAACCAACATGACGGTTCAATGCGGTAACTAGCATTAAAGAGTTATGTAAGAAGTCATCGATTTTGTCTTTGACTGGCTCGATACCAACAGCACAGTTTTCATTGAAGCTGTTGCACGCATCACCAAGTAGCTTGATAGATTGCAATAGATTAAAAGCGATTACTGGCTTATAAACGTTGAGCTCAAAGTTACCTGACGCGCCAGCCATACTGATAGTGACATCGTTACCCATGACTTGAGCGACAACCATCGTCATTGCTTCTGACTGGGTTGGGTTTACTTTACCCGGCATGATAGAAGAACCTGGCTCATTTTCAGGAATGGTCAACTCGCCCAAACCACAACGAGGACCTGATGCCAACCAACGTACGTCGTTAGCGATTTTGTTTAAGCTACCTGCTAGCGTTTTTAAAGCGCCAGAAGCAAAGACTTCAGCATCACGAGCGGCTAGTGCTTCAAATTTATTTGGTGAAGTCACAAACGGTAGACCAGATAATGTCGCTAGTTGCTCAGCTGACTTTACGGCATAATCAGGATGGGCATTTAGACCCGTACCTACCGCAGTACCGCCTAGTGGCAATTCATATAAGCCTTGTAGCGCATTATCAATACGTACCAATGAATGATCCAGTTGGCTAACATAGCCACTGAACTCTTGACCTAGTGTCAAAGGCGTGGCGTCTTGTAAATGGGTACGACCGATTTTAACAATGCTATCGAATTCTTTTGCTTTAGCGTCTAAGGTATCGCGTAGGGCTTTTACCGCTGGAATCAATAAACCATTGATTTCACGAGCAGCGGCAACACGAATCGCCGTTGGGAAGCTGTCATTGGTAGATTGAGCGTGGTTGACATGGTCATTTGGGTGAATTGGCGTGTAGCTACCGCGAGCGTTCCCTGCGATTTCATTGGCACGGTTCGCCAATACTTCGTTCATGTTCATATTTGACTGGGTGCCAGAACCTGTCTGCCAAACCACTAGCGGGAATTGATCCGTTAGACCACCGTTGATGACTTCATCAGCCGCTTGGACGATAAGGTTGCGCTTGTCTGCATCAATACGCTCAAGGCTAGCATTGGTAATCGCAGCGGCTTTTTTGACCAGTGCCATCGCTTCAATCATCGGGCGTGGCAAGGTCTCGCCACCGATTTTGAAGTTTTCGCGGCTACGCTGAGTTTGTGCACCCCAATAAGCATCGGCTGGCACTTCTACGTTGCCCATGGTGTCTTTTTCGGTACGAGTTGCCTGATTCTGTGTCGACATAACTACCCTCTTTGATGGTTTGGTAATGAACGGTTGTCATAAAAAGTGCAACAGCGGCTGCACACAAAGAAAAATACGATACAAAGTGGCGTTATGATAGCATGACTTATGACAAATTTCTTCAAGTCCGTGAGGCTAACTTATGTCTAAGAACACCAGCCAACAACAATCTGCTACTTCATTATCTGATTCGCTATCTGAGTTATTGACCAATGGTATTCACTCCAAAAACACTGCCCAAATAGCTGAGAGTTTTAGCAATCCACCCAGACGCCATTTTACTCGCCAGCGTCGCCAGTTAAGTGAAAGCGAACGTAGACAATTATCAAATTTAGCAAGCTTGCATCTAATTAAATTACAGCAGCATTTGCCACCGCGTGCGCGCATTGGCTTATATTATGATGGCTTTGGTGAGCTCCCGACTCAGCCAATACTAGATTGGATTACACACTTAAATTATCAGCCGTATTTACCCGTGGTTGGCTCGCTCGGTCGTGATAATAAGGGGAATGATGACAAACGTCTGCGCTTTGTGCCTATCTATCATTCGAAATTATTAAATATACCAACGCGTATCCATAGCTTAGGTATGAAGCAAAACCATCATCGTAGATTACTCTGGGCGCGCGAGTTGGATGTAATTATCTGTCCATTAACGGCAGTAGATTTAAGCGGAAATCGTATGGGAATGGGTGGCGGGTTTTATGATACGACGCTTGGCAAAAGCTACCAGTCAGGGGCTAAAAGGCCATTAAAAATTGGCTGGTGTTATGACTTTCAGGTGGTTGAGCAACTAGAGTGTCAACCGTGGGATGTACCGTTAGATGGTTTGATTACCCAAAGTGGCTTGAGGTGGTTTTGATGAAAGATGGTACACAATCTATCGACGCTAATTCGAGCGCAGAGAACGTAGAACAACATTTGCAAGAGTTAGAAAAAGCGGATTATGAGCTACTATATTATAGCCAAGAGCAGACTTTTAACGCTGATGAGTTATCACAGCTTATTAATGAGGAACGCTTAAACAAATTAATGACGCAGAGTGATGAGTTTTTGAGCAGCTTGGATGGTGAGATTAAGGATTTTAATGATTAGTATTAAGAAGGGTATAACTCACAATATAATAAAAAGTTAAAAAGGCGAATGATTATAAAATCTCTCGCCTTTTTTGTATCAACTTTAAGAGTCTATATAATTAATTAAAGCACCATCGCCGCAATCCAACCAAACAGTAGTAACGGTATATTGTAGTGCAAAAAAGTCGGCACCACGCTGTCTTTGATATGGTCATGCTGCCCATCAACGTTGAGACCAGATGTCGGTCCAAGGGTTGAGTCTGACGCAGGCGAACCCGCATCACCAAGCGCGCCAGCCGTACCAATAATCGCAACTGTAGCTAGTGGTGAAAAGCCTAACGAGATACATAGCGGCACGTAAATAGCGGCAATAATTGGAATGGTTGAGAACGATGAACCAATACCCATCGTAACTACTAGACCTATGCTTAACATGACTAAAGCAGCAATGGCTTTATTACCAGCAAACAAGTTCGTCGCTCCGTCGATAAGGGGTGCGATTTCACCTGTCGCTTTCATCACTTCAGCAAAGCCCTGTGCGGTAATCATAATAAAGCCTATCATCGCCATCAGTTTGATACCATCATTAAAGACCGTATCCGCCTCACTCCACTTCACTACACCGGTTGCCATAAAGACACCAAAGCCAAACATCGAGCCGAGCAAGAGCGAATCAGTATAAAGCTGTACCACAAAGGCAGTGACAATTGCAGCAAGCGCCACCAGTATCTTCATTTTACTTTGCGTTTGTGCTTCAGCTGCGGTTTTGCTTAAAGAATCATTTTCTACGACCCCATCGCGAGCGTCTTTATCAATGGCTAATTGGGCATACTGGCGCGGTTTACGATAGCTGATAAATACGGCAACTAATAAACCCACGAACATACCCAACGCTGGAATCGCCATCGCTTTGGTCACTGAGATATTGCTGATATCAATACCCGCTTCACCGACGTTTTTGAGCATGATTTGATTAAGGTAAATATCACCAAAACCATACGGGATAAACATATAAGTCGTGACAAGTCCAAAAGTAATCAGGCACGCAATCAGGCGTCTATCAATTTGCATACGGTTAAAGGCTAATAGTAACGGCGGTACCAGCAGCGGAATAAAGGCGATATGAATCGGAATTAAGTTTTGGCTAAAGCAGCTCATGGTGACGAGTCCGGCAAATAGCATATACTTAATCATGCCACTGGTGCCACCCGCATCAATACGTTTAATAACCGCACCTGCTAGAGATTGTGGTAATCCAGAATGGGCAATCGCCACCGCAAAAGCGCCAAGTAACGCATAAGACAGCGCAATTTGCGCGCCATTACGTATACCTTCTTGAAAAGCATTCAAGGTATCCGTCACACCCAAACCAGCGATAAGCCCACCTGCCAGCGCACCGATTAACAAACTAAGTACCACGTGTACTCGCGCCAAAGACAATCCTAGCATGATGACGACTGCCAGTAGCACCGCATTGATGGTCATATTCTCTTACCTTATATTTTATAGCTTGTTATTTTAGATCCTACGACCGACGCATTTTTAATATGTTGCCGACTTATATATTTCGCCCGAATCTTTAAATCCATCCAGCCTTTATTTAGGCGTAGCGGTTAAGACGCGCGCCATTTTACCTGATTTTACCTCTAAAGCCCACGCGCAGAACCTAACAGACATAACCAAATACTCAAATAAAACAGCAATATTCTTTCTACTGTTGTTCATAGAGCCTTGCAATTTTATATAGCAGCACCATTTATCTAATCATGAACCACTAACTTGACTTTACAAGTCTGGTGAACGAGGAAGAATATATGATTGAACATAAAATTGCCCAAGACAATATCGACATCGATGTCGACGTTTCATCTAGCGTTGCTGATGATAATGAATTAGAAAACGAACTTGATGCCACGTCTGATAATTCGGTAGAAAACGAGTTAGAATCAGCGTCTAATGATGCTCAAGAAGATGACGATAAAGACAGTCAAGACAATGCTGTTGAAGACTATCTACCGTTACTAGCATTGCGTGATGTTGTTGTTTATCCGCATATGCAAATCGCCTTGTTCGTCGGTCGTGAACCTTCAGTCAAAGCGGTTGAATTGGCGCAAGCTGAGTACGGCAATAAAGTACTGGTCGTTGCGCAAAAAGACTCGCTGACCGAAGATATTGATCAAGATAACTTGTATCAATACGGTACTGTGTGCCGCATCGTTAGCACCATGCCGCATGATAGCGATGAAAATTGCATCAAAGTATTGATTGAAGGTCAATATCGCGCTCGTGTTGACTCGATAGAGAATCATGATGAGCTGTTGATGGCAAGCTTTGAGCGTGCAGACCTTGATGTCAGTATGGATGAAAGCCAGCAGAAGAATACCATTCAGGCATTAACCACTCTATTTGAAAGCTACGCGGATGCGCGCCTACGTAATGCCCGCGAGCTCACTCGTGTGGCGAAACGTATCGATGATTTGCTGGAGTTGGTTTATTTTATCTCCACCCGCGTGTCAATGGATTTAGATATTAAGCAATCATTCTTAGAGAATGATGACCTTAAAACCCATATTAATACGTTGACTGAATATCTCGTTAAACAAAGTGCTGAACAAAATATCGAACAGGATATTCAAGAAGCGGTTCGTCAGCAAATGGAAGACAATCAGCGCGAATACTTCTTAAATGAGAAGATGAAAGCCATCAAAAATGAGCTGTCAGATATGAATGACGGTGCCTTTGATGGTGAAGATGATGTGGCTGAGCTTGAACAACGTCTAGATGAAGCTGACTTGCCAGAAGATGTGCGCAAAAAAGCCGAGCAAGAGATGAAAAAGCTCAAAATGATGCCACCAGCATCAAGCGAGTCTTCAGTGGTGCGCAACTATATTGAGTGGATTTTGGACACGCCGTGGAATGCGACGACTAAAGTTTCTATCAACTTAGACAAAGCTAAAACTGTTTTGGATGAAGATCATTATGGCTTGCAAGATGTGAAAGATCGCATCTTAGAATACCTCGCTGTACAGTCACGCGTGAAAAAACTTCGTGGTCCTATTCTATGTCTTGTCGGTCCTCCTGGTGTTGGTAAAACCTCATTAGGCGAATCAATTGCTCGTGCCACCGGTCGTAAGTTTGTGCGTATGGCGCTTGGCGGCGTACGTGATGAAGCTGAGATTCGTGGTCACCGCCGTACCTATATCGGTGCAATGCCGGGTAAAATCGTCCAGTCGTTGGCAAAAGTTGAAGTCAAAAACCCACTATTCTTATTAGATGAAATCGATAAGATGGCGCAAGATTTCCGTGGCGATCCAGCATCAGCGTTGCTTGAGGTGCTAGACCCTTCACAGAACGATACTTTTAATGACCATTATTTAGATATGGACTTAGACTTATCGCAAGTGATGTTTATCTGTACCGCCAACAGCATGGATATTCCGCCAGCGCTGCTTGACCGTATGGAAGTGATTCGTCTACCGGGTTATACCGAAGCAGAAAAAGTGAATATCGCGCAGAAGTATCTGGTGCCAAAAGCCATTAAAAATAATGGTCTCAAAGAAGGCGAGATTGAGATTGTTGAAGCGGCGTTGCATAGCATCGTCCGTAGTTATACCCGTGAAGCAGGTGTGCGTAACCTTGAGCGTGAAGTTAATAAGATCTGCCGCAAAGTCGTTCGTGGTTCGGTTGAAAATCATGGTGCTCGCGCTCCGAAAAAAGCAGAACGTCAACTGGTTGTGGTCGATGACAAAAATATCGATGACTATCTAGGTGTGCATCAATATGACTATGGTCTGGCGGAAGAAGAGCCTGAAATTGGTCGTATTACTGGTCTGGCTTGGACACAAGTCGGTGGCGAGCTACTCACTATCGAAGCAGTAGCCATGAAAGGTAAAGGTGAGCTTATCTTTACCGGTTCACTCGGCGATGTGATGAAAGAGTCAATTCGCGCTGCCATGAGCGTGGTACGTGCCCGCGGTGACAGCTTAGGGATTGACTACGAAACCTTTAAAACCACTGACGTCCACGTGCATATGCCAGAAGGTGCGACGCCAAAAGACGGTCCCTCTGCTGGTGGCGCGCTAACCACAGCGCTGGTATCGGCATTGACTGGTATTGCGATTCGTCCAGATATTGCCATGACAGGTGAGATTACCTTACGTGGTAAAATCCTACGTATCGGCGGTCTTAAAGAGAAGCTGCTAGCTGCTCATCGTGGTGGTATCAAGCATGTCTTGATTCCAGATACCAACGAGCGCGACTTGGCTGATATCCCTGATAACGTCAAAGCAGGCTTAACCATTCAGCCAGTGGCGACAATTGATGAGATATTAAAAGTGGCTTTGGTCAGTATGCCAATACCGATTAAACCTGCCAAAGTAACGGTTGATAAAACCAAAGGCAAAGCGCTACACAACTAAGTGTAACTGATAAAAGTCAATATTTAAAAAGCCGCTCATCATTACGATGAGCGGCTTTTTTTGACAAAAATAAACAACAATCTTCTTAAAATCCCGTGCTATATTTTAGACAAATGTTTATTTGGTAATAACCATGATGTTAAACCATCTGATTTTAAATCGCTCAACTCTATCTTTATTGCTCGCTATCTCTCTTCCAGTTGCGTTAGTAGGCTGTCAGTCTACTTCTGCTCTAAATTCGCAGCAGACCACTGCTATCAGCGCTACTTCTATTAACGATAAATCGAAACTTATTGATGAGCTGCTAGTACCAGAATCGCAAGTGATGCAATGGTCAGCTCATTATAATTGGCACTTAGTACAAGTGATCAATCAAAACGGTAATATCGTCGATATCGCAGACTTTACGCCAATTACTTTACAAGTAGCACCCAGCTCAATTAGCCTTTATCAAGGTTGTGAGCAGTATAGGATGGATTTTCATTCGATGTCCGCCCCACCTTATCCCTATTATTCTCATCTTGGTAAAGTTCCAACGACTTGTAGCGATGACAATAATCCTAATAATACTGCAATTAAAGAAGATAAGAATATCCAATCTTTATTTGCCAAACATGCTCCCATTAAACTTAATTTTGAGTTATTGCCAACTTCAAATTCAACATCAGAAACAGTATCAATGGATACACAATCTGCCCCTAAACGTTTGGCGCTTAATATCGAAAATGGTAATCGCTTCATTTTTATCGGTTTAACCAAGCCACTAATCGCTCCCACTGGATTGCCCATTACTAATGAATTATTGGAACAATACGATTGGCAACTAGTTAGTGCCGTTAGTAATGCTCATGATAATAAAGATCAATTAATCAGAAAATCTTTAGGCAACTTTTATCATCCTGACCATCCTATTTCAGCGAGCTTTGAGAGTTGGTCTGACAATCAGTACGCCTCCTTTAGTTCAGGCTGTAATGGTTCGCGCGCGCCTTATTTTTTACTCAATGATAGTACCCTTAAAGTTGGCATCATCATTAGTACCGTAATGGGCTGCGGTGAAACAGGCAATCGTATTGAGACTGCTCTATTCAAGTTAATGCAAGATAGCAGCAGTAAACTAACCTTAAGCTTGCAACCTCCAGAACAAGTATCAACCTCATCAAAAAACCAAGCTGATTTCCCACGTTACAACCTATTGCAAACAATGGCGTCAGGCGAAACTTTAGTATGGCAAAACGTGACAAAAGAAACACCTTAACGATATCTAAACCATTTATACGGATCTACATTTAATATAAAAACGGACAAGCATTATGACCCTTTCATGCCATTTATTAATACCAGCTCGTACGCTTACTTTAATAAGCATGTTTGGCGTGACAGGCTTAGTCGGCTGCCAGACTGTAGATAATAGCGTAATTGAACCGATAACCGCTAAAGCGCCAAAACCAGTAGATACCGGTGAAAGAATCATCACGTTTCCACAAAATGATGATAATGAATATATTGGCTCATGGAAACTGCCTGAGCTGCCCGTTGAAAGCCTAAATCGTTTTGATTGGAAGCTGGTGCGCTGGATAGATAATCAAGATGTGGTCACTCATATTGACCCTAATGGGTATGCTGGAGGCGATACTGTGCCGCCATTAATGCTTGATGTGCGACCTAGCAATATAGTGTTTAAATATGACTGTCAACGTTATAGCCTGCATCATGACGGCTATCATGATTATACTTATAGCTCCTATGGAGTCACGACTACCACGCCAGTATCTTGCTTAATAAACAATACACAAGCAGCGAGCGATATTGCGGATTATTTAACTCAGCTATTCCCCAAATATGGCAGAGGTCGCTTTAACCTTAAAGTCATCTCAGTACCAGAGCAGACGCCTTTAAAACAATCATCGTCAAAACCTTCATCTTCCTTAAAACCAATCCCTTATGAATTGGCATTAAATGCCCAAGATAAACAGTTTATCTTTGAAGGTACTCCGAAGAAATCACAGCCGATATCTGGGCTTCCAATTACCTATGAGCTGTTAAAAAACTATCAATGGCGACTCGTTAGCGCCGTCGATAGCAATGGTGAAGCTATCATTGAGATCAGCCGTCCAGGATTTCCAGTCAGCGGCTACTTTGGTTATCCTATATATAATGAAGAACATCAAGTGGGGTTTGGCTCAGACTGTAATGGCGTTGGTGGCCCCTACATTTTAATGCCTGATAACATACTTTTAATCGGTTCAGGGGCACAATCGATGATGGGTTGTGGTCCGAAACGTGAAGCCGCCGAAGATAAAATCCGTGAGCTTGAGCAATTAAGTAAAAGCCGACTGACCTTAGAGCAACTCTCAAATACCAATGTCGACGACCAAAGCTTGCCCTATTATTTACTCACGCAAAAGCTTGATACCGGTGAAACCTTAATCTGGAAAAATACAACCAAGAAAATACCGTAAATAAATCTCGACCCCATCAGTGACTTACATTTATTAACCGATTGTTGCGCATTCATTGAATAACTATGTACAAGGCTTGGCTATACTAATTACGTCAATAAGATAATAATATCTATGAATACAAATAAAACTTTAAATACAAACGGAGAGAATAATGAATAAGACAATGCTTGTAAGTGCACTGGTATGTGGTTCTGCTTTAGCAATGACGGGCTGCCAAACGCAAACGGTAGAAGGTCAGATGCAAACAGGCAATCCTTTAAACCAACCTGTTTTGAAGTCGACCATTCATGCCGTTACTGGTGATAAAAACGAAGTCGGTCAAATGTTTTTGCGCCCCGTTGATGGCGGTGTACAAGTATATGGTAAGCTGATGAACTTGCAGCCGGGTCAGACCGTGTCGCTACACATCCATGAAACAGGCAGCTGTGGCAATATGGGTAAAGCAGCCGGTGGGCATTTTAATCCAGATAACAAACCACACTCTAATCCTGACGATATGAATGGTCATGCAGGCGATTTACCTAATCTGACGGCTAATGCGGATGGCATCGCCACTATCAACTATGTCAATAAGAAAATCTCTGCCGCTGATGCCGGTAAATACAGCGTCAATCGTCTAGCCTTTATCGTGCATAACGGTGTTGATGATTACACCAGTCAGCCAGCGGGTAACGCAGGTGACCGCGTCGCTTGTGGTATCATCGAAAAAAGATAATTACAGTTTAGATTTCAATCAATAATAAAAAAACCTCTTAGATACTCTGAGAGGTTTTTTTATGGCTTAACACTATTTACGACTTAAAGGTAAAAGAGACTTACTCCTCTACCCATTCGCCTTTACGCCAGTAAACGCCCCAACGTGTGGCCTTGCCGTTTTTCTCAGAGCCAATATACTGCTCTTTTTTCTTACGTGACCAGCGCAGAATCGTCGGATTACCATCTGGATCCTCATCTGGTCCTGCAAACAGATACTGGAACTTGTCTTCCATCTTATCTTTAATCTCTCGCAGCTCAGCAAGTTTTGGTGGACGTGTTTCGCGCACTTTTGGAAACTTGGATGCTGCTAAGAACATACCAGCGGCACCTTCACGTAAGATAAAATAATCCTCATGCTTAACAGATTTTAGCTCCGGCAGATGAATAGGATCCATGCGCGGCGGTGCTGCTTCGCCTGTTTTCAGCACTTTACGCGTGTTATCGCATTGCTGGCAAGCAAAGTAAGGACCAAAACGTCCCGTCTTTAGCTCCATCTGCCCATCGCACTTATTACAGTCAATGGTTGGAGAATCAGAGCCAGGAACTTCGAACTTACCTTCTTCTAAGATATAACCATCACAATCAGGATTGTTACCACACACATGCAGCTTCAGACCGCCATCAACGATATAACCATTCATTGCCGTGCCGCATTTCGGGCAACGCTTTTTCTCCATCAAATCTCGGACTTCTGCCGCTTCATCATCACTTTCTGCATCATCAAGATTGGCAAAAGCTTCGACTGGCATTAAGTTCTTGGTGCCTTTACAGCGCTCTTTCGGCGGTAAGTTGTAGCCTGTACAACCTAAGAAAACACCCGTTGAACCGGTACGCAGCTGCATTGGGCGATCACAAATATCACAATGGACATCTGGTACATCGGTCGGATCATTGGGGCGCATACCGTCTTTTTCTTTGGCACGATCGAGGGTCGTCTTGAAATCTCCATAGAAATTATCAAGGACATCTTTCCAGTCGGTATCACCTTCAGCGACATGGTCAAGCTTGTCCTCTAACGCGGCAGTAAAGGTATAATCCATTAAATCTGGGAAACTTGCCGTCAGTCTATCGGTGACGATATCACCCATTTTTTCGGCAAATAAACGCTTATTTTCCAGTTTCACATAACCACGATCTTGAATGGTCGAGATGATAGAAGCATAGGTCGATGGACGACCGATGCCTTTTTTCTCAAGCTCTTTGACCAAGCTTGCTTCAGTAAAACGCGGTGGCGGCTTGGTAAAGTGCTGACTGGGATCAAGCTTATCCACTACTAATTTATCGCCTTTTTTGACATCAGGTAATAAGTTGTCGTCGGTCTTGGCTGGTGGCATAACTTTGGTAAAGCCGTCAAATACCAAGGTACGACCGCGCGCTTTTAGCTCAACGTCATCCGCAGCAACGAATAAATTCACGGATAAATATTTTGCTGGCAACATCTGACAGGCGACAAACTGACGCCAGATTAGCTCATACAAACGTATCGCATCACGCTCAACACCTTTCAGCTGCGTTGACTTCATATTGACGTTAGACGGACGTATCGCCTCATGCGCTTCTTGTGCGCCTTGCTTATTACCATAAAAGGTTGGAGCGTCTGGTACGTACTTCGCACCATAGCTGTCTTCGATATAGCCACGTACCGCAGCAAGCGCGTCCCCTGATAAAAAGGTCGAATCGGTACGCATATAAGTGATATGCCCCGCTTCGTACAAGCGCTGCGCTAAAATCATAGTCTTTTTAACAGAAAAGCCCAGACGCGTGCTGGCTGCTTGTTGCAAAGTCGAGGTAATAAAAGGCGCGCTTGGACGTGATTGTGTTGGCTTTTCTTCACGCTCTTTGACGATAAAGTCGTTTGCCTTGAGAACTTCTAATACTTTATCGGTCTGCTCTTTATTGACCAGCTTTAGCGTTTTACCACCTTGCTTGATGGCTTCTAAACGAATCGCCATTTGCTCAGCGTCTGTGGCTTTTTTGGCTTTGCTATCAGCAATATGGGTATCAGCATGAATCTGCCAATACTCTTCTGGAATAAAGGCACGGATTTCATGCTCACGCTCAACGACCAAGCGCATGGCAACGGACTGCACACGACCTGCGGATAAACCACGAGCGACTTTTTGCCATAGTAACGGCGACACCATAAAGCCAACAACACGGTCTAAAAAACGACGCGCTTGCTGTGCATTAACTCGGTCAATATCCAGCTTCGATGGCTGCTTAAAAGCATTTTGAATGGCAGATTTGGTAATCTCGTTAAAGACCACACGCTCATATTTACTGTCTGGACCGCCGATAACTTCTTTTAGATGCCAAGCAATCGCCTCTCCCTCTCTATCCATATCGGTTGCGAGATAGATTTTGTCAGCATCTTTTGCTAAGGCTTTTAGCTCTTTAATGACCTTGGTCTTATTTGGCAGCACTTCATATACTGCCGCCCAATCATGCTCAGGATCGACACCCATGCGCCGTACCAATGCTTGCTGGGTTTTTTCTTCTTTGCTTAGACTGTCATCTTTTTTGCTCGTAGCTGGTTTCTTTGCGCTTTTGCTCGCACCAACGGGCAAATCTCGGACATGACCGATACTTGAGCGCACGATAAAATCATCACCCAAGTATTTATTGATGGTTTTTGCTTTGGCGGGTGATTCTACAATCACCAAAGATTTACCTTTTGGACTGGCTTTTGGGCTAGCTTTGGCTTTATCAGCAGCAGGCGCTGCGCTTTTTTTGGTTGTGGGTTTGGTCATAGGTGACGACACCATAATAAGTAAATTAAAATAAGAGTTATCTAGCAGCGTGCCATTTATAGGTTTGGTTATAAAGGTATGGCAAATTATTGTAGTAATGGCTGCTAGTAAAATCGGTTATAAAACAAACAATAACCATAACGAAAGGTTTCAGTTATAAAGACGTTACACTGCTAAGGCTTAAAATGTCAACTGCAAATGACTGAGCGTCTGTCAAAAGCACTTGCATATCGTGTGTTTATGGAGACGAAAAAACAATTTGCTACCTTGTATCACTTTTATAAGCTGTTTTGCATCTGTAGCGCCCATGCTTCAAGCTTTTGTTTAAGCAATAATAAATCGCTCTCAATCAGTTTTTGCTGATAAGTAGGATTGGTCGCAGGGCGCACGTAAGCAATATCTTCCCAATAAATCACAATGCTATTTGCCTTAGTCAGTAGCCCTTTTACATAAGGCGCAATACTGACTGGCAAATCAAGCGCCACCTTATCCAAGCTAACATTTATCTTTTTTACAGTCGTATCAACATTACTCTGATTGGTACGCATAGCAGTCGGCACGATAAGCTTGTTATCATCATTGGTCGTATCGACAAAGCTGCTATCTGGTCGCCATTGTCCATCAATCACTTGATAGCGGGTAAACGGCAGATTGGTATTGTCTAATATTAAGCAATACTGACCCATCATGCCGCGACCAAACTCATTGTCCTTACCTTTGATCCAGTCAGGACAAGTCACTAGCTTTGGGTTGAGCTGCAAGCGGCGTGCAGTCATACGCAGCTTATCTAAACGCTGATCGATAGCACTCGGTTTGAGCGCCATCATACTCCCTAATACGAATAGTACAATGAGAATAGCAATCCACATACCCATGACAACCTGACCTTTTAGCTAATGAATTCGCTTATAACAGCACTTATTTTTATATATGAGTGTCTCTGATAATTGTATTTATAATGCGTGTGAGCTCTCAAAAATCAAGAACAATAGAAAGCACTTACATAAATTACCGTTTGCTATACTCTCTATTATCGTGAGGTAAGCAAACAGACAACCTACAAAGTCGCTGATATTTATAGTGGTATATCAAATACTTAGTACAGAAAATATCTCGCTCAATGACAAGATACAAAAAGTCGTACCTATAAAAAGGTGCTATGATAAACCATAATTTTAAACGCGCGCAGGTTTATTATGAATAATCTTATTAAGCGAAACTCATTAAGTACTGATGTCACTCAAAAATCGAGCACCTCATTGACTTCATCGATGAGCCAATCTAGCGTTGCTCTAACGCTGATGGGCGTTGCCTTATTTACCTTGGCGGGCTGTGCCACTACTCAGAAAAGCCTGACACCGCAGCAGTGTCAAAGCAGCAACTGGCAAGAAGTCGGCTATGCTGATGGCATCAATGGGCGCTCAGGTGATTACTTTGGGCATTATGCCAATAGTTGTGCAAAGGCTGGTGGTCCTATGCCAGACCGTATTCAGTGGGAACAAGGTAGGCAATTAGGGCTTAAAAATTACTGTACTGAGCTAAATGCTTATAAGCGTGGTCGTGAAGGCTATGATTGGCAGCCTGTCTGCTCGCTTGAAGGTATCGAAAAGCTTGAAGAAGCTTACTCACAAGGACGCTATTATTATATCCGCCAACGTGATCTTGATTACTTACGTTCGCCCTATCCGTTTGGTTATGGTCCTAGCCGCTTCGGTTATGGCGGCTACGGCTATCGCCCGTTTGGCTATGGTTGGTAAGTATTTACCCAGAATAAAAGCTTGATAGCATGTTGATAATCCATATATTGATAGCTCTCATATTAATAGCATAAAGGAAACCTCACTAGGTTACCTTAATGAGGTCAGAGAGAAGTTTTATTATTTTAATGGTTGTTATTGTTATTCTGCTAATTTTTCTATTAATAAGCTTGCTGATATTTTTAGCAGGCTTATGGCTTTAACAATTATTCATTAACAAAGGCTATTTTGCTTAGCCCTGCTTGACTCGCCGCTGCTAAGACTTGAGCGACGGTATCATACTTACTGTCCTTATCGGCACGTAGCTGTATAGAAGGGTCTTTACCAGTGGCACTTTGCTGCTGCAAGCGCACCTCTAATTCCTCCATACTGATGGGATCGCTGTCCCAAAATATCCCGGCATCTTTATCAATACTGATTTGAATCGCCTCGGGCGGTGTGTCATTCAACGCCGCACTGGTCTTTGGCAAATCCAGTGGTACCGTCGGATTCAGTACGGTCGCCGTCAATAAAAAGATAATCATCAATACCAGCATGATATCAATCAGCGGAATGAGGTTCATCTCACTCATGCTTTGACTATCATCGTCACCCAATTGAAATGCCATAATTATTCTCAATATCTTACTGCGTTTGATTGGTGCTTAGTTTGGGTACTGCTCGCTTTTTAACTCGATAGCACGCTTAAATTTATAAGTGCTATAACAGCTATGAACGTTATGGCTGCGATACTGCCGAGTTACGATAATGTTTGCTTGATTCGCTATCATCAGTCATAGAGCCAGTATCAGCTGTTGTTTGAGCATGAGTAACTGTGCTGTTATTGGCGGTTGACGACTGCTGCGGCAGATTTGCTTCAAAAGAATTTGCCAATAGATCATGCGCACGGTCATTAGCATGGTACATAACACGGCGATTAATACGCACCGCAAGGTTATAAAATACCACTGCTGGAATCGCTACTGCGATGCCTAAACCTGTCATGATAAGCGCTTCACCAACAGGTCCTGCCACTTGCCCTAAGCCTGCCTGGCCACTGACACCGATATTATGCAGCGCATGAAAGATACCCCATACCGTACCAAACAGACCGATAAATGGTGCAATTGCTGCCGTGGTGCCTAATATTGGCAAACCACGCTCGCTAGCAAAACGATAACGGCCGATGTGCTGCAGCAAGGTTTGCTCGATAATCAAGCGCCGTGTCGTTGTATCTTTGCCATTCAAATCTGAGCGCTTTGCCTGAATCTTCTGACTTAAATCATCGGCAACCACAGCTGCCAATTTGCGACTTTGGAGTACACGGACAATGCCTGTAACCCAAGAGAGGATAGATAAAGCGAGCAGCAAAAAGAACAAGGTTCTGGTCACCATGTCGCTATATTGCCAGTAAGTTGTAAAGTCCATGTCAGACTCCTTGTGTTATTGCATGACTTGCTAATGGATGATGGATGACAGCATTTTATTAATAATATTTATATTGATAATATTTTTGCTGATAGTACTTGTACCAAGAATAGTGTAAAGACTGATGCCTTACATCATTTAGACTTTATGGCACGTTATAAGAAACTGGTAGTGTGACATTGCCGACCACTGGCGTGCCATTTTTCATAAAGGGCTTAAACTTCCCAGAGCGCACTTGCCGCGCCGCTTCTTTGTCCAATGCCGCATTACCTGAAGATTGAGCGATGCGCACATTATCAATCCCGCCTTGTTTATTGACTCTTAATACCAACACCACATTTAAAGTATCGCCTGAACGGGCACGACGGGCGGCGCGCTCAGGAAAGCTAAAGTTAGGTGCTGCAGCCCAGTTTGCATTGCTTGCGGTAAAGTTTACAGGCTCATTGCTGGCAGCAGCAGCTTCTTTTGCTCGGGCAGCCGCCTCTGCTTCTTGTTGAGCTGCCATTGCTGCCGCTTTTTTAGCAGACTCATTTGCCGCTTTAGCATCTGCCTGCGCTTGTGCATCACGAGCAGCTTTTGCATTTGCTTTTTGGATGTCTTCTTGCAGCGCTCGAGCTTGGTTTGCAGCTTCTTGCGCGGCTTTTTCTGCTTGCGCTGCTACGAGTCGGCGCTGTTCAGCTTGTTGGTTTTTAGCTTGCTGCTCGTCAACGGCTTTATCGATATTGGGGTGTTGTTTCTTTTGCTGAACAGGTTTTTTTGTTGGTAATTCTTGACTAACTTTCTCTTTAGCAATTGGCTTGGATTTTTCTACTTTAACTGGCGGTACAACCTCAGACTGCTGTTTCTGCAGCACTGGTTTTTTGGGCGTTTCGGCAGTCTGCAGTTTTGTTAGCGACGCCGTTTTCTCTACTTCAACTTTAGCAGTATTTTTTTCAACAGGTTTGGCAACTTCAAGCGTCTCTTGCGGTAACGCAGCAGGCAATGACACCAGCTCTATTTCTATAGGCGGCGTTGGCTTAGGTAATGGAATTTTGGCTGTAGACGGCTTCATTGCCACCAATGCTACTGCTGTAAGCACATGAAGCCCTAGCACGACTACAATAGCTATCAATATTGACTTAAGTGGAGGCGCGTCTAAATCCGTTGAACTCATAATACTCTAGCATTTAACCGTCATAGAATGGGGGTGATAATAATGCAAACGATAATTATTATCAATAGTAAATTACTAATATTTCGCGACGGTTTGTGAATTTTTCGCTTAATGATAGATTCAAGGCACGCTTGATAAAGACCTAACACCACATTGTTAATAAAAACCATTATCATTAATATTGATAATAAGTCTCAATTACTTTATGATGGCAGCTTACTTATTTGTACCACTTATAATAAAACACCGACTCATTTAACCTAATATTAAATGAAACCTTTTATCTAGCAGAGTATATAAAAAACTGCCAAAACCTGTCTTATACCGAGTTATCTATGTCTACTACCTTATTCTCTAGCCACAGCGCTACTCCTATTTTTAAACGTCCTTTACTAGCTGCGCTCATGACTGCACTGCTTGCTAGCATTACCGTGACTGGCTGTAGCAGCCCTGAATCGAATGACTCAGAACCAGCAGATAGTAGCACTGAAAATAAAACGGCTGATAAAGCTGAAAATGTCGCCACTAACGATGCTGTTTCTGTTAGCACCATTAGCATCGATACCGTCAAAGGAGCGGTTGATTTGGCAATCAACCCATCACCACTCGTAGTCTATGACATGACCTTGATGCAAGATTTGGCAGCGCTTGATGTCGCTGTCGATGGCATGCCAAGCGGTCTAAAACTGGATAATCTACATTCAAAAACTCAGCCTGAGCCAAAAGAAGTCGGCACCGTGTTTGAGCCTGACCTTGAAGCCCTAAACGCGATGCAACCGCAAGCTATCTTGGTCGGTTCGCGGATGGCTGAGAAATATAATGCGCTATCAAGCATCGCCCCAACGCTCGATATGAGTATTGATACGGCCAATATTTATGAGTCTAGCAAGCAGCGTTTACATGATTTGGGCGCATTATTCGGTAAAAGCGATCAAGCCGCTAAGCTCCAAGGTAACATTGATGGTCTTATTGATGAGACGAAAACGGCAACCAAAAATAAAGGCAATGGCTTAGTCATCATGGTTAATGGCAATAAGCTATCAGCATATGGTGACAAATCGCGCTTTGGCTTTATCCATACCGTACTAGGTGTACCGATGGTGGATAATCAAATTAAAGACGCTAGTCATGGTCAGCCTGTATCCTTTGAATATTTGCAAAAAACCAATCCTGACTGGCTATTCGTAATTGACCGTAGCGCTGCTATCGGTGAAGAAAGCGCTGGTGCTAAAGCCGTCTTGGACAATCCGTTGGTTGCGCAAACGACAGCTTGGAAAAAAGACCAAGTGGTTTATCTTAGCCCAGATTCTTATTTAGCCTTTGGTGGTTATCAGCAGTGGATGCAGGATTTAACAGCGATTAAAACGGCATTTGTGAACGCCAAGTAACAGGTATTGCCTTATAAACTCTGAATTTTTTGAGTAATCAATATCAGGTAAGAAAAGTTAAATCACCATTTGCACGCCAGTAATAAGCTATCAGCCGTTATGTCACTACTTTCTAATCATACTACTGTCGATACTGAAAACCCTAGCAACTCGTTGCCCACTTCTCCAACGCAGTGGCAGCGGAGTGTTAAGGGTTATCCTAATCCTAAGAAGCCCCATACAAAAATCCCACCTTGGTTAATAAATACAGCAAGCCTCATAGTTATGGGACTGTTGGTGTTATTAAGTTTATCAATTGGCGTGGCGGATTTTTCGTGGTCAGGGATTTTTCATAGCCTTATCAATCACAGCGCTAATTCTGACAGCTCATTGATGTTGGTCAGCCGTTTACCACGGACGATTGCCATTATTCTAACCGGTATTGCCATGGCGGTTGCGGGCATGATTATCCAAGTAGTGCTCAAAAACCGCTTTGTTGAGCCATCAATGGTGGGTGCAACCCAAAGCGCTGCATTGGGTTTATTAGTAGTGAGTTTGTTTTTTCCTGCCAGTGCCTTGATTATCAAAATGGGCGTAGCAACCATCGCTGCGGTATTTGGCATGATGCTATTTATGCTGCTCATTCATCGTATTCCACCGACTGATTTTTTGATGATTCCGCTGATTGGTATTGTGTTTGGCGGGATTATTGATGCCATAACCACCTTTATTGCTTATCAAACGGAAACGTTACAGATGCTGAGCGTTTGGCAATTTGGTGATTTTTCAGCAGTATTAGCGGGGCGTTACGAGCTGCTGTGGTTTACTGGTGTGCTCTGCATTATTGCTTATATTATTGCTGATAAGCTGACTATCATTGGCTTAGGCGATAATATCGCCTTGAATTTAGGTATCAGTAAACGTCATGTGACCTGGATTGGCGTGGGTATGGTCGCTATGATGAGCGCGGTGGTGGTAGTTACGGTTGGGGTCATTCCTTTTATCGGTCTGATTGTCCCTAATATTGTCAGTCGCATTATGGGCGACAAACTCAGACGCAGCTTGCCAGCAGTTGCCTTGCTTGGCGCTTCAGCGGTTTTGCTGTGCGACATTATTGGGCGTTCTATTCGTTATCCCTTTGAAGTGCCAGTCGCAACCGTGTTTGGCGTGGTCGGTACGGTGATATTTTTATGGCTGCTATTACGTGCACCTGCCGAATCATGACTTTTATAACCGGCTTATCATTCGTAACTTGATTATTTTACCTGCCATTCTCTTTGATAAGATTAGCATATGCATTCACATTCCGCCTCAACCACAGCCGATATAGACTCGCCTCCGTCGTCCTCTTCTACCAAACCATCAAGGTTATGGTCAGTGATTGCTCAGCATCCCAAATCCATCGCTACGATCATTTTACTCATTTCAGCCATTTTGTTTTTGACGGTTAATGTTCATGGGCATTGGGATTTTGCCTTGCCACTGCGCAGTAAAAAACTATTGGCGCTCATGGTGGTCGGCTATGCAATTGGGGTGTCTACCCTTTTGTTCCAAACCTTAACGCACAATCCTATTTTAACGCCATCGTTATTGGGCTTTGACTCGCTGTATGTATTGCTCCAAAGCTTATTAGTGTTCTTCTTGGGCGCGATTAGCTTTACCAGTCTTAATCCGATTGCTAAATTTTCACTTGAGATTGTACTGATGTTTGGCGCGTCGTTACTGCTGTTTAAATTACTATTTTCCAAAAGTAGTCAGGATTTAACACGGCTGATATTGGTAGGCGTTATTTTTGGCGTTTTGTTTCGTAGCTTATCGGCACTGATTGCACGATTGATTAATCCGGATGATTTTGTAGTGGTGCAATCGGCAAGTTATGCGCAGTTTAATACCGTTAATCCGCAGCTCCTTGGCATCAGTCTGTTTATTTGTGTAATAAGTGCGCTATTTATTTGGCGCTGGCGTTTTCACTGTGATGTGCTCATGTTAGGTAAAGCGCAGGCGATTAATCTAGGGATCAACTATCAACGTTTGGCATTTGGCTTGTTAACCGTTATCGCCGTCTTGGTAGCAACCGCCACCGCATTGGTTGGTCCAGTAACCTTTTTTGGACTGTTAGTGTGTGCCTTGACCAATCGACTAGCGCGCCATATGTATCATAGCGAACGTCTCATTTTAATGAGTTTAGTAGCGATGATTTGCTTGGTACTGGGTCAAACCATATTTGAGCAAGTATTAGGCATGGCTGGCGTATTGTCAGTGGTTATTGAATTGGCCGGTGGCGTGGTATTTTTAGCATTGATATTCATGTCCCAACGCCGTTAAGACTTAGATTTTATTACCCATTTAGCTAAAAATAAGAACAATTATGATTAAAATAACTGGCGTATCGCATCATATTGGTAAACAAAAAATCTTACATGACATTAGCTTATCTTTGCCAAGCTCGCAAGTCATTGCCTTAATTGGTCCAAATGGCGCAGGGAAATCTACGCTATTTTCGGTAATGGCACGCCTGCAACCTTTGCAAAGTGGACAAGTTAGTTTTGCTGTAGATAATGAGGAACGTGATATTGTCCAATGCGACGTGCGAACGCTTGCCACGACAGTAGCGATGCTCAGTCAAGACAATCAAGTTCAAGGGCGCCTGCGGGTGAATGAGCTGCTGATGTTCGGGCGCTATCCTTATCATCAAGGACGACCAACGGCAAACGATCATCAAAAAGTCATTGAAATTATCGAGCGCTTTGAGCTTGAGCCATTAGCCGATCGTTTCTTATCCGCGCTCTCTGGTGGACAGCGTCAGCGCGTGCTGATTGCCATGATTGTCTGCCAAGATACGCCGTATTTATTACTAGATGAGCCGTTAAATAATCTCGACATGTATCATTCTGGACGCTTGATGCGTGAGCTACGTGAGTTAAGCCACACTCAGCAAAAAACCGTGGTCATCGTCTTACATGATATCAATCAAGCCGCGCAATTTGCCGATACTGTAGTAACGATGAAAGAAGGTCAAGTACAAGCTATTGGAAGTCCAGTCGATGTGATTACTCAACAGACTATGAAAAACCTATATAACGTGGATGTTACCGTACTTAACCATCAAGGTCGTCCAGTGATTGTTGATACGGTGTAATGCTTATCAGCTCTAAAGATTGACGCTTATACTTCTTCGCGGCTTTTAAGCGTTGTTGTCTTCCTTTGTACCATAAATATACACCCGTACCAGACAATATCGCGACCGCTAGCCCAATCAATGCTAAAAATATCTGATAAAGCAGATGACCTGCACCTTGACTGATATGTCCCATGTGCAAGGTTGACAACCATTGGTCGGTTTTACTACCAAATGACGCGCTTTGATAGCTAAAATTCACGCGCTCAACGCTACCACCGCTTGCATTTACGGTAATCGATGACGCACCGCCTTTTTTACCAATATCTTTATTGGTGGTAAAACGCAGTTGCCATTGATTGTCTTCCTCTACCCAACGCATACCCAATAATTGCGTGACGCTTAACCCATTTTGTTGCGCAGCGATATCCGCTTGCTTACTTAAATAGTCAATACTGTTGGCTTTATTAACCACATCAACGTCATTCTCATTGCTAAGCGTTTTAGACGCTGTCAAAGGCTGCACAGCTGATTTACCAGACGGATTAGATTTGTTCGTCTTACCTTCTCTGCCCTCAAGCCCTACTACGGCTTGCATCACTGGTTTATAAACTTGCTGTAAATTAAAGCCCACACTTGACCATGCAATAACGAAAAACATCAGCCACAGCCATAAACCAAACGCATGATGTACATCATAATTGAGCTTAAATGTATTGGTATTGCGGCGGATTTTCCATGCCGGTAGCCAACGTTTTAATAAAGAGGCGCGTTTTTTAGCAGGTTCTTGGCGCGATACATAATTCTTTTTGACGGTGCGTGGCAAGGTCAAATAAAAGCCAATAAAACAATTAATCGTCCAAACTAGCGCCACAATACCTAATATCAGTTTGCCAATGTCACCAAGCAACAATTCACGGTGCAACCAAAACACTTTCCACATGGTATTACGCCATGCCCATTCGTCTTTATCACGCGCCCCAATGATATCCGCAGTATAGGGATTGATATAAATCTCTTGGAACAAGGGTTTAGGTTCTACTTTTATATCGCCTTTATATTTATCAATCGCAAAAATTACAGCGCGGTTTGGCTCGATTACCGCTGGCATGGTCGAAAAACCATATTCTGGATAGCGTTTAATAACTTTGTCATGAAGGGTGGCGATAGACAATGGTGGTGTCTGCGCTTGCTCAACAACCGCTAGGCGCTGATTAAATATATCGTCTAATTCATCATGAAACGCCAATAGAGCGCCAGTTATGCCAGCCATGATTAAAAAAGCGGCCATCACAAGCCCAGTGTAACGGTGAATCCATAGACAAGTTTGGCGCGGGTTAAATAAAATCATTAGTTATTATTCTTTATGAATGTAGATAAATGGTCGTGATACAACCGAGGTCTTATTACCTATAATTTGTGAAAAATTTGAAATAAAAAGCCAGCTCTTTTCTATAGAGAGCTGGCTTTATTCATTAACTTATTATTTATCAGTCAGTAGTGATTTAGAACTGATAGCTTAAAGACGCTTTGATATTACGACCGGATTCAAAGTCTGTAGTAGCAGCATCAGCGGCATTTAAGCGCGATGAGTGGCTAGCATAAGCTTCATCAAAGATATTATATACCCCAACCGTTGCTTTTACATTATCAAGTTGGCGTGGTGAGTAGTTCATATACACATCGTGCACATCATAATTCGGCTTGGTATTTTGCTTATTGTCTGTAATTGACGCGACATAAGTACTGCGCCAGCCTAAACCAACGACATCATTTGGTTCATAGTTCAAGTTCACCATGTAACGATCGCCTGAGTTCGAACCACTGCCAGTCACTGACGGAATGCTATCGCCTGTTTTGTCACCTTTACTACGAGCGCGCGTATAGCCCAAACCCATACTAAAATTATCCATTTTGTAATCAGCAGCAAGCTCAAAACCTTTAATTTTAAAGTCTTCATCTTTATTTACCGCGCCTTGACAAGCACCACCAGATTGTCCAGTTGCGCAGTCTAAGCCAACACGAGTGCCGCCAGAACGTACAAATTCAATAAAGTTTTCAATATTGGTTTCAAAGTATTTACCACTCAGTTGCAGCGCATCGCCCGCTACCGTTAGGTCGCGCAACGTTTTGGCGATACCAATTTCAGCATTAGAGCCTTCTTCTACTTTTAAGTTGTTATTGACGTAAGTGTTGGCACCGTCTGAATTAAAGATTGCTTGGCTCAAATCAGGACCGTTAAATAACTGCGTATAACTGGCAAATACTTGCGTCATTGGCGCAATCTCGTAGCTCGCTGCCAGCGCACCGACGACATTATCATAAGTCTTGCCACCAGCCACAAATTCAGGTGATTCATAACGGTCATAACGCACACCCGGCGTTAGCGTGAGCTTGCCGTTTTGCCATTGGTCTTCTAAATATACAGAGGTGTTTTTTGCCGAATCACTGCCACTTTTAATAAAGTCTCGCGACATCTCTGATTCTTTTTTATAGTGCTCAACACCAGCAATCAGCTTATGTGTGCCAAAACTACTATCAATGGTACTAGTATTTTGAATTTTACCACCGATGGTTTTAACCTGCGCATCAAACTCAAATCCTGGATTCGTGACATAGTCAGAATCACGTAAAATTCGGGTTTTGGTTTGATAAACATTGGCATCAACATCAATCAACTTGCTTGCCGGATTATAAGTGTAATCTAGCCCATAAGTGTCGCGCTTCACTTGTTGCGGTATTGGAGCGTCGTTACGACTAGGAAAGTCTGGGCGGAATGGGAAAATACCTTTCTTTTCAGTACTGCTAAAGCTTGCGCCAATATGATGATCATCAGCAATATAAGCACCTGCTTTTAATAAGATGTTTTCGCCTTTGCTGTCTTCAAACAGCTCACGACCGTTACCATCCTCGCCCGAACTGGCATCACGCTTGCCATAATAAGCCAATAAATCAATATTATCGGTTGGTGCGCCAAACACTGTGGCTGAGGTGAGCAATTCATCATTATTGCTGGCATAACCTGCGTGTAACTTGGCACCGATTTTCTGACCCGGTTTCAGTAAATCAGCGGCATCGACCGTTTTAAAAGCCACTGCACCGCCCAATGCATCATTACCAAGCGTCACCGAATTATTACCCACAGAGACTTCAGATTGCTTTAATAAATCAGGATCAATCGTCACATCACCCATATGATAAAACAGCGTCCCTTCTTGACGTGCGCCATCAATCGTTACTTTTAAATTGGTATCATCTAGCCCACGTATGCGGATACGCTGATTGACCGTTGATGTACCGCCCACCGTGACACCTGGTATCACATTCAAAAAATCACTTAAATGATCAGCTTGCTGCGCTGGCGTATAGTCTTCTGTATGCACAGAACCCTCTTGTACTTTGTCTCGTACTGAGCTATTTGCCGTGACTGTGATGGTTTGTAAAGTGGTAGTCGGCATATCTGCTGAGGGGGCGGCACTAGCTGCTTGTGCGCCTAATACCGCTGCTACGCCCATAGACAATACCGTCAATCGACTAGAGAATCTTGATAATTTTACTTCGCGCATAACACACTCACTTTATTTACTATTAGAATTTTAAAAGTTACTTTTGCACAGGGTGACTAAAACGATCTTTGACATTTATTTAACAAATTAATCAGAATAACTTTTGCCCAAAACCATCCTTAATAAACATGATGTCCTAACGACGATCATGATTGCACGCATATAGGCTCAATATACGAATCACATTATTAATGTTAATGATAATTATTAGCGTTTAATTATTTAGGGGCATGATAACGAAGTATTAACATTTTGGCAATAATTAATATGAGAAATTTTCACTCAGATATTTTATTGGCTTTTATCAGTATTATCAGCTTTCTAAGACCTCTCTAATATAGGGTCTTCCAGTAGATTTTGATAAGTAAAAGTTATCGATTACTTCTAACTCAATGCCAATTTGTAAACGCTAGATATTAAAAAAACTATTGCAATACCCTGCCGCTTGCCTATACCCTAAGACAGTTGACTAATTGGTCAGGTTTTAATTAAGAATGCTAGTCGAACTGCTTAAAATATTTTATTTGCTTACATTTACCAGCACAAGGACACGTGCGACTTTGCGTTAGATATGGTGCTAGATAAAGAAGCAAGATAAACCCTTAGAAAACGCTTAGAACAACACACTTTAGGAGAAAAAAATGAGTGAGCATACTCAAGGAAACCCCGATTTATTGTATGGACTGCATGATCGCCCTGGCCCTACAAAAGCATTTTTAGGAGCGGTGCAGCACGTACTTGCCGCTTTTGTCGGTGTCATCACTCCCTCATTAATCATCGGCGGCGCGTTAGGCTTAGGGGAACATATTCCCTACCTGATTAGTATGGCGCTCATGGTATCGGGGGTTGCAACTTTTATTCAAACCCGTAAGTTTGGTCCAGTAGGATCAGGTCTTATGGCGTTGCAAGGAACCAGTTTTGGTTTCTTAGCAGCAGTACTGGCTGCAGGTTTTGTAGTCAAAAATAAAGGTGGCAGTCCTGAGGAAATCCTCTCCGTTATCTTTACTATCACCTTCCTCGCCGCCTTCGTTGAAATTTTCTTAAGTCAGTTCATTACAAGACTTAAGTCCCTCATGAGCCCTATTGTGACGGGTTGCGTTATTGTTACTATCGGTTTGTCTTTGACCAAAACTGGTCTGACTGATTTGGCAGGTGGTTTTGGTGCTGAAGATTTCGGCAGCATACCGAACTTGATGTTGGGTGGCGGTGTACTAGTCAGTGTGGTACTAATCAGTATCGTTAATAATAAAGTTATTCGCTCCAGTGCTATCTTTATCGGCTTGATGTTAGGTTTGATAGTAGCCGCCTTTATGGGTCGTATTGATTTCTCATTGGTCTCAGAAGCACCACTACTGACAGTACCAGTGCCGTTTAAGTTTGGTTTTGGTTTTGATTGGCAAGCATTTATTCCGATTGCTTTTATGTATATCATTACCAGTATCGAGACCGCAGGTGATTTAACAGCGACTTCGATGATTTCAGGTGAGCCTATTAAAGGTCCTGTCTATGAGAAACGCATCAAAGGCGGCGTATTAGCCGATGGTGTCAACTCCGCTATTGCTGGTATATTTAACAGTTTCCCAGTAACCACCTTTAGCCAAAATAACGGTGTCATCCAAATGACTGGTATCGCCAGTCGCTATGTTGGTTTTTATGTCGCAGGTATCTTGTTTGTAATGGGACTGTTCCCTGTACTGGGTGCTATCTTTACTCAGCTGCCAAAGCCGGTGGTTGGCGGGGTGACGCTATTGATGTTTGCAACAGTAGCGACTGCGGGTATTCGTATCTTATCGACGGTAAACTTTACCCATCGTAATGTCTTGATCATTGCCACTTCATTGGGTCTTGGCTTGGGCGTTGCTTTCGTGCCTGATGTCTTTGCGCAAATGCCACAACTGTTCCGCAATATCTTTGGCTCAGCCGTGACCATGTCAGGTGTCATCGCCATTACGCTTGATGTGATTTTACCGAAGAACTTCGGTGTCGAATATGATACCGCTGAGCAACATGCTGACGATGATATCAAAGTTATTGATAAAGCGGCTTAACAATCAGATTTGATGAGCTTTGATAAAAGCATAAGACAATTTAAAAAATTCTATCTAGCAAAAAATAAAGCATCGCTTTAATGATAAGACGCTGATATACAGCTATTATCGTTAAGGCAATGCTTTAGTTAAATCGATGTAATATGGCTAATGACTGTTGTTTAATCCAATAACTAATCTAGCCCGCAACCGCGCAGTATAAAAGGTACTAGGAAATCAGCGGCGCGTGCCTCATCTGTTTCGTCATAGGCGCTCTTTTGTAGTAAGCCGACGATTTCTGTTTCAAACTCTGCATAACGCTGGGTAGTTGCCCAAATCAAAATCAAGAGCTGTAATGGATCGGCGATAGCAATTTTGCCTTGCTCATGCCATATTTTCATCACTTGCGTTTTATCCAGCGCCCAGTCTTTCATCACCGTTGACATAAAATCATGTAAATGGGTCGCGCCGCCGATAACTTCTAGCGCAAATAACTTATGGCGATTTGGATGCGCAAACGCTTGATGCAGTTTAGTACGGACAAATTTTTCAATGACAGTTTTGGGGTCACTATCCACTGTCATCGTTACCAAGCCCTCATTCCACTCTTGAATGATGGCGCGCAGCACCACTTTGTATAGATTGGTCTTACTCTTAAAGTAGTAATGCACATTGGCTTTTGGTAGCCCTGCTCGATCAGCAATGCCTTGCATGGTGGCACCGCGATAGCTTTTTAGCACAAACTCTTCTTCAGCAGCGGTTAAAATTACTGCTTGATTTTGGGCACGAATATCCTGCTGATTGCGATGAACCACGCTCTCAGAGGCAGATGAGGCATTTATTTTAGCGCTTTGAGTCATAGTGTGCACCGTGAGACATCCATATAAATAAGTAATCATATTCCAGCGTAAACATAGGATAAACTGTTCATAACGATGCTGATTTTTATGATATATAATAAAAAATAAAAATATTTTTCATAAAGTAGTTGACCATTTGGTCAGGTTTAAGCAGAATGGATAATATTAAACCAATTACGACTCAACAGATACTACTTTCATATGAGTTTTTCCCTGAGTTATGTAATCAAGACATCAATATCAGCAAACGATATTGTCTACGCCTTATAAATTCATATCACTCAAATGATAAATTTGTATCCATCAAAATTTTTGTGTCAACAGATAAGGATATCACTGTGAGCTTATCACTATCGAAACTGAACGCCCTCTCGCAAACCGATGCGACCTCAGAATTTCTAACTTGCTGCACCAGTAGCCAATGGGCGCAAACCTTGGCAGACGCCCGTCCGTTTGCAGATACAGAAGCGCTACTAAACGCAAGCGATACCGCATGGCAACAAGCCCAAACCGATGAAGCCAACTTGATAGAAGCATTTGATGGCCATCCACAGATTGGTAATGTCGATTCATTAAAAGAGAAATATCGCAATACGCAAGGTAGCGCCGCTCATGAGCAATCAGGTGCCAATGACGCTGAAGACGCGGTACTTGAAGCGTTAGCACAAGGCAATCAAGATTACCTTGATAAATTTGGTTTTATCTTTATTGTCTTTGCCACCGGCAAAAGCGCGCAGCAAATGCTTGATTTGTTACAAGCACGTCTGCCGAATGATCGCGATACTGAACTGCTTAACGCCGCCGCTGAACAAAATAAAATCACGCGTTTGCGTTTACAAAAACTGTTGGGCGAAGCCTAAACCTTTCTCAATTAGACCAACATATATAAAAGGAATTATCATGTCAGGTACTCTTTCATCACATATTTTAGATACTCATCTTGGCAAGCCTGCCGCTGATATCGCCGTAACGCTACATCGCGTGAGCGCCAGTGGCGAGCCGTCATTATTGGCCAATGGTATTACCAACGCGGATGGTCGCGTGACTACCGACGGTTGGGTATTTAATCCAGAAATTGATATTGCCGAGTATCATTTAGATATCGGTCGTTATACGCTAACCTTTGATACCCAAGCGTATTTTGATACACAGAAACTAACGGTATTTTATCCGCAAGTGGTCATCGATTTTATGATACAAGATAACGGTCACTATCATGTGCCGCTACTGCTTAGCGCACACGGCTACGGCACTTATCGCGGATCATAATTTTATAGCTTTATTACTCGAAGCCTTATAAATATAAGGCTCAGCGAGCGCTGGAAACTTTAAACGTCTGACAGCAAGGTCAGTGCTTTAAAACCCAATAAATAATGCTGGTATCGCTACGTTGTATCACAATCTTTTATAATAACGAAGGTGAGCAAAAGTCGTTACGAGTTACCAAGATATAATAATATAAAAGGACATTGACAACATGGGTGCATATCTTCTCGATTGGCTATCTTTATTCTTCCGCTGGTTCCACGTAATCGCTGGTGTGGCGTGGATTGGCGCATCATTTTACTTTGTATGGCTAGACATGAGTCTTCAGAAGCCACCAGAATGGAAAGCCAAAAAAGGCATTTCAGGTGACCTCTGGGCAGTACATGGTGGTGGTTTCTATGAAATTGCCAAATACAAGCTCGAACCTGAAGAGATGCCAAAAACACTGCATTGGTTTAAGTGGGAAGCCTATACTACTTGGCTGACCGGTATGACGATGCTCATCATCGTTTACTATATCAATGCAACAGCTTACTTGATTGATCCAAGCAAAGTTGATTTTGGCAGCAACGTTGGTGCTATCTCGACCAGCCTACTGTTTTTATTCGGTAGTTACTTTATTTACGAAGTTATTGTACGCAGCAATGTCGGCAAAAACAAACTTGCTTTTAGTGTCACTATCTTTGTACTAATGATTATTGCCACTTGGGGTTCATATCAGTTATTTAGTGATCGTGCCTCATTTATCCATGTTGGTGCCATTTTAGGTACAATCATGGCAGGTAACGTTTTCTTTGGTATTATGCCGGCTCAGCGCGCACTCGTAGATTGTGTACGCCGTGGTGTAAAACCAGGTCCAGAAGTGGCAGATTTGGCATTGATGGCAAGAAACCGCTCATTGATGAATAACTACTTTACCCTACCGCTCATCTTTATTATGATTAGTAATCACTATCCAATGATGTATTCACATGCGCATGGTTGGTTGGTATTGGTATTCGTTGGTGTCATCACGGCAACGGCTCGTCATTTCTTCAACGAAAAACACTTGGGTCGCAATAGACCAAAATTCTTAGTGATTCCTGCGATAGCAACCGTATTACTAATTATCTGGATGCGTCCAGAACCTATTAAGCCTTTACCAGTTCCTGTGATACCTGTAGCAACTGCAGCTCCTGCAGCGGATGCAGCACCAGCACCGACAGATACACCACCTGCTGCTGCAACCGGAGATACAGCTGCCGTAGCACCTGCTGCTGGTACTGCTCCTAGTACAGATACGACTACTGCAGTGGTACCTGTTGCATCATCAGCTGACGACGCTATGATGGAAATTGTACATACAAAATGTAGTGTTTGTCATGCGGCACAGCCTACTCAACCCGGTTTTTCAGCGCCACCACTCGGTTTTATTGTACAAACGCCAGAAGATATAAAAGTCAATAAGGCAAAAATAGTGACTGCATTGCAGACTAACTATATGCCACTGGGTAATATCACTAAGCTAAGCGATGAAGAGCGTCAGCAGCTTATCGCTTATGCTTCTGGTTTATAATAGAGTATCAATGTTTAAAGCAGTGATTGTAAAACGATGGTTATGATTGTTATAAAAATAAGGTTCTAATTATTGGTAACGCTGGGATTTCTATACAATTCAGCGTTACCAACATTCAATTTTATCAAGACATATCACTCACTGATTCCTGCTCAAACAACATCTATATCCCCTGCCCGAGCTTCACCTTATTTCATTTCAGCTTTATTTTATCTAGGACAATGACAATGACAAAAAAAATAACCAGCGATTTTGATCAAGCGGGCTATCCGCGTGATTTAAAAGGCTATGGCGACAATCCTCCAAAAGCTAATTGGCCGGGCGGCGCTAAGATTGCTGTACAGTTTGTGCTAAATATTGAAGAAGGCGCAGAAAACAGTGTCTTGCATGGCGATGGTCAATCAGAGCGTTTTTTATCAGACGTTTTAGGTACACCAGAATTTACTAACCGTCACCAGTCGATCGAATCAGCCTTTGAATATGGTAGTCGTGTTGGCGTTTGGCGCGTCTTAGACGCTTTTAAAGAGTATGGTTTACCTATCACTACCTTTACTTGTGCAGCCGCAGCTGAAAAAACACCACATATCGTCGAGCGCATACTAGAAGACGGTCATGAGATTGCCAGTCACGGTCTGCGCTGGATTACTTATCAATATATGTACCGCGAAACTGAGCGTGAGCATGTACGCCGCGCCACTGAGATTTTCGAGAGTATGGTCGGTAATCAGCCACTTGGCTGGTATACCGGTCGCGATAGCCCAAATACTCGCGAGCTGGTCGCTGAACAAGGCGGCTACATTTATGACTCTGACTCTTATGCCGATGAGCTTCCTTATTGGCTGAATGTTAAAGTAGAAGAAGGCAATAAAATTGCGCGCAAACCGCATCTAGTCATTCCTTATACGCTTGAGACCAATGACATGCGTTTTTCTTCAAGTCCTGGGTTTACCAATGCCGAACCTTTTTATCAATACTTAAAAGACAGCTTCGATACTTTGTATGAAGAAGGTCAAGACACACCAAAAATGCTAACGATTGGTTTGCATTGCCGCATTATCGGTCGTGCTGGTCGCATTAAAGCGCTAAAACAATTTCTACAATACATCACCAGTAAGCCTGACGTTTGGATATGCCGCCGCGATGAAATCGCCAAGCACTGGTATGAAAATCATCCAGCAACGGCTGATAACACCGCCAACTGGATGTAACTATACTGGATGTAACAATAATCATAAAACGTATCATCATATCAATCAGCGCGTACGTAGTAGCAACTACGTAAGCTAAGTGATGATACAATCAAGGCAGTTTATTACCTCAGCTATTTCATTGCGTAAGAATCATATCTTGTGTCCTGTATTTGCCTCGTTTAAATAAGTAAGTGCTAGCGACACTGGGTTTGATTGTTTGTTAATATAAATAACAAACTACGCATAAATTGCCTACCTAATTAACGATAACCATCGTGTAGTACTAGAAAAATCTCTGAATCAAAACCTAATACCGCTATTGACCATTAACGGTCAGGTCTATCATTCAATAAGTTGCTAAAACAACTCAATACATATCATTGTTAATTAATCTAAAGGTGAACTCATGAAAACCACAATAATTGCGCAACCTTTAACTAAAGCTGCTTTTGCTCCTTATGGCTCAGTGATTGAGCCTTATGACGACCAAGAAAAGTGTCCTGAAAACAGCTGGGATATCAATCGTGGCTTTGCCTGTCGCCATGACTCTATCTCAAAAGTCACTCATGATGGCGGAGAAGTTGGTTTTAGTATTTTCCGTACCAAAAGACGTGACTGCCCTATTACCTTATCGGTGATGGAATACCATCCGTTTGGTACGCAAGCCTTCTTTTCTATGAATAGCACAGACTATATAGTCGTTGTGGCAAAAGCGGGCGAGCCACCAAAATCAGTTGATGATTTAGAAGTTTTTTATGCCCGTTCGTATCAAGGTGTGCAGTATGATGCCAATGTTTGGCATCATCCACTACTGGCGCTAAAAGCGGATTGTGATTTCTTAGTAGTCGATCGTATCAATGGTGATGGTAATAACTGCCATGAATTTGAGATTGATGATTGGGAAGTTTGCGTTGATGTCTCTACTGAGGAAGCTAAGTCAAATAGAGCAAAGGAAAATGCTATTTAGAGGTTATATAAATAGTATTTTGACTGTGCTATGAAAAGCTCACTGGTAGCAGAAATAGCAACAATCGATATAAAAAAATATTAAATAAAATTCTCTAGAATGAATATCAAGATTTTTAGAGAAACAACACTCTGTTTTAACGCAGACAACAAGGAAATCAAATCATGTCAACTAAAAGTACTTATTACGCACCTACAGGCGGCTTGCCTCCACAAACACAACTACTATCTGACCGCGCTATCTTCACCGAAGCTTATGCGATTATTCCAAAGCGCGTATTAACAGATATTGTTATCAGCTATCTACCGTTTTGGACAGGTATGCGCATGTGGGTGCTTGCTCGCCCATTGTCAGGTTTCTCTGAGACTTTTTCACAGTATATCGTCGAAGTTGAGCCTAATGGCGGTTCAGAAAAGCCTGAGTTAGATGCTAATGCTGAAGGTGTTATATTCATCGTTGAAGGCGAAATGGATATGACTATCGAAGGTGAAACCCATCATCTCGAATCAGGTGGTTATGCATTCTTACCACCTGGCTGCAAATGGTCATTAAAAAACAACAGCGACAAGCACGTTAAATTCCATTGGATTCGTAAAGCTTATCAACATTGTGAAGGTATTGATGTGCCTGAAGCCTTTGTAACAAGCGACCATGATGTTGAAGCGATTGAAATGCCGGGTACTGATGGCGTTTGGACAACGACTCGATTTACAGAACAGTCTGATATGCGTCACGACATGCATGTAAATATTGTGACTTTTCAACCAGGTGGCGTGATTCCATTTGATGAAACTCATGTGATGGAACATGGTTTGTATGTACTAGAAGGTAAAGCTGTTTATCACTTAAACGGTGAATGGGTAGAAGTTGAAGCAGGCGACTTTATGTGGCTACGCGCATTCTGCCCACAATCTTGCTACGCTGGCGGACCTGGTCCATTCAGATACTTACTATATAAAGACGTGAATCGTCATATGCCGTTTATTCGTCCAGTAAAATAAGCAATCTGGAATAATGACCAAAATAAAAAATAGTATAAAGACATAATCGTTAATTCAAAAGTAAAGCCAGCTAATCGTAATTAGCTGGCTTTTTATTTTTATATTAAATTGAGTATTTTTAAACAGAGCGTTAATAAAGCAATGCTTAAAAAGCCAATCACTACACTTGTTTTTTATGTACTACTGTACTAGAATACTGAAACAAGATAGCTAGTCATCTTCCTTTTTTACTAAGATTAAATATTATGAGTACTGACCCTTACCGTAGCTTATTAAACCATTTAGCCAATTGTCATGAAAGCGCTGATATTGATATGCTGCTAAATGCACTGCTAACCGATAAAGAGCAATTTGAGATTGCCAATCGTATTCGTATTTTTGACTTATTAGAGCGCGGCGTCACTCAACGTGAAATATCTGAACAGTTAGGCGTCGGTATTGCAACGGTCTCGCGTGGTGCCAAAGCTATGCAAATTCACGATGTCAGTGCACTGCTAGCTACTCACAGACAAGACGATTAAGACATCAATCAACGCTACTTACATTTATTTTAGCACTACCTATTTGAATTACTTTGGACCTCGTTATGAACTCTCCTACGCCCCAACATGACCAACCTGCTGCTATTGATATTCCTAGCAAGCCACAACGAATTAAACTCACGCAAGATATTGATTTCTTCGCCTTATTTAAACGTATCGAGCGTGCTTTTGATACTTGTTATTTGCTCGAATCATTGGGCGAAGACAGTCATATGTCGCGTCATCATGCCATTGGTTTTGATCCGGTGATGACCATTACTGCCATTGACCGCACGACGCTTGCCATTACCGATAATAAAAGTGCTGAAACCAAACATTATCAGACAGAAAACCCCTACCAGCTGCTACGTACTATCACTCCACAGCATGTTATTGCCCGTGAGCAGAGCGGCGGTTTGGTCGGTTACTTGGGCTATGACAGCGTCAATTTCTTTGAGCCAAGTGTCAATGCGAAGCCAAGTAAAGACTTTGAACCCTTTAAATTTGGCGTCTATCTAGACGGCTTGACACTGGATAAGATGACGGGTGAAATTTTCTACTTTTATTATCCAACTGCTCAACAAGACAACCGTATCGAGCAAATTAAAGCCTTGCTTGATGAACCAATTCCAAGCTATCAGCCGCCCACTGTTGAATTTTTGGGTGATGGTATGACTCAAGAAGAGCATGCTAAAGTGGTGATGCAAGTTAAAGAAGACATTATCTCAGGGCGTATCTTTCAGTGTGAAGTAGGATTTAAGTCCAAATACCATATTATCGGTGACAAAATGCCTATTTATGAAAAACTGCGTACCGTCAATCCATCACCGCATATGTATTTTATGAAATTTGCCCAGCAGTGCATCATTGGTGCCTCACCGGAATTGTTGTTTCGCTTGCGTCAAGGCGAGATGGAAACCTACCCACTTGCCGGTACCGCAAAGCGCGGCGTCGATGTCGTCGAAGACCGTCAGCTTGCTAGAGCATTACTCAACGATGCCAAAGAAATTGCTGAGCACAATATGCTAGTTGATTTGCACCGCAATGATATTGGGCGCGTCGCACGCTTTGGTACGGTAAAAGTACGTAGCTTAATGGATATCAAACGCTTCTCACACGTACAGCATATTTCCTCTGAAATCGTCGGTATTTTGCATCCTGATGAAGATATGTTTAGCGCCCTTGCCAGCAATTTCCCTGCTGGGACGCTGTCAGGCGCGCCAAAAGTTGAGGCAATTAAAGTCATTAATGAACTAGAGCCAGATGGTCGCGGCGCTTATGGCGGTGCATTGGGTTCATTTAACTTTAATGGTGATTGTATCTTTGCTATCCCCATTCGCAGCTTATTCATCAATGGCGAATCAGCCTATGCGCAAACCTGTGGCGGCAATGTCTATGATTCTAATCCTGCGGATGAATACTTAGAGATTCAGCGCAAGCTTTCGGCCATGAAAGTGGTATTAGATAGCTTTATGAATCCGTAATTAAATATACTTTATCAAAGAGTTTATGACCCATGAATGTTCTAATTATCGATAACTACGACTCGTTTACCTTTAATCTTTACCAATATATTGGCGAGATTTTACAGACGATGGGCGGTAATAAAAAAGCAAACGTCATCGTTAAACGTAATAATGAAATGACGTTAGCAGATGTACAAGCGATGAATCTTGACCGGATTATTATCTCACCCGGTCCTGGTGCGCCTGATGATCCTACCTACTTTGGTATTTGTGCCGAAGTCATCAAAGTCATGGGTAAGACGACACCGCTATTGGGTGTTTGCTTGGGTATGCAGGGTATCGCCCATGTATTTGGCGGTGACGTGGTACGTGCCAGTGTACCTATGCATGGTAAAGTCTCAGCCATTCGCCATGATGGCGCAGGCGTTTATCAAGGCTTACCACAAGAAATAGAAATCATGCGCTATCACTCACTGATGGTACAGGCAAACACGCTACCAGACTGTTTGACTGTCACTGCCGTCGTCGCTAATGAGGCTCATAGTGAATTAAGCTTGGCAGAATCAGCACTAGCGGGTGATGAGATTATGGGACTCCAACATAAAGACTATCCCATTCAAGGCGTACAATTTCATCCTGAATCTTTTGCGACCGAAGGCGCTAAGCGTTTATTGACTAACTTTTTACTACAAGTGTAAACCTAATATGTTTATCTTCAACCTAAATAAATCTAGCTTACCGACATATCAATGGCTGTGGCATGCGATTTTACTTAGTAGCCTAATGCTCGCGACTTCTGTTAGCTCAGCCGTGACGCCTGTAAAAGCAAATTTTATATTAGGGATGGACGTACAAGGTCAACGCTTAAACCTGTATCGAGACTGCAAGGAAGGCAGTGTCACTTGCGACAATATGCTATTAGTTGCCCCTGATTTGGGGCGCTTGTTGCAAACAAAAATGTTGGGTAAGAGAGAGCATAAGTCACCATATACAGTAAAGCTTTATCCCGCTAAAACTAAGCACAGTCTATGTAAAGATGGCATCACCCCTTGTGGTTTTCAGGGGTATAGCTTTAAGGGTGAGGATGTTAATGGATTTATAGATCAAGTAAATAATGAAATATACATAGAGAGCAATCGGACGAAACATAGCGCTACTTTTTCGTATCGAGAAAACTCAACCTATCTGCCATTAGTTTCGCAAGCTGGGCTTATTGATAGGTTATACCAGAATTCTGACAAAGAATTAAACCGTAACTATCTACTTACTCGACGCGACATAATAAAATTCTATGGACAAAGTTCAGCGAATGATTTTAAAGAAAATCAACGTAAATGGGTTGTTGAGCGTTCACAGGATTGCGGAGCTGATGCCAAGCATCTTCCAAGAAACCAAGCTGAAAAAGTCTGTTTTATTCAAAAGAATAATGAACAAATGGAAAGCTATTTCTTATGGATTGATTAAGGCGTGTCCTAATTTTAATAATAGACTTCTTGCATAAGACCAGTGTCTTAGCAAGATTCTTCACGCAGTATTGGGCAACTTTAGCATCAGCAATACCCATTTATGAATCATCAAACACACCCTAATATAAGTGGTTCCATTATAGCAATCTGTTTTAAGTGGTCTATTAATAGGTTTGAAGGGTGAAACAGCTGATTCCCTTGGGGTATACCTTGAAGTTCAAGGAGATGGATTTATGCAGTCAGTAAGTTATACAGATATTAGACATAGTGTACTTGATAGTTTTTACTCAAACTTAGTTTCTAAGCCAGAAACAGATCTAACTTATGATAAGGCGCTAGACTACGTTACTTACAATTTTGAAGTTGGATTTTCAGACGTGGAAATGTTTGTTATAGATTTTGTAGTTTATGTGCTTTGTAGTGATTTTAAAGTGTCCGAAGAGCTCTCACTAATTCTTGAAAGAAAATTATTAACTATTATTAAATCTAAAGATTTTGATTGTTTGATATTTCAAATTAAGCAAGGAGAGGATGATAGAACAGATCTTCTTGCGGATATGTGTATAAAGGGTCTAATATCTCAAGAAAAAATGCATAGTTTACCTGAAAAATAAAGAATTTTGGTTTGTGCCAAGTACCTATTATCATTAACCTGTGGGCTGAAAATTTCATTTAAGCTACTTGCTAAAAACTAATGTAGCTATAGCTATCTGACTCTAGTTCGATGCTTGTATAGCGCACCGATCGTATTCCCATAACACTTATTATCACAATTTGATTAGGATAAATAATGAATAATGATTTTCTCATTACAATCCATGATTATGAATCTGAAGAAAGAAGATGGATGGATATCGAAGATTTTATTGAAACCAAAGGTTTGCAATATATAGACGAATACTTCGATATAGAAACAGATTTTATTTCTAATATCCAAAACTTTAACAATTTCTTCTCAAAAAATAAATATTTTGATTCCTTAATTGCTAAGATTGAAGTTTATGAATACGACTCTGCTTATAATTTCTACAGGCTAGATGGGGATTATAAAAAACTTAAAGAGTTAAGTGAATGTAGTTTCAGCTACATATCTGATTATAACAAAGAGTTTATTTATAGATGTCAATGTAGAGGAATGTGCAGCTTTTGGTTCATAGATGTTTCATCAATGTCCTATATGAAGAATGCTATGGATGCCTTTTTCTTACATGTACATCTTAGCCCTAAAATTGACTTTAAAAGTATATTTAGAAAGAAAAGCAATGTTCTTTATTATTATGATAAAGATACATTAAATACAGATGAAGATTATATATATCCTAAAAACTGTGGTGAAAAAATCTTGTTATAATTTGCGTTGTGGCTCTCTAACCCCTACCATCAATCCAGTAGAAATTAACTTAGGATACTTTAATCATATTCTGTGCTGTAGGTTTTATAACAGTTAAATTCATATCTAACATTAGCAGTTTGATACCTGTGTAGCGCATCAATCACGATAGAATATGTATGGTAAGTACATCATGAAGTACACTGTGACTATTTCAGCGATTTGAAACGTTGATACTATTAACCTACAGCCAAAGGTTTAAGTCCTCCCTAGGGAACCGAACCAGTGAAGGCACCAGTATCTATGTGCTAATATCTATCTGGAATTCACAAGTTGTACCTAACCTACAAGTTATTTATTACAATTTACTGTAAATATCCATGTTCTTTAAGTTCTTCTATCGTTAGAGGCACGAAAGTCACATAACTTTCTGGTTTACCACCTTTCAAAAATCTTGAATAACTGCAAGCAAGGCATAAGAAAGAAAGAAAGAAAGAAAGAAAGAAAGAGGACTATAGCCTTCGTATCTTGTCAATAACACTTCGCCACCACCTTCCGAACCACAGTTTGGACATATATAATCTTTCAGTTCAAAATAAAATAAATGTTCTATATCACTTCTAAGAAACATTGCGAATGTATCTATATCTTTAAATTTTATAGATACTAGACGATTGACAAGCAATTTTACTCTTTCTTCACTAATACTAGCTTGTTCTATTGGATAACAATTTGGATCTAAATTTTTATAATTCAAAAGTCCATAATCAGAGACCGGCGTACTGCTAAAAATTTCTTCATATTCATTAAGCACATATATAATAGTCTTAGAGTATAACAAGGGAGTATTGTTTTTCATGTTAATAAAACTATTCTTGATAAGATCAAATTCTTTGTTGTATTTCATCATTAAAAGCCTTTAACTGGAAAAATTGTTAAAACTACTCAGAATCTTAAGACCTGCTTCCAACACTCTATGTAATCCATGAGGTCTAACTTTATATGAATTTAACTCAAATATTAACTTTGTCTTTTATAATCCTTTGCTTTCTAGTATTTTTCACTCCAATCCTTCCACTGTTTTCCTCTTACTTTATTTCTAGGTAAGGTGCTTGTGATTGTCTTATCCGCTGTTATGTCCTTACCCCAATTGGTTGCCCTGACTGCTATCAGAATCTGTTTTAGTCTTGACCTTACTACCAAGCTCCTTTACCAAATCTGCCATCAACTCCTTATCCGTATGTCTGCTCAAAAAATCCAACAGATTATCAGCTGTGTATTTCTTTAAATCCTCTACTGCATCATTCTCTAAAGCATCTACTAGAAAAGCACCGAGTAGTATTTTTTGTCGTGTTAGCTTCTTATCTAACTTTTTTCTCTATTGATCTTAAGCTCAAGCTCATTAATCTTCTGCTGTTCCTTTAGATCATTACCGCCTAGTAAGCCCATAAGTCTTCCTTAAATTAGCAAATCTATTTATTCTTATAACAGAGTTTATGGTAAATGATTTTATAACAAAAAATCCACTGTGCTGGTTAAGCTAAAATAGCGATACCTTCAGACAAATATATTTAACATATATTAGGGCATATTGAACACAGATTCATTTCGAACGTAAGCGATAAAAACTTATACAAGAGCTCTGAATGAGCCAAAAAAAATCATCAGCCGATCGACTGATGATTTTTTTACGATTAAATGCGTTACAACTGAATAAGCTTATTACAGCTGAATACGCTGCAAAAATGCTTGTGTTCTTGGGTGTTCTGAATCCTCAAATAGCTGTTTTGCACTACCTTCTTCAACGACAACACCATCTTCAATTAAAACAACATGGTCAGCGACATCGCGAGCAAAATTAATCTCATGAGTGACTACGACCATCGTCCAACCCTCAGATGCTAACTGTTTCATGGTTCCCAATACATCTTGTACCAGCTCAGGATCAAGCGCAGAGGTTGGCTCATCGAACAATAATAACGATGGTTCAATAGCAAGCGCACGGGCAATACCAATGCGCTGCTGCTGACCACCAGATAACTGAAACGGATAAAGATCCGCTTTGTCAGACAATCCTACTTTATCAAGCAATGCCAAAGCCTGCTCGCGTGCTTGCGCCTTACTCTGTCCTTGTACTACCGTAGGGCCCAGCATTAAGTTTTCAATCGCTGTTTTATGCGGAAATAAATTATACGACTGAAATACCATCCCTGATTTACGCTGCAAGGCTAATAAAGTCTTTTTATTCGGTTTATTAGCAAAATCGACTGTCAAGCTGCCATCATCAAAAGCGATAACGCCTTGATCTGGAATCTCAAGCGCATTGAGACAACGTAAAAAAGTGGTTTTACCCGATCCTGATGGCCCTAATATCACCACCACTTTACCTTTATGAATGGTCAAATCAATGCCTTTGAGCACCTGATTGCTTCCAAAGGTTTTGTGAATATTGGTGACTTTAATCATAAAGGTTTCCGCTTACAAATTAGAAAAACATATTGATTAGAAAAATATAGCATACGATATATAGATTATTTAGCGATGTAACGATCAAGTCTGATTTCCAGCCTGCCTTGGATAAAGGTCAAGAACAGACAAATACCCCAATAAATAACCGCCGCTTCCGTATAAACCAGCATAAACTCGTAGTTACGCGCGGTAATGATTTGAGCTTGTTTAAACAGCTCAGTCACCAATACAAGGGATGCCAAAGACGTATCTTTTACCAAACTAATAAAGGTATTAGATAGCGGTGGCACCGATACCCGTAGTGCTTGTGGCAAGATAACGTGGCGGAAGGTTTGTAAATACGTCAAACCAACCGTCGAACCAGCTTCCCACTGCCCTTTTGGAATAGACAAAATCGAAGCGCGTACCGTTTCTGACGCGTAAGCACCGATATTCAGCGAGAAAGCAATAATCGCTGAAGGAAAGGGGTCAAGCTTGACCCCAACGCTTGGCAGCCCATAGAAGATAATAAACAGCTGAACCAGCATTGGTGTCCCACGAATGGCGGACACATAAATACGGGCAAGTCTGTAAATAATCTCATGGAACCAACCAGCGCGCGGGACGATACGAATCAGTGCCACTGCCAGCGCAATGGCCATACCAATCGCAAATGAGATCAATGCCAACGGTATTGAGTAGTAGATACCGCCTTTGAGCATCGGCCAAAAGGACGAGATAACAATCTGCGCCCGCTCAGGACTCATAAACGGCAATAATGCCAATAAATCTGCTAACACTGACGTTATAGAAGCCAGCATTATTTTTGTTGACTTATATCAGCACCAAAAAACTCTTGGCTCAGTTTGGTGAGCGTACCATCAGCCGCCAATGCTGCCATAGCTTCGTCTAATTTTGCTAACACCGCATCATCACCTTTTATCAACACTATTCCTGAACCAGTTTGCTCAATGACAGGGGCAGTCAGTTTAATCTCAAGCGCCGCGTCTGGGAATTTTTTCAAATAATCTAATACCGCCAGATTATCATTCATCGTAAAGTCTGCGCGACCTTGTTTGACCAATTGGATCGCTTGTGCCATACCATCGACAGGGACGATTTCGGCTTTGTAGCGCTCTGCAAGCTCACCATAGTTACTGGTCAGTGATTGAGCGCTACGCAAGCCTTTTAACGATTCCCACGAGCTATAACGGTTATCATCCTTTGGTGCTAAAACGACTGCACCTGACCAACTATAAGCCGTGGCTTTATCATATTTTGCTAAACGCTCAGGCGTGGTCAAGCTAACTTGGTTGGCAACCATATCAAAGCGTTTTGAATCAAGACCTGCAAGCATCGCATCCCACTGAGTTTCTTGAAACTCAACCTTCACGCCCAGTTTGTCAGCAACGGCACGCGTGACTTCGACATCATAGCCGGTCAGCTTACCGCTCTCATCATGATAGGTGAATGGAGGATACGTACCTTCGGTACCGACGTTGATAGTGCCTCCACTATTGATACGCTGTAGCAAATCAGAACCAGCGCTCGCAGCCGTGTCGGTCGCCTTAGTTTCGGCATCATTAGTAGTAGACTGACCACAAGCGGCAAGCAGCATAGTACTGGCAGTAAGGGCTAAGAGAGTACGACGTTTCATAAGACGTCCTTATAGTAATAGATAAGAGTGATTAGATAAATTACATGAATAAATCAAAACTGTATCGTGATAATAAAAGTATACCAACCAATAAATGAAAACCGCTATAGATAGATATCATTATAAAACATCTACTCTATATTATTTTGCTTTGGTTGCTCAATTTGAGGATACCTAGCTCAATTTTCAATACCAGTTTTAGCTTATTGTTAACTTTTAGATTTTTTAGGCAAAACTTCATACTGCCGATCATATAGCATCTTATTTATATACTAACGCAATTGAGAAATAATAAACGTACAAAAACAGTGAGCAGGCGTAAGATTATTATAGCTCACCTGAGAACTGGTAGCGATCGCCAGCATGCCACATTTTGACAAAGGTCAATACCTGACCCGCTGAATAGGTTTGGCGACGCAATACTAACGTCGGCGACTGCGCTGCGATCTGTAGTGCCTCAGCAACCTCATCGGGCGCTGCCAAAGCTCGAATAGTATAGCTACCACGCTCCAGTGGGCTTTTAGCAATGAGGTAATCGCTGGTATTAACCACACTAAAATCTTGCTCAATAAATCTTGGTACCTTCACGGCATCTACCCAACGCTCTTCAAACTGTATCGGCTGCCCATCAGCAAAATGGATAATTTTTACCTCATATAAAACAGGCGTTTGATTATCAATATTTTCTATACTCTTAATATCATCAACTTCTTTTAAATCAAAAGACTCAATCATCTTCTCAAGACCAAATTTACGTCGCAGCTCTTCATCCAACATAGCGCCAGTAATGGCACGCTTGCTCACAACTTGTGCTTGATAATCACGATTGGCCGATTTTAAATCTTGAGCGATATTACGCACTTCCACAAAAGTATGATTGAACTGCTGCTGCGCGACAAACGTTCCTGACCCCTGCCTGCGCTCCAATACGCGCTCTTCACTCAACTCTTTTAAGGCGCGGTTGACCGTCATACGTGAGACGCCAAACTCTTCTGCTAGTGCCATTTCTGTAGAAATCGCATTACCTGCCTGCCATTTACCAGAATGAATATTGGCTAATATCGCATTTTTAATCCGCTGATACGCTGGAGTCGCCTTTGTCATATCTGTTGTTAACCGTTAATTTTACCAAAAATAATAACGCCATAGTAGCACGAGATAATCGCACAAGCCTCAGCAAAAGCACAGAGTAACTGTCTATCTACCAAATCGCTCACAAAAATAATAGATTAATCAAGAAAAAAAACTTGCATGAAAAAATGATTCCTGATAATTTGTATATACAACTTTACGGCAGTACTAATAAATTCGATTTTAGCTTCATAGTTTATGAATTTAACAAACTGACTGTGCAAGATTTGCTTTCCCGATTGCTCCAATAGATTCCACAAGGATATGATGATGATGACTGACAATGGATTGAATAAAACACCTGGATATACCCGCCGTGACGAGAGTCGCAATATTGCCGCGCCGACTGGTAGTACTTTACATTGTAAAAGCTGGCTAACCGAAGCGCCTTATCGCATGCTACAAAATAATCTGCATCCCGACGTCGCTGAAAACCCGAAAAGCTTGGTCGTCTATGGTGGTATCGGACGCGCAGCTCGTAATTGGGAAAGCTATGATCAAATCCTAGCGTCATTAAAAGAATTAGAAGATGACGAAACGTTATTGGTGCAATCTGGTAAGCCTGTTGGCGTATTTCAAACTCATGAAAATGCGCCGCGTGTGCTGATTGCCAACTCTAACCTTGTGCCACGCTGGGCGACGTGGGAGCATTTCAATGAGCTGGACCGTAAAGACTTGATGATGTACGGTCAGATGACTGCGGGGAGTTGGATTTATATTGGCACCCAAGGCATCGTCCAAGGTACTTATGAGACTTTTGTTGAAGCAGGTCGTCAACATTATGACGGTAGTTGGGCAGGACGTTGGATTTTAACTGCTGGTCTTGGCGGGATGGGCGGCGCGCAACCATTGGCCGCGACCTTTGCTAGGGCAACTTCTCTAAATATCGAATGTCAACAGTCTAGTATCGATTTTCGTTTACGTACCGGTTATGTCGATAAGCAAGCCGACAACCTTGACCATGCTTACGAGCTTATCAAGCAGCATACTGACGCTGGTGAAGCGGTTTCTATTGCCCTACTTGGCAATGCAGCAGATATCTTGCCTGAGATGGTCAAACGCGCCAATGCAGGAGGCATGAAGCCTGACTTGGTCACTGACCAAACCTCAGCACATGACTTGATTAATGGTTATCTGCCAAGTGGCTGGACCGTTGAAGAATGGAAGGCCGCTCAAGAAAATCCAGAGCAACATGCAGCGCTAACCAAAGCAGCTGCGGCATCTTGCGCGGTACACGTACAGGCGATGCTAGATCTACAAGACATGGATATTCCAACGACGGATTATGGTAATAACATTCGTCAGGTGGCTTTTGATGAAGGGGTTAAAGATGCCTTTAATTTCCCAGGTTTTGTACCGGCTTATATACGTCCGCTGTTTTGCCAAGGTAAAGGCCCTTTTCGCTGGGTCGCATTATCAGGTGATCCAGAAGATATCTATAAAACCGATCAAAAGATTAAAGAGCTATTCCCTGAAAACCAACATATCCATCGCTGGCTCGATATGGCAAAAGAACGTATTCAGTTTCAAGGATTGCCTGCACGTATTTGCTGGTTAGGTCTTGGTGAGCGTGATAAAGCGGGTCTTGCCTTTAATGAGATGGTCAAAAATGGTGAGCTAAAGGGCCCTATCGTTATCGGTCGTGATCATTTAGATACCGGCTCTGTCGCCAGCCCTAATCGCGAAACAGAAAGCATGAAAGATGGCTCAGACGCCGTATCTGATTGGGCGCTATTGAACGGTATGCTTAATGTCGCAGGCGGTGCTACTTGGGTATCTCTGCATCATGGCGGCGGTGTTGGCATGGGTTATTCGCAGCACTCTGGTATGGTTATCGTGGCAGACGGTACTGATGCGGCAGCAAAACGCTTAGCACGCGTACTGGTCAATGATTGTGGTTCAGGTGTCATGCGCCATGCCGATGCAGGCTATGAGCTGGCGATTAAGACCGCTAAAGAGTACGGCTTAAATCTACCCATGATTAAGTAGTCATTACAATGGCTTTTGATTGATTTGATTGGCAGGCGCGTTGCTTTAAGTAGCGCGCCACAAAGCCTTAAATGATTGGCAAAGCATTCATCTCTATATTTTAATGAATTAGCTTTAACGTATTAGCTGTTAATTACCTACCCATCGTGCGTAGTAAGCGCCGTAAATGGTCACTAGTTTTTGTTATTAGTCATATTTGTAACAACAGTGCTGTCCGTCTACCGCTCCTAAACATAGTGGTTCATACATTATCAAGGAGGATAATATGGCTGAGCAAGATATTGCGCAAGCTGCTAACCCTACGCTAAACACCTCACCATCTGAAAAACTTCTGTCCAAACCGATTGCTCTTTTGCAATTGATTGTCTTTAGTGCGATAGGTTTAGTAACGTTTTTTGTGCCTTTTACTATCGGTGATAAAAGCACTATTTTATTTGATCATGGCGCGACCTATTTGGTCAGCCAACAGCATACTGTGGCAGTCGGCTTATTATTTTTATTGATGGTCTATGGCGTAGGTAAACCTTTCTATGATGGCTCGTGGCGCAAAAACATCACCAATACCATATTGACCGTCTTTAAAGTAATTGGCTTGGTACTCGCCGTTATGTACGTAACCGGTGCGGCGCCTGACTTTATGATGGAAAAGGACATGCTGCCGTTTTTATTTGAAAAACTGGCACTACCGGTTGGCATGATTGTCCCTCTTGGCGCTTTGATTTTGGCATTTTTAGTCGGGTTTGGCTTACTTGAGATGGTTGGCGTACTGATGCAACCCATCATGAAGCCTATCTGGAGAACCCCAGGCGCTTCAGCAATTGACGCGGTTGCCTCTTTTGTCGGCAGTTATTCTATTGGTTTATTAATCACCAACCGTGTTTATCTACAAAAGCAATATTCTGCGCGTGAAGCTATTATCATCGCGACTGGATTTTCTACGGTATCAGCAGCATTCATGGTAATTGTCGCCAAAACACTCGGTCTGATGGAGCTTTGGAATCTGTTTTTTTGGTCAACGCTGGTGATTAACTTTATCGTCACTGCCATCACCGCCCGTATTCCACCGATTAACCGCTTTAATAATGATGTTGAACGTCCACATTTAGATTATAAGAGAGGCACGCGCTTAAAAGCAGCGTATGAGCTGGGTTTATCCACTTCACGCAGTGCAACCGATCTCAAACAAATTTTATGGTCTAATTTTCGTGATGGTTTGACCATGGCAGCAGCTATTGTGCCCTCTATCATCGCCGTTGGATTGACCGGATTATTACTGGCTAAGTATACGCCGGTATTTGACGCTTTAGGTCTACTACTTTACCCCTTTACCTGGTTAGGTGGTTTGCCAGAACCGCTCGTCGCGGCTAAGGGAATGTCAGCTGGATTGGCTGAGATGTTCTTGCCAGCTTTATTACTTAGTGAAGCTGATATATTGACCCGTTATGTCGCCGGCGTCATCTCTATTAGTAGCGTGCTGTTCTTTTCTGCCATGATTCCTTGCGTACTAGCCACTGAGATTCCCATCTCTGTTGGTAAAATGGTCATCGTTTGGTTCCAGCGTGTGGTACTTAGTATTTTACTGGCAGCCGCCTTTGGACATCTAGCGATTTATTTTGGTTGGATAAGTTAAGAAGAGTCAAATAACATCACTATAAATAGTATATAGACAACCAATAATATAATTAATCTAGCACCTAAAACTAGGATTACTCTTATGACTGATATCAAAAAAATAATACTACAGCCACGTCAATTAAGCTTTGCGATGCTGCGCGATATTTACGAGCGACCTATTATATTGACACTACCTGACAGCGCTTATGAAGCGATAGATGCCTCACACCAAGATGTACGCACCATCATTGCGCGTGATAAGAGCGCTTATGGTATCAATACCGGCTTTGGTCTTTTAGCAAAAACCCGTATCAGTGATGATCAGCTTGAGCTCCTTCAACGCAACCTTATCGTTTCTCACTCGGTGGGTACTGGTGAGGCATTGCCAGATAGCGTGGTTCGATTGATTATGGTCATGAAAGTTGCCAGTTTGGCGCAAGGCTTCTCTGGTGTACGTCGCGAGGTAGTTGATAGTTTACTTGGCTTAATTAACCATCAAATCACACCAAACATTCCTACCAAAGGCTCAGTTGGCGCCTCAGGAGATCTCGCACCTTTATCGCATATGACGCTAGCAATGATGGGCGAAGGCGACGTCTATGTCGCTGGTAAAAAAATACCCGCCGCTGAGGCGTTAGCGCAGCATGGTCTTGAGCCCATCACTCTAGCTGCCAAAGAAGGTCTTGCCCTTATTAATGGTACGCAAGTATCAACCGCACTGGCATTACGGGGTTATTTCTTAGCGCGTGACTTGCTTGAGACAGCAACCATCGTCGGCTCACTGTCTATCGATGCCGCTAAAGGCTCAGATGCCCCGTTCGATGCCCGTATTCATGAAGTACGTGGTCATCATGGTCAAATTGAAATCGCAAAAGCGCACCGTCAGCTCATTAAAGGTAGCGCCATTCGTGCCTCCCATGACGGCGAGCAAGATGATAGAGTACAAGATCCTTACTGCTTGCGTTGTCAGCCGCAAGTGATGGGTGCCTGCCTTGATATCATCAATCAAGCAGGTAAAACACTGTTGATTGAATCGAATGCCGTCACCGACAACCCACTTATCTTTAACAATGAAGACGGTCCTGTTGCCATCTCAGGTGGTAACTTCCATGCTGAACCAGTTGCCTTTGCTGCTGATATTTTAGCCTTAGCCATTGCCGAGATTGGTTCTATGTCTGAACGCCGTATCGCCTTGCTTATCGATGCCACTCTATCAGGTGGCTTACCGCCATTCTTAGTTGATAATGCTGGGTTAAATTCAGGCTTTATGATTGCCCATGTGACCGCTGCAGCACTTGCTTCAGAAAACAAATCTATCGCCCATCCTGGCAGTGTCGATAGTATCCCAACTTCTGCCAACCAAGAAGATCATGTATCGATGGCAACCTATTGCGCACGACGCTTATATGAAATGGCGCAAAATACTGCCACTATTATCGGTATTGAGTTATTGGCTGCCGGTCAAGGAATCGACTTCCATCGCGGATTAGATACATCAGACGCATTGACGACTGCGCATCAAAAGCTGCGTGAACAAGTGACTTTTTATGATAAAGACCGCTACCTAGCGCCTGATATCGAAGCGGCAAAGCAATTAGTATTAGCTGGCATCCTTGCTGAGCATTGGCAGTCATTACGTAGCAATTGGTATGAGTCTAAGTAAAATGTTAACTGATTAAAGGAGATCGTTGATGACTACAATAAATGTTAGCCACACGGCAGCGGATATGAATCGATGGACAGGACGCGCAGAGCCGTTCGAAACTACCCGTGCCTGCTATTGGTATCAGTTGGCTCAGCCTTATGCGTTTGATGATGCTATACCAAGGACAGGACAGCGTATTGGGCTGGTCGGTTTCGCTTGTGACCAAGGTGTCAGACGCAATCAAGGACGCGTCGGCGCAAGAGCAGCACCGCCGTTGATTCGTCAGGCGTTTGCTACGCTTCCAGTCATCTCTGATTTACAACAGCGCTTTGATGGTCAACTGCCAACCTTATTAGGTGATGCAGGCGACATTCATTGCCATGATAATGATGACTTTGCTTCAAGTACGCTCGAGCAAGCGCAAGTAAAGTACGCCAATACAGTAAGCCAGATTATCGAACAAGGCGGATTGCCCATTGGTCTTGGCGGTGGTCATGCCATCGCTTATGGTAGCTTTTTAGGATTATGGCAGGCGCTACAGCAAACAGATGCTACCAAGGATACAGACTCACAGCCACGTATTGGTATTATCAACTTTGATGCGCATTTAGATATTCGTCAGTCTGATGTCGCCACCTCAGGTACGCCATTTCGACAAATTGCAGAGCATCTTACTGAGCAAGGTCAGCCATTTCACTATTGCTGTATCGGTGTTAGTCGTTTTTCTAACACCGCAGCGCTCTTTGATCGTGCTGAGCAATTAGGTGTGCATATCATCAGTGATGAAGATTGCACCCATAAGAAATGGAAAAAAATTGCTACTCAAATAACAAGTTTCATCGATAGCGTTGATATTATTTATTTAACCATTGATATGGATTGCTTGCCATCAAGTGTTGTTCCGGGTGTTAGTGCGCCAGCTGCCTATGGTATTGAGCTAAGTTTCGTTGAGCGCGCGGTCAAACTTATTTTGTCCTCAGGAAAAGTGAAAGTAGCGGATATTGCTGAGATTAATCCAACCTTTGATATTGATTCGCGTAGCTGTAAAGTTGCGGCGAGACTATTAGCAACTATTATTGAGCAGCATTTACTGACCTTATAGATAAAGGCTGATATATCAAACTTTAAAGATAAATTTGATATATTCATCTGATGATCACTATTAAGCAGGAGCTTATTATGAACAACGCTAGCAAACAGATAATTGACGACTCTATCAATACTACAGACGCTATGGATAGCTTGATAGCCTTTGACCACATCATTATCAATGCCAATCTCGCAACCTTTTCAGCGCAATACGGGTTTGACATTAATAATGACAATCAAAATAAAATCACAGCTTATGGTCAATTAGAAAATGCCGCTATTGGTATTAAAGGCGGCAAAATTGCATGGATTGGGGCGCATACGCAAATAAAACCCCATCTCACGCATTATCAAAATCAACAAATCACAGACGCTGATGGTCATTGGGTAACGCCTGGATTGATCGACTGTCATACTCATATCGTCTATGGCGGCAATCGCAGCAATGAGTTTGAAGCGCGTCTACACGGTGCCAACTATCAAGATATCGCCGCTCAAGGTGGGGGTATTGTCTCAACGGTTCGTTCCACTCGTAGTGCCAGTAGCGATGAGTTATTTGCACAAAGTGAAAAGCGCCTGCTTGCATTAATCAAAGAAGGTGTGACCAGTATCGAGATTAAGTCGGGCTATGGCTTAGATTTAGATACTGAACGTAAAATGCTAACAGTCGCGCGCAAGCTTGGTAAAAAGCATAATATCCATGTTAGTACCACTTATTTAGCCGCTCATGCGCTGCCCCCTGAATATAAAGACCGTGCCGATGACTATATTGAGCAAGTTTGCGAATGGCTACCGATTTTACATAGCGAAGGCTTGATTGATGCGGTCGATGGTTTTTGTGAAAACATCGCCTTTACTGCTGAACAAATTAAGCGCGTTTTTGAGGTTGCATGCTCGTTAGGTCTACCAGTTAAACTGCATTCTGAGCAGCTATCAAATATCGGTGCTAGCGCTTTGGTAGCAGAATATAAAGGATTATCAAGCGATCATCTTGAACATTTAGTAGAAGACGATATCAAAAAAATGGCAGCAAGCAATACGGTTGCCGTGCTATTACCGGGCGCGTTTTATACGCTACGTGATACTAAGTTACCACCGATAGCAGCGCTACGTCAGCATCAAGTACCCATGGCGGTTTCAACCGACTGTAACCCAGGCACCTCACCGCTGACCTCGCTATTACTAGCGATGAATATGGGCTGTACGCTATTTTATATGACTCCTGAAGAAGTATTGGCAGGAGCAACGACTCATGCTGCTAAAGCACTTGGTCTATCGCATAAAGGGCGAATAGAAATTGGCTACGATGCAGATTTGGCGCTTTGGGATATCACGCGCCCTGCTGATCTTGCCTATCAAATGGGTCTGAATCCTATTGAAGGTATTATGATCAAAGGTCAATGGCGCTGAACCTTATCACTTTATCCTTCTCTTTTAAATCGTAAAAAGCCCCAATCAATGATTGGGGCTTTTTGATTTATAACACTAGCAATTTATGTTTTGGCACAATTTATGAACTGCTAAAAGTTAAATCTTTCTTAGTTCAAGATACCATAAGCAACTATGGCGTCAGCAACACGTTTAAAGCCGACGATATTGGCGCCAGTCATATAATCGATATAGCCTTTATCAGTTTGATGGTATTTTTCTGAAGCGTCAGCAGCGCAGTCATGAATATTTTTCATAATGCCTTTTAAACGCTCGTCAATTTCCTCAAAGGTTTTGTACTGACGTACTGAATTTTGTGACATCTCAAGACCCGATACCGCAACACCGCCCGCATTTGCCGCTTTACCAGGAGCATAGTGCACGCGGTGCAAACGAATATGATCAATGGCTTCTGCAGTCAGTGGCATGTTGGCACCTTCGACCACATACTTGATACCGTTTTCAACCATCAGCTTAGCATCTTCTTCAGTCACTTCGTTTTGCGTGGCTGATGGAATAGCGATATCGCCTTTAATATGCCATGGCTTTTGACCTACAAACCACTCACCGCCATAAACAGCAACGTAATCTGCTAACGGTTTGCTTTTCTCTTTTTGGGCTTTTAACCAGTTGATTTTTTCTTGATTTAGACCGGTTTCATCATACAAGGTACCTTGTGAGTCAGATACAGTAACGACAACACCGCCAAGCATGTGGGCTTTTTCAGCAGCATGTAGAGAAACGTTACCTGCACCTGAAACCAATACTCGTTTGCCGTCAATATGCTCGTTCTGAGCTTTTAGCATATTTTCTAAAAAGTAAACCGCGCCATAACCAGTGGCTTCTGTACGCATCAAACTACCACCGAAACCCACGCCTTTACCGGTCAAAACACCGCCGTATTCGCGCGTTAAGTTTTTATACATGGCAAACATATAGCTGATTTCACGTCCGCCCACGCCGATATCACCCGCTGGTACGTCTACATCTTTGTTAATATAAGGATGCAACTCACGCATAAAAGCGTAGCAAAAACGGCGAATTTCGTTGTCTGTTTTGCCTTTAGGATCGAAATCAGAGCCACCTTTAGCGCCGCCCATTGGTAAGCCAGTCAAAGCATTTTTAAAAATTTGCTCAAATCCTAAGAATTTCAACACCGATTGATTGGCCGTTGGATGAAATCTGATGCCACCTTTATAAGGACCCAAAGCGTTACTAAATTGGACGCGCCAGCCGCGATTTACTTGTACTTCACCCTTATCATTTTCCCAGTTGATACGAAACGCGATTACGCGGTCAGGCTCAACCAGACGTTCAAAAACTTGAAAAGTATCATATTCGGGATGAGTGTCGTATAGCGGAGCAATCGTAATTGCAACTTCTTTTACTGCCTGAATAAACTCAGGTTGATGGGCATAACGTGCTTCGACTTTTTTGATTGCCTGACTGATACTCATATAGGTTCCTTAGGTAAAGATTGAAATCGTACTGATTTACACCGACGCTTTATCGCATACCTGCAAGCGATAGGATTGTAAACGCTGATGTGGGATTTAAAGTCGCCCCTATACGCTATTTGCATTTGGTATAGAAACTGGTGGGATTAGAAGTTAACTGATTGTGTGTCTAAATATTAAACCCAGAAGCATAAACAATTTTTTCTTATATCTATATAGCACTTTTTTAATGTATAAGTCTAGTAAATATCGTCATCATCGAAATTTATGAGCCAGTTTTTTTATAATTATAATATATAGATCTTGATATACAGCGCTTGTAGTAATGAGAACTGAATAGTCAAAATAAACACTGCTTTAGTAATATCTTAAACTTTGCAATAAGCTTACATACTATGTCAGTTTTCTGGATTTACCTCTTTTATATCTCCATCGAATTATAAAGAATACACATGAATTCCTAAAGATAACAAACTTTTATTTGCTCTCTAATAAATTTTAAAACTATAACGTCAAAATGGCGCTTATATCTCCCTTTTGACTATATCCTTATCGTTTTTAAGGGTTTATAATGTTATCCTTCAGTTACAGGATATATCAAATATTACCCATATTTATATTATTTATTAATAATTCGTTACAGAGAAATCGATATGCGCACAGATTCATTCCAGCAAATCTTGGAAGACCTAAACAGCTCATCAGCCGATGTTGAAGCATCTGCCCTCATCTCTAACGATGGTCTAATGATTGCCTCTGCATTGCCAACAGGCGTCGACGAAGATCGTGTTGGTGCTATGTCAGCAGCATTATTATCACTAGGTGATCGTGCTGGACGCGAATTGGCTCGTGGTAGCATCGACCGTATCATGATTCAAGGTGAAAAAGGCTACGTGATTATGACTTCATCAGGTGATGAAGCAGTACTGACGATTATGGCAAAACCAAATGCTAAGCTTGGCTTGATATTCTTAGATATCAAACGTGCTTCTGAAGCCCTGGCAAAACTTATATAATAAGTTTAGGTGCAAAATATTGATGCTGACCCCTATCTCATTAACGCTACAACTTGCTTGATAAATAACACTTTAAATGAAAATAGGCGCACTGTCCTATAAAAGTTATTTAAGGTATTGCACACTGTTTATATGCAATGCGTGATTTGCGCTATGAAAAATTAAAATAGTGCATCACGATTAAACGTTTATGAAAGGATTAGCAGGTAAAGACACTTTGGTTTCGCATATACTTAAATGAAACCCGCGTTTTAAGCACGATAAACACAACAACTTATAAAGGTGATTACGATGGGCGCTACACTCCCTGATGCAATTAAGCCTGATGTACCGGCTGAACAGGTCACTCTGACTTACTATGACGGTACGTCACGGACTGTCTATGATACGGGTATTGAACGCCCTTATCCTGATGGCAAGCTGATTGTATCGCGTACTGATTTAAACGGTATACTGACACACGTCAACGATGCTTTCGTCGAGATTAGTGGCTACAGCGTTGATGAGCTTATTGGTCAACCACAATCTATTTTACGTCATCCTGATATGCCAAAAGCGGCCTATAAAGACTTGTGGTCAACGGCTGAAGCGGGTCAAAAATGGCATGGTTACGTCAAGAACTTATGTAAAGATGGCAGCCACTACTGGGTTTATGCAACGGTAGTACCAAATGTACGCCACGGCGAAACGGTCGGTTATACCTCGGTACGTCGTAAGCCTTCACGTAGTAAAATTGATGCAGCAATCACTCAGTATGCTCAAATGAAACAAGATGAGGAAAGCTAAATCATGACGACACATAATATGTTAATCGCCCCTGATTTTTCGCCTGATCGTTTTGCAGGCTGGCACATGCTTAATATCCTAATTCAAAAACGTGCCAATCTAAACATGCATCTGAATATGCCAGCTTCTCACTCAGAGCAAGAAGCGCTGATAGAAGCCGGCGATATGCAAGTTATCTATGCCAACCCTTTTGACGCTGCCACCCTTATCCGTGAGCAAGGTTACCGTGCTGTTGCCCGTCCTATCGGAAAATCTGATGAGATGGTGATTGCTGCTAGCGCTAATAGCGAGATCAATACCTTAGAAGACTTAGTCAATGGCGCAACCATTGCTATGGCAAATAACCGTGATGTTAAGCTGATCGGTTTACGTCTATTAGAAGCTGTTGATTTAGAAGAAGCGGATTTGAATTGGTCAGTGACCGAAACTTATCAAGCAGCAGCGCGCCAAGTTATCAAAGGTGATGCACAAGCGGCTTTTTTCTTAGCTGAGATTTTCCATAGCTTTTCACGCTTGACCAAAGCGCAGCTAAACGTTTTAATCGAAAGCGATTTAGCAGATATTAGCCACGTCTTGCTGATTAAAGACGGCTTCCCTGATACCGATATTCTAATGAATGCTATTTTGAATTTGCATAATGATGATGACGGTAGAGAAGCGCTGGCTGAACTTGGTATGCCGCAAGGTTTTGAAGCCATGGATGAAGAAGACGCCGAGTTCATGATAGATTTGATGCAAACGTTACTCGACTAATATTATTGGACAAATAGGTTCATTATTCATTGGCATTTTACTTAAGTCATAGCGATTATTTAAGAGAAGTTATTTAATGATACTTTGTTAATAGCACTTTGTTAATAACCGCTATGACTGACAGGACATGATTATGTCTGATTTACACCTTATTAAAGAAAGTGAAATGGCGGCGCGCCGTGTCTATCGTCTTTATTCAAGAAAGATATTTATAGCACCGAACAACCGCCATTTTCACGAGCAACGTATCAACGCCGCTTTATTACTGAATGAAAAAGAGCCATTGCAAGGCGCCATCGCTGATTTCTTTTATGGCTGTTGGTACGACATTCCTTATGATGTCACCAATATGTTTACGCGCTTGCAAGGGCGACTACTGCCGCATATCGAGCAAGGCTTTCGCGATTGTATTAACAAAAAAACCTATATTCAAAAAAACAGTATGCTAGCAACACGCTGGAGCGTACTGGTATCGCCATCACTGAATGAGCAGACACAGCGGTTACGTATCAGTAGTGATGATGCCAAAGAAATTGCAAAAGATATCACTAGCGAGCTGATGCTAGCACGTGATAATCAAGAACTAGGCACGATAGAACAAATAGAAAGAGAGTTCTTTGCTCACTGTATTGCTCGTAACGACCGTCTGGCATTTTCCTTGGTATGGTTTCGCTTAGGTAAAAGCGATTGGCACTTTGATGAGCGTTGGAATAATTGCCAACAAAAACTTGACCAAACCACCAAAGCTTAGAGTTGCTCTTTTATTTAAACCAATCATAAAACTTCATTGAAATGGTAGCTGTTATGTCCTCTTATTTAAACGCTGATAAAACGTATTTGACTTTGACTCCAGCCGGTATTTTTGAGGCATTTTCACAAAGTGAGCCAACGCCTGAACAGCTATCATTGCAAGACTTGTTGTCCCATAGCGAAACCTTACTCGCAGCTCATTGGCTTGAGCGTTATTCTGATGAATGGTTAGATAGCTTTTTGGAACATGGCTGGATTGAAAAACTGTCAATATTCTTGCCAGCGCCTAACTTGCCTTTGGATCAGTTTTTACCTTATGTGGTCTCAAGCTTATCTGGTAAGCGCCGCGCAGCGATTGGCTCTGATGAAGGTTTTTGTCTCGCACGTATTGGCTATACCCAAGAAGAAGCGGACATGCTTAGTGTGGCTGCAGCTGATTTTTCAGGTTTTATGCTACGCCAAAAACAGCGCGGTTGGGCGGTAGAGAGTCAGGCGATTTCATTCTTTCAGCAAGTGGATTTATTGATTCCTGAAACCAGTTTTGTGTTCTTATGGATTGATGGTTCAGGTTATGTGCTTATCATCGACGGCGAGCCCTTGACCAATAATCGCGCCTTTGTTGAGCTAGTCTGGGCATTAAAAACGTCTGGACTTAGATTCCTAAGTTAGAATTTTTGAGTTAATTTTCCCAAACGAAGTCATCTACATTAAACAAAAAACTAAGCTATCAAATGCGCCTTATTATAAATAATAGGTGCATTTTTTATATCATTAAAAAATCTATTGATTAAACTTATGCACTTATTAAAAATATATAAGCAAAAAAAAGACTCCTATTTATGGAGTCTTTGTTATTTCTGATAGCTGAATCGGTAATCCCCCCAATCTATATATTTCTAATCAAAGGCGACTGTACACGTGAATACATAATGAGCGAGATACCATTAGAGATTAGCTCAACCGCCAATAGCACACCAAGGATATAGGTCGCTGATTGCGGATAACTGGTAAAAATCATGATAGCCAATGCAATCGAGATTAGACCCGAGATTAAGATTGGCACAAAAGCCACTGTTCTGCGTAAACCAAAAGCAACCACCACTCTGACAATACCTGTTGCCATAAATAAAATAGCGATTACCATTGTTAACGTCAATATACCCTGCAATGGGTTTTGTAATAGCTCAATACCAATCAATATACCAAGTACACCACCGATAGCAGCGAGCACTTTACCAATAGTGCTGTGCGCACGGAATAGAGCGATAACTTGTAAGATACCCACCAAAAGGAATATAAACCCTGCTAACTGTTCAGCAGCAAAACTGGCGCTAAGCGGATTAAAAAATGCAAAGATACCACCAAGGATACTAATAACGCCAACTACCATCCATAATGTACGATTCATAAGATGTTCTTACTTTATATATAATAAAAAACAAATTATAACGCAGAGCATTTTACATCTTGTATCAAGGTAGTAATGTATTCAAGTAGTCCTGTTACGATAAGCGTTTAAGCGTTGTATTCTCTCTATAAGCCTGATAACTGTTTATTTAATTTTAAGCCTACTAACTAAGCTAAATTGACGGTTGATACTCAGTTTAAAGATTGATTACTATCAGCTTGATCAGTGATAGCAGTTGAAACTTTTTATTAGTCACTTAGCAGCCATTGTAATCACCTAAACTTTCTCTTAGTATTGTTTAATAAGTATCCTTGAATAAGGATACTGACTCTATTCAGCTGCATATAAAATAGACGTGTCTAGAACAGTCCTTCTCTAAATAAAAAAAAGACAATAAATTAGGTAAAACATATGAAAAACTCAAAGCAGTTAACATCACAGCAGCCACTACGCATCGATATCGTATCAGACGTGGTTTGTCCTTGGTGTGTCGTCGGCTATCGCCAACTGGCAGCAGCATTAGAGCAGACCAATACTGCCCATGAAATACATTGGCATCCGTTTGAGCTAAACCCTAACATGCCAAGTGAGGGTCAAAACATGCGTGAGCATATCACAGAAAAATATGGCTCAAGCAAAGCTGAGTCCGACGCCAGCCGCGCCCAAATAACAAAGGTGGGTTCTGAGGTCGGCTTTGATTTCAATTTCACTGATGAGTTGCGTATGCACAATACCTTTAATCTGCATCAGCTTTTGCATTGGGCTGAGCAGCAAGGACGCATGCATGAGTTAAAGCAGGCATTATTTACGGCGCACTTTACCGATAATAGAAACCTCTCTGATATCACGGTACTTGCTGATATCGCCGCCGAGATTGGACTGAATCGTGAGGAAGCGCTAGCAGTTTTAGAAGACCAACGCTTTGCTAATGATGTACGTGAGGTAGAACAGCATTGGCAGCGGCAAGGTATTCAAAGCGTCCCTGCAATAATTTTTAATGAGCAGCACTTGGTTAGCGGCGCGCAAGGCGTCGACAATTATGTCAATATTTTAGAGCAATTAGCCAATATGGAAGGGTAAAGAAAAATTCTTTAGTAGGACTATTTTTTATGAATAAAGACAAATTAATAACCCTATCAGATGAAACAGAAACTCTAGTTTTAGATGAACTACGGGTTTATATGAACGACGAATTCGATATCGATATTGGTAATTTACCGGCAAAATTCTTATTGGATTTTATCATCGAAACGATAGGACCGCATTTATACAACCAAGTGGTCGATGATATGGAGCCATGGCTATACAATAGATTTACAGAAATGTTAGAAGATATGCATAGCTTTAAAAAAGACTGACTACTTATTAGCCTTTATGTTCCAGATAAAGATTAATAATTTAAAACCGTCTTTTCACACATCCTCCATAAAAAATGCTGCATCTATTAAATGCAGCATTTTTTATTTAAGAAGCGAGAACTCAATCATGCAAGCTTACGCATCAAAGTGTATAACCGTACGAATACTCTCGCCCTTATGCATCAAGTCAAAGGCTTCGTTGATATCTTCTAATGGCATAGTATGAGTAATGAAGTCCTGTAGTGGGATTTCGCCCGCTAAATAACGTTCTACATAACCCGGCAATTCTGAACGACCTTTGACGCCGCCAAAAGCTGAACCTTTCCAGACGCGACCGGTCACTAGCTGGAAAGGACGGGTGGAGATTTCTTTTCCAGCACCAGCGACACCGATGATGACCGATTCGCCCCAACCTTTATGACAGCATTCAAGCGCTGAGCGCATGATATCCACGTTACCAATACATTCAAATGAATAATCAACGCCGCCATCCGTCATCTCAACGATGACATCTTGGATTGGCTTATCATAATCTTTTGGATTGATACAATCGGTTGCGCCAAGCTTTTTGGCTAGCTCAAACTTGCTCTCGTTAATATCAATGGCGATGATACGGCTGGCTTTTGCCATTGCTGCACCGATGACCGCTGATAAGCCAATACCGCCTAGACCAAAGATAGCAACCGTTGCGCCCTCTTCGACTTTTGCGGTATTCATCACAGCGCCCATACCAGTCGTGACGCCGCAACCCAATAAGCAAACTTCTTCAAGTGCTGCTGCTTTATTTACTTTTGCCAAAGAAATCTCTGGTAAGACGGTATATTCGGAAAAGGTTGAGCAACCCATATAGTGATAAATTGGCTCACCATCTTTATAAAAACGCGTGGTACCGTCTGGCATCAAACCTTTACCTTGGGTTTCACGTACCGCTGAGCAAAGATTGGTTTTACCCGATAAGCACATTTTACACTCGCCACATTCTGCGGTGTATAAAGGAATGACATGGTCGCCAACTTGCACACTGGTGACGCCTTCGCCAATTTGCTCAACGATGCCACCCCCTTCATGACCTAAAATCGCTGGAAACACACCTTCTGGGTCTTCACCAGACAAGGTAAATGCATCGGTATGGCAAACGCCACTGGCAATAATTTTGACCAATACTTCGCCTTTACGCGGCAGCATGACATCCACTTCTTCGATAGATAGTGGCTGGTTTGGACCCCATGCAATAGCGGCTTTTGATTTAATAAATTTATCTGACATAAACGTATCTCTTTTTAATGGATTGAATTTTAATATTGTGATTATTTTATATTACTTCCCTGCTAATGATAATATAGCATATTTGCAAATATCTTTTACACAGTGGTAATAATCATGAAGTGGGATGGTATCAGTGAGTTTGTCTACGTCGCAGAATTTGAAAGCTTTACTAAAGCGGCGGCAAAGCTTGCTATCTCAACAGCGCAAGTGAGTCGACAGGTCACTGCACTAGAGAGGCGACTCAAGACTAAGTTGCTATATCGGACTACACGTAAAGTCTCGCTAACAGAGGAAGGGCGCGTGTTTTATCAGCATTGCCGCAGTATTCTTGATGGACTCGATGCGGCAGAGCAAGCTGTTAGTAATTTGCAGTCCAAACCGCAAGGTCGAATCAAGCTGACTGCCCCTGTCACCTATGGAGAGCAGCAGCTATTGCCACTGGTGAATAACTTTATTGTACAATATAGCGATATCGAGGTAACTGCTTTTTTGAGCAATCAAAAGATTGATTTGATTGAAGGCGGCTATGATTTGGCAATACGTATCGGTAAGCTGAGCGACTCTACGATGATGGCAAAAAAACTCAGCCGCCGTACCAATTTTGTCTGTGCATCGTCTGCTTATTTTGAAAAATATGGTCGCCCAAAAACCTTGGATGAACTCAGTCAACACAGCTGCTTACTAGGTACACTAGATTATTGGCATTTTAAAGAAGCGGATGCAGAGCGCAATATACGAGTAAGCGGCAAGATACGTTATAACAGCGGCTATAGTTTGGTTGATGCAGCGTTAAAAGGGCTTGGTATCGTACAGCTGCCAGATTATTATGTGCAAAAACACTTAGAAGCCGGTCGTCTTATGACAGTATTGGACGAATATAGAGAGCAAGAAGAAGGGATTTGGGCTATCTACCCGCATAATCGTCATTTATCACCAAAAATCAGATTGCTGGTCGACTATCTAGCAGAGCATTTAGCTTAAAAAATATCTACTATCAAGTTTGAGAATTTTATAGCTAGCAGCATAGTAGCTATTATTAAATGCTATTTACAAGAATAAATTAAGCATCATCAGGCAATGACATTTGATACTGTAATTCTACTTTTAATTTCTTTGCACATTCGATAATCTTCTTTCTATCGGCAGGAATAGCACCATACGCAATAGCGGTTTCTCGCATTTGCACTGTGACATCATAATGCGGATAGCTGGCATGACGATGGAATAAACGCCCATCTAACTCAATAAGCGCTGCAAAATCATGCAACTCTTGTAAGGTATCTGCCAGCAGATGACACCACTTATAGCCTTTAAATTCTATCTGCATAAAATCTACGTATATCGCCATATAACTGACCTTTCGTTTATTGCATAAAAACTACTAAGCACTTTTACTTTAGTATCTTTATAAGTCCTAATCAGTATAACCTTGGTAAATCATTGATATTTTCTTTCAGCTGTTTTAGCACTTTTTGATAGTTTTTATCCTTAATACTCTGTGTGCTTAAACGCCCATAACGTAGCTGGCGATAGCTGTCTTTAATCTGCTCTATTTTTATTTGAGCCGCTGTTAAATGGCTGCTGTCTTTCAACTGACTAGTATTGGTATTTTGATTATTCGCTTCAGCACTTGTATCAACTACCATTGCCAAACGCTCAAGCCATGCCAACTGCCCTTCACTCTCAACGCGAGCTAGTGCTTTATTATGCTTGCTAAGGCGCTTTGATAATTGAGCAAGCGGCAAATCTGCCGGATGCCAGCGTTTGCGGCGACGTTGCCATATAAAAAATATCAAAGTCGTCATAATAATGACGGTGCTCACTGCTAACCAAAGTATTTGCTGAGTGATTGAGCGAATATTGAACCATTTAAATAGCGAGTTAGCTTGCTTATCTTGGTCATAGCCAACGACGTCTTTTTGCCAATAATAGCTGGCTTGGTCTGACAGGCGGCGTAAGGTTTGTAGCATTTGATACTGCTGATAGCTAATTTGTGCAGAAGCGCCTTCACCAAACATCGCCGCCCCTTGAGCCTGAGTTAGCGCGTCCATTCCCTGCTCGACACGCTCAGGCGCAACAAATGCTGTTGGATCGACACGTACCCAGCCTTGTCCCGTAAGCCAAACCTCAGTCCAAGCGTGCGCATCTTTTTGCCGCACTTCCCAAACATTACCCGCGCGACTCAACTCACCACCTTGATAGCCTGCTACAACGCGCGCTGGAATACCCGCTGCCCGCATCATAAAAGTAAAGCTTGAAGAGTAATGCTCACAAAATCCTGCTTTGGTTTCAAATAGAAACTCGTCAATACGGTTATTATTCAAGCGTGGCGGTGATAGCGTATAGCGAAAGTCCGTTTGATTAATCCAGCGCTCAATAGCGGCAATATAACGTACTGGATCTGAACCTGACTGGGCAAAAAGCTGCTGCGCCAGTACGCGTGCTTGCGGGTTACCTTTGCTAGGCAGTGCAAGATTGAGACGCCGTGATTCATCAGTCAAAACAGTATCAATCTGCATTGGCGAAAATTGCAATACATCGTAGCGTAGTTGCTGAGTAACAGGCTGGTCTTTTAATAAGGTAAAGTCTGATGTAATACTGATATCTTGCTGCTGTGCAAACGGGTAATCCAGTCCAAAAAGCCAGTTTTGTTGCGTGGGCTCTAGGATAATCTGGTAGTTATTAGGAGCAGTTTTTGCCGCTTCAGGCACCGTCGAAAAGGCATTCTCTATCCAAGTGGGCGTTTGCAACGCAGGTTGCCATTGTTGTTGCTGTGCACTAGAACGCCAAGTAACGCCATCAAAGTCGCTAAATACCAAGCCGCGCCAATACAGTTGCTGCTGCGGTGGGCGATTGTCTTTAAACTCTACGCGAAAAGCCAATTCAGTCGATTGCCCTAAATTAGCAAAATCACCGGGGGACATGCTATCAGAGACGCCAGTAGTCGCTTGCTGACCTGATAGCTGCACTGACCATAGCGGTGGTAAGCGCGGGAAGAATAAAAACAATACCACCAATAACGGCAAAGCCCCAATACCCAACACACCTAAAGTGCGCAAACGACCAGCACCGCGACTATTACCATCATCATTTAACGCAATAAAAGCCAATAGTACAACAACCGCGCCAATGATGACTTCCAAGGTAGTGACAATACCTTGATCCATCAAAAAAAGTGCCGCTAATACAAACAATGATAAATTGAGTATCACATAAGCATCACGGCGCTTATATAACTCCCACAACTTACTGATAAGACATAGCACCAAAAATGCCACACCCATATCCAGCCCGAATGCTGTGTTATAAGTCAGCCACAGACCTGCTAGCCCCAATAAAAAGCCAAGCATTTGCATGCCTTGATAGAGACGTTTTAAATAGGTTTTTTTTTTGAATCGTGCTTTGATAAGTGGCAGTTGCGCAATAACACTAACCACCGCAAAACCCATTAACCACAATGGTAAATGCGCAGCATGTGGCAGGATAACGATGACTTGGGCGATTAATACCCAATAATAGGCTGGTAACGCGATAAGCTTGCGATACCATTTATCGTTGTACTGTTGAATATGAGGGCTGTTAGCTTTGCCCACTGCTAATTGCTCAAAGCTGGCAGAATTTACCGCATTTGTTTTAGGGAAGCCTATAGGTTCACGTTCAGCTTCATCTGTAGGAAGTCTTTTAGGATTACTCATGGTGCTTTTGCCAACCTTAATAAGCAAGCTTGAATAAAGCTGTCACCCTCACCCATAACAGCAGCAGACGGCGCATCATTTGGCAGGCGCATACTAAATGGCACACCCAATTGCCCTAGCGTTGAAACTCCATATGCCAGTTGTGCCAGCTTCTGCTCATGATGCGCCGCTGGCATATCCGCATAATCCAAAGTCTGCTCTTGTCCGACAGGATCCGCAAAGTGCTTGGTCAACATACCTTGACCGCGCGCCACATGCCCCCAAGATACCCGTGCCAGCGATTCACCTTCTATATAGTTATCCAGCCGCTCAAAATCATCTTGACCTTGCCGATACTGCCAACCTGTGACTAAGTCTTCCTGACTGGCGACGGCATATTGTTCTTGCCAGTCAAATGCTTCAGATTTTGGATAGATCCAAGCTTGTCGTGAGAAATACACATAGGACCATGCCCGCATGATACCCAACGGGTAAACAGTTTTTATTCTTAATCGCGGTAATTCAAACTGTCCACGTCTGTGCGTTTGCACCGGTAAACGAATAATCTGCTCACCTTTTAGCTGTGTAACACGCACAGAATGCTGACTATTCATATTATTCTTCGTTTTTTTCTTAATTTTTCTGTCAGTCTTTTTATTACTTGAATCAAAACTAAATAATAACTGACGTCTGGGTTGGCGACTGTCGCTCTGTAGTTGCAAAGTGACCCAGACAGGTGCCCCTGCTTCTGCCATGGTAACGTCCAATAGACGTACCTTTAAGCCTGAAATATGAGCAAAGGTCACATGGAAACTAATTAGCCAAACGCTAATTAAATAAAAGCACAAGCCTAGCACCAAGTTATTGCCATAGTTGATACCGGCAATAAAGGTAATAATCAGCAGCACCGCAAACAGCATACCTTCACGGCTAAAAAAGATATAAACGTTACGTAAATTGAGTTTAGCGCTGTCACTTTTTGGCGCGCGCGAAGCAAACCAGCGGCTGACTGCCGAGGTAATTGGGGCGGTAAAGGCTTTTGACAAAGAACTCATGGCTACCTTATTTACCATAGCATTGACATTATTACGAGATAAGTAAATATTAGATGGTCAGCATTTAAACAATAACCGCTACTTCTGCCAAAATACGTTGAGCAATGGTTGGTGTTGTTTGACCGCCCGTCACATGAGTAGGCACAAAACGCTGACCAAGACGGTGATCGGTAACAGCAGCAAATACGGCTTGAATATCTTCAGGCGTGACCTCCATATGTCCCGATACATAAGCATAAGCCTGAGCGGCGCGCTGTAGGGACAACAAACCCCGCGGCGACAAGCCATGATACTCTTGGCTTGCTCGTGTTTTTGCCACCAAACGTTGCAGATAATCTAACACCACATCTGCGACATAAACCTGCTTGACCCCTTGCTGTGCTAACAACACCGCTTCTGTATCCAGCACTGCGTCCATATTACTCAACAGCTCACGGCGATCTTGACCCTTTAATAAAGCTCGCTCTGCGGCGGGCGATGGGTAGCCAAGCGATAAGCACAATAAAAATCGATCCAGCTGCGACTCAGGAAGTGGATAGACGCCCGCTTGTTGTAACGGGTTTTGAGTCGCTATCACAAAAAACGGTTTTGGCAAGGGATAGCTCTGCCCATCTTGTGTTACCTGCCGCTCTTCCATTGCTTCAAGTAACGCACTTTGAGTCTTGGGACTTGAGCGATTAATCTCATCAGCGAGCAGCAGTTGAGTAAAGATAGGACCTGCTCGAAACTCAAACTGTTGCTGTTTTTGATTATAGATACTCATACCTAGGATATCAGCAGGCAACATATCATTGGTAAATTGGACACGGCTAAAGCTCAACCCCAACAGCTGTGCTAGCCCTTGTGCCAAGGTCGTCTTACCCATACCCGGCAAATCTTGCAGCAATAAATGTCCACCTGCCAAGATACCGCTAAGCGCAAGCTTCACCACTTGCGGCTTATCCAATACGATCTGATTTAATTGCGCCATTAACTGGGCAATTTTTTGCTGGTTATAGCGATAGTCGATAATGGCATCGGTCATACGGCGTCATTTGCTCATTTTTTATAGGAATAGTAATAAAAGTAACAATAAAGGTAATATTAAAAATAATAATAGACGTTTATTTTGATTCTTCTACAGTAGGCACTGGCGCACGAAGTGTTGATAGATAAGCAATCACATCCGCACGTTCTTTAGCATCAGGCATAGGATCTGCTAGCATTTTTGAGTCTGGTATGGCTTTTTCTGAATCAGCAATATAATCATCTAGCGTTTCGGCATTCCATATCCAACCGGATGCTGCCAAGCCTTCGCTATAAGTATAGTCTGTCAGCTTGGCTGCCGGCGCGCCATAGATATTCATCAACTGCGGACCCTTTTTATTAAGACCAGGGTTTAGTTGATGACACTGACTACAAGCGTCCTTATATATGAGAGAACCGTTATCAGCATCACCGGCTGTATAAAGCGGTAGGGTTACAGGTGCACGATAATCAGGCGGTGTTTTCTCACAAGCACTTAGAAATAAAGCAGCGGCAAGCATAGCAGTAAGTTGATATTTATTTATTATAGACATGTTGTTGTCATCTTTTATTGAGAAGTGTTGACTGTGGCTGAGTCTATATCAACCGTCACTTTATGCAACGGTTGATAGAAATCGATAGTGATATATAGAGAAGGAATATGTCATATTTATGCAGACAAAATAAGAACTAACTCTCGTTTGAGACTTTGATAGTGTTACTCGGTGCTTCTAAATAGTAACCTTGCAAGTAGCGAGCGCCCACACTCCATGCAACTGACATAGTCGCAGCATCCTCAATATAAGGCATTAATACATCAACGTTAATTTCATTGGTACGCACTATAAGTGATTTAACAGTCTCTAGATTGTCAGCGGCATCAATCCCTTCAACATAATTACGGGCTAAGCGCACCATATCAGGATGAACGAAATTGGCAAGCTCTACCGATTTTGCAGACGAGCCAAAATTATTAATACCCAATTGACAGTTAACCTGACTTAGCTCGGTAAACTGAGATTTAGCCACCGTTAAGTAGTCAGAGATGTCTTTTTCATTAAATTGTAATGTCAGTGCCCCTGCTTTACCGCCGATAGCATTAATAAGTTGGCTTGCAACACTTGGCAATTTTTTATCAACCAAAGATGCACTGGTCAACTGCACCAGTAAACGCGCTTCTGGATGCGTTTTACGTACCTCATTGATTTTTTTGCAGGCGTTAATTAATATCCAGCGATCTATCTTCTCTAACAAGTGGTGAGACTTAGCAACCGCCATAAACTGGTCTGGGGTCAATATGGTGTTGTCCGCATCCGCCAGCGGCAGGCGCAAAAACACTTCAAAGAAGTCACTACGGTCATGACTGATGTCATATATCGGCTGGAACATTAACTCAAAGCGGTTATTGGTAATAGCATCAACTAAAGACTCTGCCAGCGCATGGTCATCACTATTGGCATGTTCACTGGCATCGTACAGATGATATTTACCGCCATGGTTGGACGTCTCAATCATAATCTGATTAATCGCATCCATGGCACGCTCAAGGATTACTCTTGGCTCAGGCGTGTTTTTTTCAATTTTGACGATAGCAATACTTGCCGTGGTATTGGTGGTACGCTTATCGACTTCAATAAACAGCTTACTGATACTATCAACAATTTGTTCAGCCAATTTTTCAAGCGCTGCTGTCGTTTGATTTTCGACCAGAATGGTGAATGCAGTATCACTAAAGCGGCTAACGTGACCTTCGACTACCAGCTCATCTAAGGTCTGAGCCACTTGCTTAACGGTGCTATCAATCCCTTGTAGACCTAGACTGCTTCTGATTTTGCCGATATTATCGAGCTGTACATATAAAAGAGCGGCGGTCAACGTGCCCTTTCTTGCTTGCTCATAAGATGCCGTCAGCTGCTCTTCAAAACTGTGGCGATTATCGATGCCTGTTAGGCTATCTTTACGCTGAGCTTCAGCCAAACGTTTGGCGATCTCAGCACTGTTGCTATTATTTTGTTGAATAATAATCTGCGTAACGGGCTCACCATCTAGTGTCGCAACTGCCAGCTGCAATTTTGCCGCAAAGGTACTATCATCGGTACGACGACTCTCAAAATTGAACTCGACGTCTTTACGGTCACCCTTATCAAATTGGCGTAAAAACTGCTTAAAGGCTTTAACATTATCACCGCCCGCAATCAAATCAATCACAGGTATGCCGATGATATCATTCATCGTCTCAAAACCAAATAACTGCAAATATGGGTCATTAGCAAAAATATGAATACCCTGATCAATATAAGCGACGGCACTTTTTGAGTTTTTAATCAGGACGTTTGCCCGCTGTTCCGCCCCAGACAATACATCACGCAAGGTTTTAAGCTGTCGGCGGCTACGCAAGTTTTCATGCAGCAAACAAATAGCCATGGTGACTGCCATTTCTTGCTCTGCAGAAAGCGCCTTTACCATCATACTATTCACGATAGACGGCAAGCCTTCTTCATTATGAGCATTGGCTACCGTGTCTTTATTGATCAAACAAACCGATGGTAAATCAATATTTTGCTCTTGAATGATAGCAACCGCATCGGTAAAGTTTATATCATAAGCTTGACCAAAAACTAATACATCCCATGATTGACGTAGCGACTTTAGCAACTCATCTTTATCATCCAAAAAACCTAAGTTCACGCTATCATAGTACGAACTAAGCAAGTGTACGAGGCGTTCAGCGTATAGCTGATCTGCATCGATAACCAATAAGTTTAAGACTGACTGAGTACGCATAAAAAGCCTTTTTTAATCTTATAAAATAATATGAGTCGTCGCTGTACTGTCGCTGTAATATAGTCGTCAGGTATAAAATAGCAGCAGACGAAAAACAGCGTTGTCGTCATTATAAACAATAATTTAACCGACTGCTGCTTAACTTACCATGGCTATTATTAAATAGCAGCAATCAAGGAGTTTATTCTATCCTATATCTAACAAGACACTTAAGTATTAGTATTTTTAAGCGTTAAAAGAGATGTATTCTATTAAACCTGTAGTATTTCATACTGACTAAACTCATCGCTCATCATTAAGCGGCGACCTAAACGCAACGTTTTTTGTTGATTATTAATACGCATCACCACTTTATCATCTGTTTGAAAATGAGAAGTCGGTAATAATAGGCTATAGCTAGTTTGCAGCTGCTCATCTTCTCCTATCATAAATGCTGGTACAAAATGACGACTACGCTCCTCTCTATCTTGCAAGCGAATGCCACAAGCGATGAGCTTATGAGCCAAAACTTGCCAATCAAGCTCGGCTGTCGTGTCATCTACATTTAACCAACGTACCACTCCCATAGACCACTTATGCAAGCTAGGCGAGATGGTAGTATTTTTACGACAGAGTAAAAAAAGGCTCGTTGTTTGCAGGGATGGCGGTGCAGTAAAGACTAAATTATCAGTCTTATCAATTTTTATATCAGCAGTCTTGATCAGTATTTTAGTAGTGGCTGCTATTTCTTTATTACCCTGCAGAGAATGAAGAGTGCTGGGCATACTTGCCTCGTCTAGTTTTGGTAGCAAGCGTAGGATGCGAAACTGTGACAGCTGATGATCATTTTCAAATATATCGACCGCTATTTCTTTATGGTTAGGAAGGATTTTTGGTACAGTATCATAGCGCGGCTGCTGATGCTCTGGCAGGGCGGTAGATTCTATCAAAGCGCTTAAGCTTTTTTCATTACTGACCCGATAGTGAATGTCATTAAATCCCGTAACTATCGTCGCCGCTTGCTTTACATTATGATTGATAGGAAGAGTGAGCTTTGGCTGAATATAACGGTAGCTCATTGCCATCAAAATAGTATTAGTCAGATAATACTCAATTCCTTTCTTATCAGTATCAAAGAGCGTTTGAATACGTGATTGTAAATAGCTCATCAAAGATTCAAGCTCTATAAATAAGCAAGTATGATGGGCGTCATATGGATTGATAGCAGTCAGGGCGGTCAGATAAGTCGGCGGCTCTTTATTTTGAAGATCAACGAATAAGCGCGTTGCCGTGCGCGGCTCTATGGTCGCAACCATATGTGCGCTCCACTCTGGCAATAGACGATGTAGCAATAGAATATGTGATCGACGCAGTGCTCGTACATTGAGCAGATGATGTAAGCATAGTTGGCAGTACAGGTGATGAATCGTAGTAGCGGACTGTGTTGCAATATAAGCGCTCAAATCAATGGCAGAAGCTTGCTGGGTAAGGGCGATACAATATAGCTTATTGACATGAACCCATATATAAGAGGACAGCTTTTGATAGCAAATGGCGTCTTCAAATAGCAGTTTTTGATATATCAGCAGCGTTTGGTAAATAGCAATCGCTAAGGTAATGGGCAAGAATTTTTCACTGGTAAAATAGCGCTGCCACAGACTGCTTGATATTTGCTGCTGCTTGTCTTCTAAAAAAGCGATTTCGCGGTATATCACGCCGTTATAGGTCATAATCATCGAGTAGTATAACGACCTTACCTGCGCTACATACTCAAGCTGAGCCTCATTAAGCGCGCCGGTCTCATAAATATAGTGTTGACGCAGCGCTGCAATGAGTGGATTGGTAGCATTAATGACAATCCTAATCAAGGTCAGACGCTGCCTATCATCCATATTATCCGAGCGCAGCTCTGTCAGTACCTTTTCTATCTGCTCGGCTTGCTGCGCCTCTGTCTTTGCTGGCAATAATGCTGCCCATTGACGCAAATGTGGCTCATTGCTGTTGATAGACTGGGCATGAGTTCTTAATAAGGAAGTATCGGTGGCTAAATATTCTTGAAATGTCGATAAATTTACCATTACCATCCTTAGTAATTGCGTAAGTTATTCATCGGTGTATAAGAATGTATTCTTAAAAAAGAATATTACTATCATAACAATCACCTCTTAGCATTTTATTGACTATCATTCTATTAAGATAAAAGCTGCATAAATGAATTAGCCAATCATAGTGCACAATTTACGCTCTATTGTAAACATTAATTGGTACTTTGAAAGGTTCGTTTGGTAGTTCTCTTACTAGCTTAGGTACTAGGTAGCCTGGCAGTTTAGCAAGTAATGACCAATACAACTCAATCGCAAAGCTCTCATCCAGATCAAAATGAGCAGCACCCGCCACTTTATCTAACACATGCAGATAATAAGGCAATACGCCTGCCGCAAATAAACGCTGACTTAATGCAGTTTGTGCATTGACGCTGTCGTTGATACCTTTTAAAAGTACCGCTTGATTCAATAACGTAACGCCAGCTGCACGCGCTCGCTGCAAATACTCTGCGGTCAGCGCATCGATCTCGTTGGCATGATTACCATGAATCACCATCACAATTTGGCAACGGCTTTGTGCTAAACGCTCTAATAGCGCATCATCAAGCCTTGCTGGAATCACGAGCGGCAGACGGGTATGGATACGAATGGTAGTCAGTTGTTCAATCGTCTCCAAGGTATCGAACCAAGCAAATAACCGTCTATTAGTCACATTTAATGGATCACCACCACTTAGAATAATCTCATTGATCTCAGGGTATGCGCTAATATAATCGATGATGTCTTGTTTGGCACTGGCAGTTGGCATATTGGCACTATAGTCAAAATGCTGACGAAAGCAGTAACGACAATGAATCGCACAAGCACCCGTAATGGTCAACAATACTCTTGATTGGTATTTATGCAGTAGACCTTTGATAGGATTTTGCGTATTCTCGCTCAGAGGGTCTGCGACATAGCCGGTGACTGCGATTTGCTCTTTTTGATTTGGTAGTACTTGTCTTAACAACGGGTCATTACTATCACCGACTGTCATTTTTGCCACAAAACCACGTGGTACGCGCAGCTCAAAATGCTTAGGTATGTAGATATCTGGTCGCAGTGATTCAAGCTTTAAAAGCTCAAGTAGCTCATCAACAGAGGTAATGGCTTCGGTTAATTGCGTTTGCCAGTTTTTTTGTGTGATTAAATGGTTTATCATGACAGCCTATACCTGTGCCTAAAAGTCGCTATTATACGCGCTTAGTGTGTCGTCTATCAAAGCGGTCGACCTATCAGTCCAACACTGAAGTGTGATAAGCGATTTTAACGCAGCAAGCTATTCATTCCCTTATCTACCACCATATTTACAACCCCTAGGAGTTTCTTGTGGCAAGTTTTTCTACTAATGAATTTAAAGCAGGTCTCAAAGTCATGCTCGATGGCAACCCTTGTGCCATTCTTGAAAACGAGTTTGTCAAACCAGGTAAAGGCCAAGCCTTTAACCGTGTTAAATTGCGCAATCTTCGTAGTGGTAAAGTATTGGAACAAACCTTTAAGTCAGGCGATAGCTTAGAAGCTGCTGATGTCATGGATACTGAAATGAACTATCTCTATAACGATGGTGAATTTTGGCATTTTATGCACCCTGAAAGTTTTGAGCAGATTCAAGCGGACAAAACAGCGATGAGCGATTCAATAAAGTGGCTAAAAGAAAACAGCAATGCACTATGTACCATCACTTTATTCAACGGTGCTCCTCTTTCAATAACCCCGCCTAACTTTGTTGAGTTGCAAATTACCGAAACTGATCCTGGTCTACGCGGCGATACCTCAGGTGGCGGCGGCAAACCTGCCACGCTAGAGACTGGTGCTGTAGTACGCGTGCCTTTATTTGTACAGCAAGGTGAAGTGGTTCGTGTTGATACTCGTACTGGTGACTATCAAACGCGTGTTAGCTAAAGGCATTAATAGATAGTATGCGAATAGCTTTCATCTCCTATTTTTTATAGCAAAAAAGCTTAACCACTAATAAGAGGTTAAGCTTTTTTTATGGCTATTATTCAATGGCTTATAAATAATAACAGACTGACATACACGGCTATTATTGTTCTAACGATTGCTTATGCATTAACCAATACTGAACCAATGCGTTTAACTGCTCTTGCTTAAAGGGTTTGGTACAATAATCCTGCATGCCCACATCAAGATACTTTTTGCGCTCGCCATCCATCGCATTGGCAGTCAAGGCAATAATCGGTGGCAAATCTTGCGGTGCATATAGCTCATGCAGCTTAATGGTGGCCTGTACACCATCCATAATCGGCATATGATGATCCATCAAAATAACATCATAGCGATCAGGGTATAACGCAAAAATCTCGATCGCTTGTTGGCCATCGTTGACGTGAGTCACCGTATGACCACTATTAGTCAGCGCTTTTTTGGCAATCATAGCATTCACGCTATCATCTTCAACCAGCAAAATATGACCAACCAATTCGTCGGTTGGCAGCGTTATTGTAAAGTCATTTGCCGTCTGCCATGTCTCATAATCTTCAACGTTAATAGTTGGTAGTGGCAATAACACTCTAAAAGTCGTTCCAACACCGACGGTACTATCCACCTCAATATAACCGCCCATCAAGTCAACCAATGACTTACAAACAGACAATCCTAATCCTGTACCACCATAGAGGCGATGGGTAGATTTATTGGCCTGATCATAAGCATCAAATATCGCGTATAATGATTCAGGTTTGATGCCGACACCGGTATCTGTAACCTCAATGCATAACGTCATTTTTTGATAAGTCGGTGCACAGTCTTTATCAGCCTCATCATAGTTATAAATATCTGGCTCTATAATGCTGTTATGGATTTGTTGATTTTTATGACAATCTTTATCATCAACACAAGGGTTATTTTGCATGTGTTTGATATCAATCGTCACGCGCCCGCCTTCACGAGTAAATTTAATCGCATTATTGACCAAATTGACCATTACTTGCTTCAGCCGTACCGGATCGCCTTTCACGTAGGGAGATAGAGCCTCGGTATAATGATAATCTAAAATCAGACCACGTTGACGCGCTTTGATAGCGAACAAGCTGACCACTTCATTACAGAGGCTAGATAAATTCATTGGGATAAAATCAATCGTCATTTTACCGGCTTCAACTTTTGATAAATCCAAAATACCGTTGATAATCGCCAGTAAATGCTCATTTGAAACTTTGATATTATCGACATACTCTCGTTGTTCAGCGCTTAGTATGGTTTCACTTAGCATCTCAACCATACCGATAATACCATTCATCGGCGTACGTATCTCATGGCTCATATTCGCTAAAAACTCTGACTTCATCTCATTAGCATACTTGGCATTGCGCTCTTGATCTTGTAGCTTCAATGCATCAGCTGCCATCATGGCAAACTGCGCCAATACATTGGCTTGTTCATCGCTAAAATCATGATGAGGCACCATATCCATCAAGCACAAAGAGCCAAGACGGTACTTTTTACCATCTTCATGCATGATGATGGGTGCACCAGCATAAAAGCGTATCTTAGGCCAATCAGTCACCAGTGGGTTTTTACTAAAACGCTTATCAGCTTCCAAATCTGCTACCACAAACACATTGTCAGACAATACCGTATAGTTACAGATGGCAACTTTACGCGTCGTGGTACAAACGCCACCAAGACCGTGAACAGATTTCAGGTACTGGGTTTCGTCATCCATAAAAGTGATGGTCACCACAGGCATATTAAAAAATAGCCTTGCCAGTTCAGTTAGACGCGCAAACGATGACTCTTCATTAGTATTAAGAACTTGGTATTTTCTGAGCTTAATGATACGCTCAATTTCATCTTCTGCGATAGGATAACCAAGGTCTGGTAAGTTAGATGTAGACAAAATGGACTCCATGAATTCATATCAGAGGCTTGGCTTAACCGCCGCCTGCTTGAGTAATAATTGTAATGCTTCACTCACCATAAGCATGGCCACTACCGATGTCACGACGACCGCTGAGCCATAACCACCACAGTGCAAACCACCGGTTTGACAGCTTTTGTCTATGCGCGGTGGTTCTGTCGAATAGACACACTTGATACCAAATTTCTCTTTTAAGGTACTATTGATACCTTTTTCATGGCGGAGCTTACTACGTAATTTTGCTAATAACGGATCTTGGTAACTGTCACGCAAATCGCCTACTGTGATTTTGCTTGGGTCTATTTTACCACCTGCGCCACCAGCACAAACTAATTTTAATTTATTAAAGCGGCAGTGCAAGGCAATGGCAAGCTTGGCATTCATATCATCAACACAATCTAAAATCACAATCGGACCCGTTTGCGCTGCCATTTTTGCTTGCGCGCGACTGGGCAGTAATGTCGCGACGTTTTCGGGAGTTAAAAAGTCATCTACCAAATGTAGGGTAACTTTTGGATTAATCTCGCGAATACGGGCTGCCATCGCCCCAATTTTACTTTGCCCAAAGGTGCTATCTAATGCCGGTAGATGCCGATTAACGTTGGATGCCACTAATACATCCAAATCAATTAAAGTAATATTACCAATAGCCGTACGCGCTAATGCTTCTGCTGCCCAAGAACCTACACCACCCACACCAATGACATAAACATGGGCGGCGGAAAATATATCCATTGCCGAGTGACCATACAGGGTTTGCGTACCTTTAAAGCGGCGTTCATATTGCGCGCTATCCTCGTCGGATGTTGTCAATGCTTCAAGTGCAAATATCTGCTCTTCAATAAGCTCTGACTGGATAATATCTGACTGTATCTGTGTGTCTTCATTCATAACGATGTAGAGACTCTTTTAAAGATTTTATTGTTAAATAATTTGTTTATTACTCAGTATTTTCTAATCGATACTTACTAAAAAACTCAAAGTGAATAGCACCAATTAGTTTGCAACGCATTGCAACTGTTGTGCCATAACTGCTCAGCAAGAATAGTGGCAGGAACATCAAGCAACTCACTTAAGCTATATAAGACATACGGCAGATTAGCAGGGACATTTCGATTATAACTGGGCCTATTACTCCATTCCTTGTCCGAGCTTCCATTATCTGAGTTTCGCCCGAGCGCTGAGTGACTATTACCCACTTCTTGACACATAATAGGGGTCATATCTGGGCAATCAGTCTCGATAACCAAGCATTCAATACCATATTTATTAACCGCTGCTTGAATAGCAAACCGTAGCTTCTTCGCATTTGGATTGGTTATCTGACCTGTTACACCGAGCTTAAAGCCCAATTTTACAAAAGCTTTGGCTTCTTGTACGCCACCGCTGAAGCTATGGGCAATACCGCCAAGCTTATGCGCATCATAATCATGCGCTTTTAGTAAAGCCAATGCTTCAGCGTGAGCTTTACGAATATGCAACATAACTGGTAGCTGATGTTCCACTGCCATATCCAACTGTGCAATAAAAAAACGCTGCTGTTTAGCCACCATTTCAGGCTGCTTCATAGCATTGGTAAAAGCATCTAAACCAATCTCGCCTATTGCTAATGGGCGATTTCTTGTCAACATCTGCGCCATATCTGCTAAATGCGCGTCTGTATGCTGCTCAATATAAAAAGGATGTAAACCAAGCGCAATATGCATGTTTGGTGACGAATCCTTTTGATTACTCGCTATTACCCTATCCATTTGTATAGAGGTATGATATTGCTGCTGAGTATCATAAAGCCGCGAAAAATGTCGATGCAGATAGCCGACTAATAGCAGATGACATACGCCTTTATCGTAAGCCAAATTAGCTTGCCGCACTCTATCATCATCAAATATCGGCGCATCAAAATGTGTATGCGTATCGATTAAAGGAAGAATAGCCACTTTGTCTTTATGATTGATACTTGATCCATCACTGGCAATCATCAACAAACTCCAACATTAATCACTTACGATCATCAAGATAACAGATCTTTTCTAATCAGCCATTTTTTAGACTAACTGCTAACTTTATTTTTAGTATTTTTTGTAGAATTATAATGCTTAGATAAGAGTTTATCTGCTTCTCGGCTGCTTCGTCTTGGAATCAGTAATAATGCCACACCTACCACGCCTAATGTCAGCAACTTTTTTATATGGTTATTACTTGCCATTATAGTACCTGCTTTAATCAATTAATGGATTATTCATAACTAATCTATCATTAATAAGAGGTTGTAGTTATGACTTATCAACTCTTGCAATAGATAGTAATCTAATTAAAAACATAATAATCCTATATTATACGCCTAGATAAAAGGCTCTATGTTTATCTGTGTTATGAATGAGCAAGCCAATGTACGGTATCATTATGACACCGTACATCAAAAGATAACTATAATTTTAGAAAAGATAAAAAGAGCGGTTGGCAACCTCTATAGGATAGGCGACTTTATGAAAAAATAGCTTATAGATAATTAACGATTTAAAGGATAGGTCGTTATACCAGTGCTTGGACTGTCAACCCTAGTAAAGCCTTTTGAAGTTACTTTTGGCGTTTGATCGCGCTTAGGAATCAGTGGATTGAGTGGCATGAGCTCATAATCTGCACTGACATCACCATTCCAACCTTCGGTACCGCTTAATGGCAGCTGTTTAATGGTGCCATTTTTGTCGATAACCAACTGTAACACACGCATCTGATTATATTTGCGCTCTGTGACGCTTGCTACTGCACCACCATCACGTAAGATTGTCGGTTGTAAGAATATGATTAAGTTACTTTTTTGGCTGTTGTCATTATCGGAGCGGAACAATCGACCGATGAGGGGTACATTACCCAGACCTGGGACTTTCTGTTGGCGCGTAGTAGAGTTATCACGCATCAAACCACCTAAAGCAATAGTCTGCTGATCGTCTGCCAAAATGGTGGTATTAATCAAGCTTTTATTGGTGATAAGACCACTGGCGTTACCAGCGCTGCCCGGCACGACTGAAGACACTTCTTGTGAGACTTCTAAACGTACCGTGCCGTTTTCACCAATATGCGGAATAACGTTTAGATTGATACCAATATCTTGGCGATCGATCGTCTGAAACGGATTGGTCGAAGAATCACTACCAGTGGTGTAAGAGCCTGTCACAAATGGCACGTTTTGACCGACTAAGATGCTTGCTTTTTCATTGTCCAACGTCAAAATCGACGGCATGGACAATAGATTGGCGCTGGTAGAAGAATCAAGCGCTTGCAAAATAGCGCCGTAGAACTGTGCATTGCCTTTACTGTCTTTACTGCTACTACCAATACCTAACAACGCACCAGCAATCGAGCCTGCTGCTGCACTGATGCCTGTACCACCTGACAAAGCAGCAGCTGCAAGTGAAACGGCACTCGCGCCAACATTATTAAAGTTTACTACCCCGTAGCCACTATTAGCGTTACCTAACGCCCATTGAACGCCAAGCTGAGTAGCGTCATCACCTGATACTTCAACAATCGCTGCTTGAATCAATACTTGCGCGCGGCGACTGTCCAATTGATTGACCGCATCTTCGATTTCAAACATCAACTCAGGCGCCGCATTGACGATAACGGCGTTCTGAGTTTCATCAGCGATGATACTAAAAGGACGACCACCGACACCGATACTAGAACCAGATGAGCTGTTATTTGGTAAAGCTGACGCCCCTGTACTACTCACGCTATTATTGGCAACACTACCGCTAGCGCCAGTATTCAGTGTCGCGCCTGTGGCAGCACCATTATTTAATGAGGCAGATTCTAAGGTTGATGCAGTGCCTGCGCTATTGATAGATTGGCTAGCAAGCAAACCTCGTAGCATTTCTGCAATATGCCCAGCACTAGCGTATTTCAAGCGGAAAACGCGTAAACCACTCAAACGTCTTGTCGGTGTAGTGTCCAACTGATTGACCATCTCTTTAACTTTAGCAATCATTTCAGGGCTGCCTTTGACCAGCAGTCTATCGCTTGCCGTATCAGCGATAACCTTTAGCTGGTTATTGCCGCCTTGTGCTTGCCCGCTACCAGCGCTCGCCACCAGCGCGCTAATCAACTCCATCATACGCTCGGCGTCGACATGACGTAGCGGTATCACTTGTAAGCTATCATTGACATTGCTGTCCAAATCTCGAATCAGTGCTGTCAGCTGATTTAGACTGTCAGCTCGATCAGATAATACTAGCGCATTAACACCTGGAACAGCGGCTGCATGCGCCGACTGTGGCATTAGCGGACGGATAACACCCAACACTTCTGCCGCTTGGGTATTGGTCAGATAAATCACCCTTGTTGCCAATGCTTCACCAACGCTGTCACCGCGTAAGTCAACAGCCACACCCGTTTGTTTGGCGACGTTATCGGGCACCAGTTTAATGGTGGTGCCTGAATCAATAGCAGCAATACCATTAACTTGCATCACACTTAAGAACAGCTGATAAATCTCATCACGTGATAAAGGCTTGTTGGAAATAACAGTCACGTTGCCATTAATACGCGGATCAAGTACAAAATTCTGATTGGTAATCGTCGCCACTTCATTAATAAAGGCTTTGATATCAGCGTCTTGTAAGTTAACCTTCCAACTTTCTGCATTTACCATTCCGGTGCTGGCCACCCATAATGGCACGGCTAAGCAAAGCGGACGACAAAGCCGCATCACACGCTGCATGATATCGTACAAAGGTGTGACTGAAAAATGATAAGAACTGACCATATTGATAATTACCTACAGTGATGTCGCTTTTTATGTACTGAATTTAAGTGTTGTTGACTTTGATAGATACAGCATTTAATGGCTATTGAGCTTTTTGCTTATCATGTTGCTAAAACCTTATTGCTAAAACTGCTGGCGAATCGTAATCACTTGATCACCACGTTTTACTTCTATTTGCGCCTCTCCTGCTTGCTGTACTTGCTGGAGTACGCGAGCATCTTGTGCAGGATTACTGCCGACGCTTTGTCCATTGACGGTTAGCACTTTATCACCAGGCTCAAGCCCTAAGCGACTACGTACATTAGCAGGCATCGCCGCCGTCACTTGATAATTATCACCACCCGCCATCACGCCCATTCTACTTAAATAACTGGCTGGGTTTTCTTGTAGTTCAGTGACCGCTTCATCAATCGGAGATTGTGCGCCACTTACGCCCGCTGCTTCAGTAGCTGGTTGATTATCAGCATTATTCTGCTCTGGCAAAGGCGCATTAGGTAACATATTGCCATCTTGTAAGCGCTGATTACTAACACCGCCTGCTATCATTGCGCTTTGGTCAAGTGGCATGGATTCTGGCATACGAATCACGATTTGCTTATCAGCAGCATCGGCGATAACAATCTCATTCCAAGCAACGGCGACTAAGATATAACCGCTATCTTTTAAGCCATCGCCTATTCGATAGTTTTTCACTTCACCATTGACATCTAACAATGCTGAGGAAAAACGCTCTGGAATAGCAAGCAAGACGCCTTTTAATACAATATTAGGGGGTGGCTGTATGACGGCAGCGATAGGATCAGGATCAGAAAAAATAGCAAATAGGCTGCTATAATCTTGACTGGCTGTAGCATTATTCTGCAAAGGTAGTACTGGTAATACTGGTGCTAACGGCGGTGCAAGCAGCAACCATAATAAACGCGCTGCCGTCCAGCTTAACCAAGAAATTGCCAATAATAGCAGCCAAACGCCAAAGCTATTTAGAAGATTGAGCACAGATTGTAAATTATTAGGAATCGTCCTCATCTAGCGCGCCCCTAACCCATTAAGCAGCGGCTGACGCACGCTAACGACTGGCGTATCTTGCGGCGCTTTTCCTTTATATTCTGGCATGCTCTCTAGCAAGCGCTGCGTCAAACTCACATCTAACATATTATCGCCATCGATATACAAGTCACCTAGGCGTTTATCCTGATTGTTAACGAGATTGATATGCAGCAAATTTTTATTATTTTTTTGCTCAGTACTCAATTCAGCACGTAATGCCGGTATGGTCAGATAAAATACTTTGCCACCGCTAGGATAACCAAGCTCTCCGCCCACCCATGTCAATTGACCTGATGCTTGACTAAATCCAGACGCATTTTTGCTAGTGTCATTGCTTGAGCCCGCAGCGTTTGAGCCAGACTGACGCTTTAATGAGATATTATTGACCTGAATTGGCGTATTTGGCAATTGCCAATCAACGATATTTGCCAAGGTTTTGGGCGCAATCTTACCGCTCATATCTTTGACTTCCCAGCCGCTTGTGCCTATCTTTACTTGCCCATTAAGGCGAGTTTGCTCTGATATGATATTGATCTCTGCACCTAATTTACCCAAGAATAATTGCCATGGTTGCCATGACCAGTCAGCCGCCCCAATCAATGATGTCGCCGCTAAAGGTACTTGCCAAATCGCTGAGCCTTGCCATAGATTACCGGACACATGCTGAATATAAGGCGTCTCTGGTGCATATTTTTCAAGTAGCCATGCTGCCGGCATTTGCAAAACTGCAAATAGCCCAAATAAGATGAGCCCAACCAACCACCAAAGCTTACGGGGACGCTTATGAGACGAGGCAGATACTTGCGGCACGAGGCATAACTCTTATATCAGACAAAAACGTCATTATCATAGCAAACAATGGCATAGAGATGACAGTAAAAAAGCCAGTATCTTTTCACCAAAATGCTGGCAAAAATTTACTGGCTCATATCTACTTATAAAGATTTAGTCATCTATCAATTAAGATATTTATAAGTAAAACATTGGCTGCTTATAAAAATATAGCTAGTTCTTTAAATAGCGAAATCTTCAAGTTGACGACCTGCCGCTAAAGCATCTACTAACCAAGTCGGTTTACGTCCACGACCTGTCCAAGTTTCTTCGTCATTATCAGTATTGCGATATTTAATGCTGCGTTTTTTTTCTAATTTCTCACCCGCTTGCAAAATTTCTTCAATACTGGTATTGCTTTCTTCAGCGATTTTTTCAAACTGCGTATAAGCATCATATAAACGCTGGTGTTGTTTTTGAGCAATGAGTTGCTGCGCATTTTCAGTAATAGCGCGTAGCTCATCAACGTTTAAGCTATTTAGATCAATAACGTTATTTTTGTTCATAATGATGTCCACATTAAAATAAAGGATATAAATGAATAGCATTTATACTAAGAACAGATTTCTCAACAATAATTAAATACAATCACTAATGATAAATCCTTACAACGTTAATAAATACTTGATTGTTTAATGATAGATATTTTATTAACACTTAAAATGATAAGTAGCGCTAATATAAACAAAAATATAGATGATAACAATGGCTTATCGTTATTTTTTACTAAAGAAATAACTATTTGAAATATGATATCCAATATCGTTAGATAATAAATTTCTGTATAAAGCTATTCTTAAATAGCAACAGCCCTCGTAATAACGAGGGCTGTTTATAGTATTAAATCATCTACCCAACTATCAATGAGCTAAGAGTTTGTAAATACAATATTATGTTATTGTACATCCTAAAATGGGATATCATCGTCTACAGGACCATCTGGCATGGCAGTCGGTTTAGACTGTGCAGGGGCTTGAGTCGGTTTATTAAATTGATTTTGCTGAGCAGGCGCTTGCTGATTATTAAAGGTATTTGGGTTGCCACCTTGGTTATAGCTGTCTTGTGGCGCAGATGAGTTATTACCTTGTTGACCAAAATTACTGCCTTGATTGCCATAGTTTTGGTTTGAATTTTGGCCGCCAAATCCGCCACCCTGATTACCGTAGCCACCTTGACCCTGGTTTGAGTTTTGACCACCCTGATTGTTATTACTGAAGCCGCCATTATCCTGACCGCCCGTTGCCCCATCTAGCATCTGCATTTGCTCAGCACGAATCTCAGTAATATAACGGTCTTGACCATTGGGATCTTGGTACTTACGCGTACGCAAGCTGCCTTCGATATAGACTTTACTGCCTTTACGTAGATATTGCGCCGCGATTTCACCCAAGCGATTAAACAATGAAATACGATGCCACTCCGTCGCTTCTCTTTTTTCGCCACTTTGCTTGTCAGTCCACTGCTCTGACGTCGCAACCGAAATATTAGTCACACTACCGCCGTTATTGAATTGACGCGCCTCAGGGTCTGCACCGAGGTTACCGATGATGATAACTTTATTAACACCGCGCATGATATCGTCCTTTTACTTATGAATAATTTTATTACCAGCTTTAATCGAGTCTTTAATATCAACAATTAATTGTATCAGTAATATACTTTTACTTTAACCATTTTCTTTCTAAATATCTAGTAGCGGTATCGTATAGACGACATTCTACGTCGTGCAATTTGCAGCTTACTCTTATTTATTGTTACGATGCATACTTAAGGTCACACTGCCCAATTCAACCCCAAATTTCTTCATCACTGAGCGATTTAACATGACATCTTTATCAACCAAATACATCCAATCATCGAAATTTACTTTATAAGTTTTATCATCAACGGGAAGCTCTAATAAGTACTGCCAGTGCAAAGTATTACCAGTGACTTCACCTCTCGCCTCACCAATAACGTCACCTGCCGTTCCTCTCCAACTACCATCAGCTTGCTTAGTTAGTCGCCATATACGTTGCGATTTTGAGCCATCTGCCCATGAGAATTTTTCATCCAATACGATAACGTTATCGCCCTCATGAGTCGCATCGATATCCACATAAAAACGTTTTTTGACCTCACCATTACGCCCTTGAAACATTCCCCAACCATCAATTTGACCTGAGAAAAACTCATGCATATCGAGCGTTGGCGTAGTGTTTTGATAAGCCTGAATATTTTGCGTCGCACAGCCTGAAGTCAATAAAGTAACTGACAGCCCAATCCCTAGCGCAAGCCGAGCCATAGTATTATTAACAAAGGTAACTGGCGTTTTGATTTTCAATACTTTACTTACACTGCCACTAGATAGTTGATTAAATTTACTCATCTCAATTCCTTTTTAGATGAAAAATACCTTAATTCTATAATCTACGCCACATTCTTAAATATCTAAAGGGCTTTGCGCTAAATGCGACAGCTCTTGTCGTGACAAATCTGTCAGCTGCGTCTTATCCAATTTTAAATATGCCACTTGCTCTTTTGCCATAACCACTAATTCATCGACGCCATCTACCGCCAGCATTTGCCGTGACCAGTCTTGTATATTGATATCTTTAGGGATAGTGACAGTGGTGCTCGATAAATAAGGTGGGTCCGTAATCGGAATAATAAGCAGCAACGAAACGCCCATAATGACCGCTAGGATACCCCATGCGAGCAGATTAGGCTGACTTAATAATAACCCACCCATCGCACCGCCAACAAAAGCGCCAAAGAACTGACTCGATGAATTCAAGCCCATCGCGGTGGCTTTATTAGCGACTGGCGCACGCTTAGATATCCATGAAGGAATCGTCGCCTCAAGTAAGTTAAAGCCCATAAAGTAGAGCAATAAGCCTAATATAATACCAACGCCGACCTGACTACCGAGCGCTAATAATGCCAAGGCAGCGGTCATCAAAGCAATAGCACCTAAGAATACTTGGCGCATTTTGCGTTTCTTTTCGGCAATAATAATAAAGGGTAAGGCAACGGCAAAACCGATAAACAATAAAGGCAGATACACCAAACCTTGCTGACGTACCGACAATCCCATCACCTCATTAAGCTGATGAGGTAAAATGACAAAGATAGCAGTCATGGTCAGATGCAGAGCAAAAATACCAATGTGCAATCGGTTTAAATCACCAATTTTTAGGACCTCTGCCAACTGCTGACCAATCGATTTATTATCCAAATTGTGCTTAAGCACCCGTAGTGGCGTCGGTACAAACAATAATAACAACATTGCCAAAACGGCAAAGCCTGCGGTCAACCAAAACAGCCCAGAAATACCAAGCGAACCAACCAATAAAGGACCAAAGGCAAACGCAAGCATAATGGAGGTCGCAATCGTCAAGCCCATCGTTGCCATCGCTTTGGTGCGCATCTCTTCCCGAGTTACATCAGCAAGTAACGCCATTAATACCGCAGAAACCGCGCCACTACCTGCTAGCGCTCGACCAATAATCACCTCATAAATATCGGTGGCATTGGCGGCGATAATACCGCCGAGAGCAAATAATATTAGACCTAAAAATATAATCGGTTTACGCGGAAACTTATCCGCGGCTAAACTCATCGGAATCTGAAATATCGCCTGCCCTAGCCCGTAAATACCAACTGCCAAACCGATGAGAAATGGCGTCGCATGCGCATAATTATTACCATATACAGAAAATACAGGCACAATCATAAATAAGCCGATCATCCGCAAGGCAAATATGCCACCGACCCCAAGGATTGCCCGTTTTTCTACGCTATTCATACTTGCCTCACTGCTTCATCATTGCTGGTTTAACACAGCTGTGCTACTAACTTATCATTAGCGCTCTATCAAGGCATTGGCTACAAATCAAGCTCACTAGTATAAGACATTCACCGTTTGCTTGCCGAAACTTTTGCCACCCTACTGCAGCATCATAACGGACTCTGACTTAAGCCATTCATTTTACGCGATAATTTTGTTACTAAGTGCATTTCATACGTTATCGCACCTTGAATAATGCTTCTATCATGACAATAAAGCAAGACGTCGGAAATGTTATTGTCCGAAAACATTGTACGAGAAATAGTATGAGAAATATTTTTATAAACCGATATTAGTTGGCTAAATCTATAATAAACTGCTCATATTAGTTATCCTTTATTTAGCTTACCTTTATCCATTTCAAGTACTAAAGGCATAATATAAAAGAGACAATTATTACTATCGCTTTGTGAAAACTACTAATATTTATAAAGCCATATTAATTTAAATAGCAATTTTAAAAAAATATATGCTTTTGAGGCATCATTACTTTTAATTAAGCATTTAACTCAACTTTATTTAGCCCTTTAAATTTTAAACATTTTTTTATATACCCTTTTATCAAATAGGAAATCTATCAACGATGGCACACGAGTATATTAAGGTTCGCGGCGCACGCACTCATAATTTAAAAAATATCGACTTAGATATTCCACGAGATAAATTTGTGGTGATTACCGGTTTATCAGGCTCTGGTAAATCGTCATTGGCATTCGATACCCTTTATGCCGAAGGTCAACGCCGCTATGTCGAGAGCTTATCGGCATATGCGCGTCAGTTCCTCTCGCAAATGGAGAAACCAGACGTCGATAGTATCGAAGGCTTATCGCCGGCGATTGCTATCGAGCAAAAATCGACCAACCATAACCCTCGCTCAACAGTCGGTACAATTACCGAAATTTATGACTATTTGCGCCTGCTCTATGCGCGTATCGGTACGCCATTTTGCCCAGAGCATGGCGAACCCATGGTCGCGCAGTCAGTTACCGAAATGGTCGATCAAGTCATGGCGCTGCCCGATGATACGAAAATCATGATACTAGCGCCCGTGATTCGTGAGCGTAAAGGTGAACATACCGTCTTACTTGAGCAGCTGATTGGTCAAGGCTTTGTGCGCGTGCGTGTTGACGGCGATGTTTACGATACCGACGAGCTACCAACACTCGATAAAAAGAAAAAGCATACCATCGAAGTTGTGGTTGACCGCTTTAAAGTACGTGATGACTTGGGTAACCGCGTCGCTGAAAGCTTAGAAACCGCTTTACGCTTAGGTCAAGGACTGGTCACGCTACACTTTATGGACGGCAATCCAAAAGAAGGCGGTGACGAAAACCAAGTGATGTCTGCTAAGCACTCATGCCCAGTCTGTGATCGCGCCGTCTCTGAACTTGAACCACGTATGTTTAGTTTTAACAATCCGTACGGTGCTTGCCCAAGCTGTGATGGCCTTGGTAAACGTCAATATTTTTCTGCCGAAAAGCTGATTACCCATCATGAAAAATCGCTCAATCAAGGCGCGATTAATGGTTGGGATAAGCGTCATGCCTATTACTTTGGTCTACTCTCTACCGTTTGCCATCATTTCAAAATCGATATGGATGCACCGTGGCAAGAGCTGCCAAAAGAACAGCAAGACCTTATCATGCAAGGCTCTGGTAAAGAAAAGCTGACGTTTAACTTTACCGATGAGCGCGGTCGTAAAACCAACAAGACTGTGCCATTTGAAGGCGTGTTGCCTTATCTAGAACGCCGTTATGCAAAAACCCAAAGCAATCTTGTGCGTGATGAGCTGGCGAAATATCTAGCCGATACGACTTGTAACGTCTGTGATGGCGCGCGTCTCAATGAAATCTCACGTAACGTGCGTGTTGAGGATCACACCATCGCTGAAATCGTTAAGCTGTCTATCGGTGATGCAGCTGATTATTATAAAACGCTAAAAATTGGCGGTCATAAAGGGGAAGTCGCGGAAAAAATCTTTAAGGAGATTAATGAGCGCTTAAACTTCCTCGTCAGTGTCGGGCTTGATTATCTATCGCTTGCCCGCTCTGCTGAAACGCTATCGGGCGGTGAAGCACAGCGTATCCGTCTTGCCAGCCAAATTGGTGCAGGTTTGATGGGTGTGATGTATGTACTCGATGAGCCATCGATTGGCTTACATCAGCGCGACAATGATCGCTTGCTAAAAACTCTAACGCGCTTGCGTGATTTGGGCAATACCGTACTGGTCGTTGAGCATGATGAAGATGCCATTCGTCAAGCGGATCACGTCATTGATATCGGTGTCGGTGCGGGTGTCCATGGCGGTCATATCATCGCTCAAGGGACTGTCGATGACATCATGGCGAATAAAGAGTCACTGACTGGACAATATATGTCTGGTAAGAAAAGAATCGAGATTCCAACTATTCGTCATAAAGCTAAAACAATTGATATGGAAGTCAAAGGTAAAGCGAAACCCAAGCAAGTCCCAATGACCATTGAGTTAAAAGGTGCTTCAGGCAACAATTTACATGATGTGGACTTGACGATACCCATCGGCATTATGACTTGTATTACGGGTGTTTCTGGCTCTGGTAAGTCAACTCTGATTAATCGCACGCTAATGCCATTGGCGGCGACGCAGTTAAATAATGCTTCAACGCTCATCGCTGATAAGTTCGAAAGCATCAGTGGACTTGAGCATTTGGATAAAATGGTCGATATCGATCAAAGCCCGATTGGTCGTACACCGCGCTCAAACCCAGCGACTTATACGGGCGTCTTTACGCCAGTACGAGAGATGTTTGCGCAAACGCAAGAAGCGCGTGCTCGTGGTTATAAAGCTGGTCGCTTTAGCTTCAACGTTAAAGGCGGACGCTGTGAGATGTGCCAAGGTGATGGTCTTATCAAAGTTGAGATGCATTTCTTACCTGATATGTATGTGCCGTGCGATACCTGTGAAGGCAAACGCTATAACCGCGAAACCTTGGAGATTCACTATAAAGGTAAAAACATCGCTGACGTCTTAGATATGACCGTTGAAGATGCGACTGAATTTTTCTCAGCCATTCCAGCGATTCATCGTCGTCTACAAGCATTGATGGATGTCGGTCTTAGCTATATCCGCTTGGGTCAGTCTGCACCGACGCTATCGGGCGGTGAAGCGCAACGGGTTAAATTGGCGCGTGAGCTTGCCAAACGTGATACCGGACAGACGCTCTATATCTTGGATGAGCCAACCACTGGCTTGCATTTCCATGATATCGATAAGCTACTACATATCCTGCATACCCTACGCGATAAAGGTAATACCATCGTCGTCATCGAGCATAACTTGGACGTCATCAAAACTGCCGATTGGGTGATTGATTTAGGTCCTGAAGGCGGTAAAGGTGGTGGACTCATTATCGCGGAAGGTACTCCTGAAGAAGTGGCAGAAGTCAAAGGCTCATATACGGGTGAGTTCTTGAAACCGATGCTAGAGCAAGGGTTGAAAGAAGTAAGTTAATACAAGTTAGTTAATCATTGATGAAAAGGCTACTCTTTAGGGAGTGGCCTTTTTTGTTGGTGATGATAAATAAAATAGACTTTAAATACTTTATTTTAGCGAATATGAAATCTTGACATTTGTTGCTCAAATATTACTGATAAGTTATAATCCTTATCTTATTTACCAAAAATTTAATCAATTTTATAGTACTTGCCCTTGCAGAAATGTGCTCGGGACATTGCACATGAAGATAAAGAAGAAAAAGCATGGCTCTAATCAACTGTCCTGAATGCTCTAAAAGTATTAGCGATCAAAGTATTTCTTGCTCTAGTTGCGGTTTCCCTACTGCTAGAGCTGTTCCTTCTTCTTTACAACAAGCAGAGGACGATAACAATAATTCAAGAGCAAGTAGTCGTCAAAGACAAAAAAATAGCGGCTGTTCTGGCGCAACTATATTCCTATTCATTATTATCTTTGTTATCGGTGCTTGGCTAATGGATGGCTATGACAACTATACAGAAAAATCAAAACAATACAGTGAAAATCAGTCAGAACCTGAAGAATCATCACAAGTCCAAGAATCAGTATTTGATTCTACATTGACACAGATACCAATGGTACTTTCTGGTTCAGGTGAAGATGGGCGCTATTTCCTCATCTCTCACTTTGCATCTTATGGCATTGAAAATGTTAAGTATGCACGTAGAGGGAACGAAAGTGACTCTTTTGGGGAAATGCAAATTGACTGCACAAACCATAAGATCAGAAAAACCTCATTAGAAAATCTTGACGCCTTAACATCAGCAGATTTGGGGGATTGGTATACGCCAACACCGGATTGGACAGACCAAGATATCGTTAATTTCATATGTAAATAGCCGCTAACGATTTAAGCGAGCAAGTGTGAGGCTAGTTTTTCTAGATTTAAGTAAATTCTATAACCTTCTTAAATTTCAGAGAAATGAATTTCAAATAGGAAAAACATGGCTTTAATCAGTTGTCCTGAATGCACACACGCAATTAGCGACCAAAGCGTCTCTTGTACTAATTGTGGGCTTCCAACTTCTAAAATGAGATTTACAATCAAATGTCCTGAATGTTCTGAGTTCACTACTAATCAAAGCATCTCCTGCGCTAATTGCGGCTTTCCTATTGCTAAACCTGCACCGTTCAAAAGTACCCAGCCTTCACCCGAGGAACTTAAAGAGATCAAGCTTCTTAAGAAGCTTGAAGAAATTGGGGAACATGAAGAGTCCGGAGGGATCGAAATGATAGGTGTCATCATCATTATCTGCATTGGTATTTACTTTATGTCTAAGAATGATGACATTAACTATCTTTTACAGCATGTTGTAGGTCTATTTTCAAGATAAAGCAATTAGCTCTGTATTTCCTAGAAATTGCATATTTATTTAGTTAAAACGTTATAGATAACATCTAAAAATTTAAGAAACGGAAAATATATGGCCATTATTGATTGTCCTGAATGCACACACAAAATTAGCGACCAAAGCGTCTCTTGTACTAACTGTGGGTTCCCAACTTCTAAAATGAAGTTTTTAATTAAATGTCCTGAATGCTCTGAGTCTATTAGTAATCAAAGTGCCTCTTGTACTCATTGTGGCTTTCCTATTGCTAAACCTGCACCGTTTAAAGCTGTCCCACCTCCTCTGCCGACTCAAAACCGTACTAATATCGTACGGGTAAATAGAAATAGGAAAAGTAAAGGTGCTGCCATACTGCTTGCTTTATTCTTAGGAAGTTTTGGCATACATAAGTTTTATTTAGATCAGGTTTTCTGGGGTATTTTGTATTTATTATTCTGTTGGACATTTATACCAGCGATAATCTCTCTTTTCGAAGCAATCATACTATTATTCATGAATGAGTCCGAATTCAATAAACGATTTGGCTAGCAATCTTAATTTATTTAAAAAAAAGCTTAATATTACAGCTATAGATATTAAATCTATCTTTATGAACTTATAACGCTACCCAACCTAAATAAACTCTCTCTCAATATTCATCACCCGCGCATCTACCGTCCGCTCTATCTTCTCTTCGATTTGACTGCATTGCGATTCCACCTCACGTTTAGAAAGCCCGACGATCACAAACGTCCACTCGCTAGCATCATGCCGATCACGTTCACCGCTCTCACAGACCGCGACACTTGGCGTATTACCAAAGCGTGCATGCAAACCGCCCATACGCTGGCGCTTTTCTTTCAACGAGCCACAACCAGGTAGAGAAAAAGTAAGCGTCAGGATGCCGATATGCATTTCATGCTCCTTGCTAAAACATGCTTTCCAAAATCTTTAATTTCTTAGAGTTAATAAATCGTTGCTAAAGCTAAAAACACTGACGACCTAGCTTTTAATTACCCAACACCCACTCATCATTGACCTGATAAACTTTAAAATTCGTCTTATTGGTACGGCTAGTACCCGCAATCGTCTGCGTAATGTCCGCCGTACACATATAGGTATTATCACCTTCGGTAGTATCACAATTTATATTCTCAACGCCTTCAAGCTTTGGCATCATGCCTTCCATCATACCGCTCATGGCTTTTGCCATTTCATCGTTGCCAGCATTCGCTACCGCATCATCCATTATGCTATTGGCTTGCTCGTATTGTGCTTCGATTAAGCCTTCAACCACGCTTTCAGAAGGCGCATTAGAACACGCAGCAAATAATGGAGTTAGCAACACTATTAACGCTAATTTCTTTAAATTTTTCATGGCATTCTCAATATATTTAGAAAGTTATTGTGTCTATAAAGTTACTTGAACTATACAGATTTATTGCTAATAACCCAACTTAATTCCATGTTATTTACGCTTCTTTAAAACTACCCTCTTATGTTTCTAACAATTTATGAAATTTAAGATAGGCATAATTCAGACAGCACAATCCTGATGCTGCTATGATGTGCTTAATAATAATGGTTGCGAGATAATCATGTGGCAGGCATATTTTTTTATATTACCGATTGGGCTTGGCATTTTAACCTTGGTTGTCAGTTTGATATTTTTATTTGCCTATATCACCTCTAATGACAATGCCACCCGCTTACCAGCATTTAAATGGTTTAAGCGCCTAATTGTGGTGGCATTTTTACTGCTGAGTACGGGACTGTTTATGACTTTTAAACACTTTTGGGGTCAATAAAGCTAGCCTTTGAATATTCAATATTTTTAATGAACCATTTTTTCTAATTCTAACAACTCTAAATCCTGACGCTTCGGCTCGCCATTATTACCATCATTTGGAAACGGCATTTTATTGCCATTTAGCTGATAACCGCGGCGCTGATAATAAGACAGTAGCTCAGGACGATGACTTAAAATAGACATGGTCAAACGAGCCGGATTTTTATCAGTTGCTTGTCCATCTGATTGCAGATGGCGCTGAGCAAAAGTTTCTGCGGCCTGTAATATCTGGTGACCAACGCCTCGCCCTTGTAGCTCAGGATGGACGGCGAACATACCGATATAAGCTTTTTTAGCAGCAGCATTAACTTGCATATCAACCCCGATACAGCCTAATAGCTCACCCGTTTCTTCTCCATCACGCTCGCCTGTTGATGTCTTTGGATAAACAAAAAGATAATGGGTAGGATTGTCAATGGTACGAGCCAGCTCATCTTGAGTAATACGAATACCACCGACCAAATCTGCTTCATTGGTCCAGCCTTCTGTCTGACGATAGCAGAGATTTAATAACTGCTCTAGTGCGTCAATATCTTCAATTTTAGCTTGGCGTAAAAATACGCTGTCTTTATTAATATCGTCGTTATTAGTATGGTCTTTATTCATATTATTTCTCCTATTCTTATGCCTAGATTAAAAAGCTGACCTAAATGAATAGCTCAGCTTTAATAGTAATATTTATCTGCTTTTAGTACTAGCGCGATAGTACCTGCGCTTGCTCGATAATATCAAAGCCTGCGTTAATTTGTGCGCGCGTTGGGGCATGACCTTGGCGCAACAGCTCAGAGAATGCAACAAGTTCTTTATCACGTCCGAGTGAGCTTGCGGCACTAGCGCGCGTGTCTTCACCCTCGTCATCGAAGTAGTATTCGATATAGTTAAAGCTGTCAGGCGAGCCTAGTAAAACGCCATGATCTGGCGTCGCAGCGTGTCCACTATAGCGCAGACTTTTGCCGTATTGCATGGTCCAAAAGAAAGGAATACGCTCCGCTAGCGAGTTGACGCTATCATCGTTTAATATCGCTGCTGCCGTGACCATGCCATGTTGCAATGCCACGCGCCAATGCTCAATACGCATGCGCCCCAGTTTACTAGGCGCTTTGGCGATATCTCCAAGCGCATAAACGCCATCACGCAGTTGCAGATGCTCATCGACTTGTACGCCATCTGGATGATTGGTATCCTGTAATATCTCGATACGCGGTGCAACACCAGTGCCTAAAATCACAATATCTGCGTCTATTTGCTCACCATTCGCTAATATGACGCCCTTAACTTGTGAGAAGTTCTCTTCGTTATTATTAGTAGTATCTTTAGCTGCTGTGATTTCAGAAACGCTAGCATTAAATACAAACTCAATACCATTTTCTTTATGCAACTTAATCAACGCATTACTAACTGTTTCTGAGACGATATTGCCCATCACTCGATGGTCTTGACCGATGACAGTGATAGAAGCAGTGGTACCCGACTGCGCTAATGCCGACGCAACCTCCATACCGATAAATCCGGTGCCGACAATGACCACGCGCTGATCATGACTAGCAGCTTTGATTAATTTAGCATCATCCATACTACGCAGCGTATAGACACCATCAAGGGTCGCGCCTTTAATAGGTGGAATCTTGGGTTCAGCGCCGGTTGCCACGACTAAGAAATCTGCTGTCTGTTTGTCATCCTTACCGCTCTCATCTTTAATGACAATGCTACGCTCATTAGGCAACAATTCACTGACGGTCTGATTTAAACGCAGCTCAATATCGTGTTTACTCGCCCAATCTGCACCGCCCAGTAATAGCTTTTCTTCTGGCATACTACCTGCCAAAAATGCTTTGGATAATAATGGACGATTATAAGGGGCTTTGTCCTCAGCGTTTACCAAGGTAATCTTACCGCCATAGCCAGTATTGCGTAGCTGATGGGCAGTCATAAAACCTGCACCGCCGCCGCCAACAATAATAGTATGGGTGCCAGCTAGTTTATCCGCTTCGATAGGCTTATTTATTTTAACGGAGGTATCAACGGTCAAGCTGTCGCCATTATCGGTGATTTGATATTGGGTCAAGCCTTCTGTCGCTAATGGTTCTAGTAGCGACCCGTCGCTGCTATCAAAAGTTGCATGATGCCAAGGACAAATGACTCGATTACCACAACGCAAACCGTCGCCTAAATTCGCCCCAGCATGCGGGCATTTGCCATCAAAAGCATGAAACGTGCTGTCGTCTCGGGTGATTAAAATGATACTATCGTCATCTTGCTTGTAGGACTTCATACCACCACTGGCAATATCCGCTTTATCAATGGTAATTGTATTTATCGCTGCATTGCTCATAAGTCGTCCTTAACGTTATAATGATTGCTGATTAAATGAGGTTGTGGCAGTCAAAAGATATCAATATTTAAAATCACTGATACGAATGACATGGAATTATTAAGGTGCAATAAAACCCTCTGCATTGATAGTAGCAAGCACACTAAAATTATGCTGTTCTTTTGTATATTGACCGCGTTGCAAAACGTAATTTCTCACTGTTTAATCTAATATTCTTACTATTTCCCTCCAAAATATATAAACAACATAAAAGACTGCTTTATGACTTTTCAAGATAATGACATTACCGCCGCTACTGATACTGCCAATTTACCGCAACCTATACAACAGCCTTTAAAGCGTGCGATCTATAAAGCTCATACCACAGATTTTGTCGTTAATGAGTTGCTACCATTAGAGTTTACTGGTGAGGGCGAGCATCTATGGTTACATATCCAAAAATCAGGAATGAACACCGCTTATCTTGCCAAATTATTATCTGAATGGGCGGAGATTCCATTACGCGATGTTGGTTATTCGGGGCTAAAAGACCGTCATGCACTGACGACACAGTGGTTTAGCCTGCGCATACCAAAGAAGCAATTACCAGACTCTGAATTTGCACCCGTAGATATTAGCACCAATGAGTCGGTCACTATCCTTGAGCAGCAATGGCACAATAAAAAGCTCAATCGCGGTACCCACCGTGCCAATCAATTTATCATTACCTTACGTGATATTGAGTTTGCAGATGTTGAAGCTTCTTTATCAATGCAAGCGCCAGCGCCTGAACAATTACTATCTGCCAAGCAAGCCGTCGAGCAACATTTAACAACTATTAGTCAAAGTGGCGTGCCCAATTATTTTGGTCCACAGCGTTTTGGTCGCAGTGGCAATAATATTAGAGAAGCCTTGTCATTATTTACGCGTCCCGTACCTGAAGCTCGTCCGCAGCCTAATAAAAGCAAGCGTAAACGCATACCTCGTGAGCAAAATACCATGGAGCTGTCGGCAGCGCGTAGTTTGATATTTAATGAGATATTGGCAGCGCGTGTCCGTGATGGAAGTTGGAATACCGGACTTGATGGCGAGGTGTTTAATTTGGCTGGCTCAGGTTCTATATTTAGCAGCGATGAGATAGATGAGACGTTAAGAATACGACTTAGAAGCGGCGACATTCACCCTACTGCCGTACTTTGGGGCACGGATAATGAGAAAGTCAGCGGCAAAGCGGCAGCCATAGAAGCTGATATCGTAGCGCAAAACCCATTATTAACTCAGCTAGCTACAGGTCTAGAACAGCGTGATATCAAAGCTCAAAGGCGAGCGCTGCGCTTGCCGATTGAGGCACTCAGTTGGGAGTGGCAGGATAAAGAAGATGGGCAGATATTGGTGTTAAACTTTACCTTGGCCACTGGTAGTTTTGCGACCAGCGTCTTAGCTAGCTTGGTGCAAGAGCTAAATACATAGCTATTTATTGCTAAAACTACTTGCCGTTACCTAGCCAATGGCATACAGCGATGCTATGGTCGTTTTTTCTGCTGCGAGTAACTCATTGGCACTGACGACTCGATTGCGTCCACGATCCTTGGCTTCATACAGCGCTTTATCTGCAATACAGATTAAACGCTGACAGATATCGGCAGGCAATTGCGCATCGGCAATTGCGGTAGCGGCGCGTTTACTTCTATGAACAATTCTACGTTGTGAGCTGTTTTGTTTTAAGTTATTTTTTTGCAACTTTTTCATAGAGGAGCTGGCTTTTTGCATATTTTCTTTTCGCAAACTGGCTTTTTGTGTCTTTTCTGTTTGCAAATTATCTTTTTCTAAGCTATCTAGAGGCTGTGTGCGCTGTTCTAACTCAGCAGTTCGATACTCACTTTGAATATGAGCACGCTCCTTATGCGTCAAGGTATAAAGCCCTAAGCTTGCCGTGACATTAAAATCTTTGTTGTTGTCGCTACTGATAACATGATTGGCAATATCTCGGCGCAATTGCTCGGCAAGCGTCATAGCAACATCGTGCGAGGTATCTGGCAGTACAATTAAAAACTCCTCACCGCCATAACGACTAACAATCGCCTCTTCTGTCAATGATGCTAATAAAGTCTGCGCAACCTCGGACAATACCTGATCGCCCACATCATGACCATAGTTGTCATTGATATTTTTAAACCAATCTAAATCCAACAGTATGACACTAAAATCTTGCTCATCATTCATTGATACAAGCGCTTGCTGCATCTGCGTCAAGCCATAGCGGCGATTTTTTAGCTGCGTCAACTCATCATGATTGGCGTACTGCATAATTTCAGCTTTACTGTTATCTAATATGAGCAGTAGCGTACGAAACATATAAATGATAAAAATTGCTTTTGGCAATGACATATAGATATGGGTGCTGCGCCAAAAAAACGCGGAAGAAAAGCGCACTTGATTAAAATTATCCCAGCTAAGCGTACCATTTTGAAATATGGATGCAGAGATGGCGTTTTCGATCGCTGATATTTCGCTATAGGTTAAATAACTATAGGTATCTAGAGGGAAAGAAGTAATCGTCATTTGGCGTAGATTGGGAATAGTAAAGCCAAAATAAGGAATTAAGGTGACTAGAAAAATCAGCACAGTGTGCGCTAAAAAAGCCTTCCATACATAGCGTCGCCGTATAAGCATCATGCCGAGCATCGCCCCACCAACCAGCGAGACTCCAGACACCAGACTACTATGACCCATGACCACAATAATCACGGCTATATAAATACTATAGAGAGTGACTAAAATTATCTGCCATTGATACAGCGAGCTCTCATATTTCCTAATGGGTGATGCACGGCTGACCATCCATAAAAAGAACAGTCCAAGTAGCGTAATCCCTATCCATAAAGGATATAGCAGTTCCATATCGACGTAGGAGCCATAAGTCTCCCTACGATACCAAACAAACAAACACCAAACCCAATGCGAAGTGATTTCCATCAACACAAACAATGCTAGTAGCAGTGCTCTATCAGCAGCTTGCCACTCGAAAATCACTCGCGAGAGGTTTCTGTAGCCTAGATGAGAAATCGAGAAAGCCATAATGGGCTACCGCAAAGAATGAGAGTGATGGAGCCAAAACTAGAGTCGTCTATTTAGTACCACGGCTGACACTAAATTTGAGTCTATAATTCAGTGTGGCAATTTTTCACTTATTTATCAATCCGTTTAACTGATTCTTCGGTCAATAAATTCAGCCTTTAATTACTTAAGATAACGCCGCAAAAGACTGCCAGACACCTTGCTGTTCAGGATGCATGTTGGGCACATCACCCAAACGTCGCCACGGCATATTGCTACCGTGAAAGTCGCTCCCTATCGAGGCGGCAAGATTGTGCTCAGCGATACTACGGTCAACCATTCTACGCGTACTGACAGGCTCGCTATTAGCCGGTAACTCGCAAGCATCGCCGCCAAGCTGGGCAAACTCTTCAATTAACTTACGCACGCGCGTTGCTGACAGCTGATAACGGGTTGGGTGTGCCAGCACCGCTTTGCCGCCGCACGCCTGTATCAGCTCAATACCGTGCTGCATGGTCAGCGCCTCAATCGCTACATAAGCAGGTTTGTTATCCGCCAGATATTTATCAAAGGCTTTTTGTACAGTCTTAACCTCGCCGCGCTCAAACAATACTTGCCCAATATGAGCACGCCCGACTGCTTGCGGATTGTTACCCGCTTTTGCAAGAACGGCTTGCCAAAGCTCGTCGTAATCAATCGTTAATAATTCGCTCAATTTTTCAGTAATACGCTGACCGCGAGTCGCGCGGCTGTCTTGCAGCTGCTGTAGCGTAGCGTGCATTTTTTCACGATCGGTAAAATCAAGCCCAAGTACGTGGATGATTTTATTAGTAGATTTATTTTTACCGTAGCCACCACTTAAAGTATGCTCACAGCTAATTTCTACACCATTGATAAGGGTGATATCACATGCTTCAGCCGCGGCGCGTGCCTCATCGATACCAAGCAAGGTATCATGATCTGTCAGAGCTAATACATTAATACCAGCGCTATGGGCGCGTTGTACGACTTCTGCCGGTGCATAAGTGCCATCAGAGCAAGTACTGTGGCAATGTAAATCGATTTTCATAAAGCGAGCCTTAAGGTTTTGAATATTTTTGATTTAAATAAGGTTAAAAGCGTCAAAGCAGCTCATATCAGAGGATTATAACGTTGATTGCTTTTTTTTGACGCGGTAGACGTGTAAACTAGCGCATACGTTTTGGTTGGACATTTTATTTGCTATGAAAGCCTTATTAGACTTCATTCCCTTAATCGCATTTTTTATTGCCGCTCGTTACAATGGTATTTTGGCGGCAGCAGGCGCATTGCTCGTCGCGACTATTATCGTTTACGCGATTCACTTTGTGCGTCAAAAAGGCAAGTTCGACAAACAACAATGGGTTGTTTTATTGTTGACCATCGTTTTTTGCGGTGGCACCTTGCTACTACGTGACGATATTTATCTGCGCTGGAAATCGCCGATTATTAATGGGATTTTTGCGCTCACGCTATTGGTCAGTGCTGCCATTAATAAGCCTTTGATCAAACTGGCGATGAAAGATATGTTTGTGCTCACCATGAGTGGCTGGAAAAAACTGACCGTTGCTTGGGCATTGTTTTTTGCCATGATGGCAGTGCTACATTATATCACGGCATTTACCATGTCAGATGAAGCTTGGATCAACTTTAAAACTTACGGCTGGATTCCAATTATGTTGGCCTTCGTGGTTGCGCAGTTTTTACTATTGAAAAAACACCTGAATCCAGCATTAACTGACAAATCCGTTAAATAAAAAACTAATACAATCAGCGCTTACGTTAAGATAAGCGCTGGTTTTTATATAGTAATTATAACGCCTTATCTTCTTATTAATTGAGGAAGCAGCATGTCCTTATTTGCCATTATCGGTCACGACGTAGCAGGCAGTAGCGCCCAACGTCAGCTGACACGCGCAGAGCATATTGAACGCTTACAAGTCTTAGATCGTGAACAGCGCTTGGTTATCGCTGGTCCAACGCCCATCGAGCACGGCAAAAATGAGATGTCAGGCAGCCTAATTATTGCTGATTTCGACTCTTTAACTGCGGCTCAAGAGTGGGCAAGTACTGAGCCTTATCTGCGTGACGGTGTTTATAGCCATGTTGATATCAAGCCATTTGTGCAAGCATTACCAGTAGCAAATGCAAGTTTAATAGCTGAGGTAGCATCATCGTGATTCAGCGATTACTCTCATCAGACAGCTATAGCCATAAGACTGGTCTTACAAGCGCCGTGTTTGCGAGCACCATATTAATGACTGCCATGTCAGTACAGGCGGCACCTACACCTGCTACCGAATCTGAACCCTCAATAGGAATTGTGCCAGCACTAATTGCAGCCAATAATGCTTCTCAAACGACAGATACTCAAACAGCTGCCTCTCAAACAACCGCTCCTGTCACAGATACGACTAGCACAGCAAAACCTACTACCGATATTACTAATACTTTAGCCGCGCAGTTGCAACCATCCAATAAAGCCTTATCCGCTGCCAATCAAGAGTTACTCAGTCGTAATGCCCAACTACAACGCCAAGTAAATGATTTGCAAACTCAAGCTAACGTTTTGGTTTATGAAAGCAAAGGTCAACTATTTTTATATGGTGCTTTTACAGTTTTGATTAGTTTATTGGTTGGTATTTTTATTTCTTGGCTAGTATTTGTCCGCCGTGAACGTTGGTAACCTCATGTTTATTGATGTTTGCTTGATTACTGTTTGCTTAATTACAGTCTAATTGATAAATACCTATGTCAAAACTTGCCTCTACCTTTGCCGATAACAGTAAAAGCACAACTCCCACACACCTTATCTTCCCTGCTAACATTGAGTGGCAAACTGATGATACTGGTAATAAAGTACCAGTATCAGGTGAGTTTGGCGATGTGTATTTTTCGCACGCTGATGGCTTGGCAGAATCGCGGCACGTGTTTTTGCAGAATAACCAACTTCCAGAGCGTTTAGCAAACCTTGCGGCAAAGCAATGCTTTGCCATCGCAGAACTGGGTTTTGGTACAGGACTCAATTTACTCGCCACTTGGCAGCTGTGGCGACAGCTTCGATCAATACACCCACATTTAGCAAGCGCTCGTTTGCATTTTATCACCACTGAAAAGCATCCAATTTCCCTTAGCGACTTAACACAGATACTTGGTTTATGGGCACAGCGTGCACCAGAGTTAGCAGTCTTAATTGAGCAGCTTTTGGCCAGCTACCCACCACTGATTGCCGGTTGTCATCGTCTCAATTTTATTGAGGACAATCTAACCCTTGATATCTGGTTGGGTGATGCAAGTGCTAGCTTAGCTAACTTAGGGTTTGAGCGCGCGATTAAGCGCCCTTATATTGATGCATGGTTTTTAGATGGTTTTGCGCCTTCATGCAATGAGACATTGTGGGCTGAAAGTATTTTTAGCCAGATGCAGCGCTCATCACGTGCTGGTACAACTGCCGCCACCTATAGCTGTGCTGGTATCGTCAAACGTGGTTTGCAGTCGCAAGGATTTATGATTAAAAAGGTAAAAGGTTTTGGGCGTAAGCGAGAGATGCTGACAGCTGTGATGAGCGAGATGTCATCTCTAGATGAGCCTATTTCAGACTTATCTAATGAAAGCACTCCTAATCATATAGTCGTTATAGGCGCTGGCGTGGCAGGGCTAATGACTGCAAGGACGCTAGCCAATCGCGGTATTAAGATCACTATTTTAGATAAAGGCGCACCCTTATCTGGCGCATCTGGCAATCCGCGCGCCCTTCTCGCCCCAAATATGACGCCTATTCATCATGTCTATGAGCACCTACATACTATTGGTTATTTATATAGTGGCAGACTCTATCGCTACTTTAATACGCAAGCCGCTGTACGAAAAACACCGCTGATACTTGAGCAGACTGCTACGCTAGATTTATTGGTAAAAACCAATATTGGCAGAGAGCAAATTGCCGATTATCCAAACTCGATGGCAACAACTATTAGTCCTGAACAGGCAAGAGAACTTAGTGGTTTAAAAAATAAAGATTTGACCGATAACTTGTATTTACCGCAGGCGGGTTTGGTCAATCCACAAGCTTTAAAGACGGTTATTCTTACCCATCCAAATATCATTTACCAGCAGCTTAATATCACTGCAATTAAAGAAAATACAGATGGTATTACTGTCACAGGTAATAAGGTTGATGAGAATGGCAGCCACGCCGCTTCGACTATAACAGCTGACCATGTTGTAATTTGCGCCGCTTATGAAAGTCATCAGTTGGACAAACGTATCGTTCAGTGCCGTACTATCCGTGGTCAGCTATCTTGGTTTACCCCAACTGCTGAACAATTGGCTAAACTACCTAGAATTCCACTTAAATATAGTGGTTACTGCGCGTCATTTATCGGGCAAAGCGGTGATGCAACATTGAACACGATTAGCGAAAATCAGCCGCAGTTTTTACTTGGCGCAAGCTTTGTCGATGGCGATGCACATATAGATATTCGCAGTGAAGAAAACCAGCAGAATTATGATAAATTGCTTGAAGATTTCCCTGAATTGAGTAGTGTGTTGCCAAGTGATATCAGTACATGGCAAGCGCGTGCTGGCATTCGCACCCAAACGATTGACTATCATCCCCTAGTCGGTCTGCTGGCACAAAGCAAGCGTTTATGGACCTTGTCAGCGATGGGCGCAAAAGGTTATGCGTTAGCACCGATATGTGCTGAGGCGTTAGCGGATATGATGTTAGGCTGCTTTACACCGTTATCTACCACTATACTTGCGCGCCTATCTCCCAATCGGGCGCGGCTACATAAAGCGGGTAATAATGTAGGCAATAAAGTAAGTGAACTATAAGATAAATTAGCAATACAATAAATGAGCTATCGAGCTAACTTCTATCAGAATATTCTTATCCTTCCTTCTCGTCATGACTCTCTATACGAGATTTAACCGCACCAAATAATGACTTTCCCGAGTCTGATTTTTGCATCGGTATTCTACTCACACTTTCATCATTTATACCCGTTGATGGCGCAGTCAATGCGAGAATTTGTGCCGTATCACGGGTGTTTTTCTGAATAGTGACCGCTGCAAATAAGCTCATTGTAAATGCCATCATATAAAAGCCTTTTTCACTGAGAGTTAAACCTGCAGCATTCAAAAGGCCAAGCGCTATTAAAATAACTGATACTGCTAGAGCAGCCCAACTGATAAAGTAATAAAGGTTGGTCGTTGGAATACCTTCTGCACGGTCTCTAAGGGTCTTTTGTAGACTAATAGCAGCGTATAAACCGAGAGCCAAGATAGCAAAATAATAGCCTTTTTCGTTCAGTAGCATACTTTCTGCATTCCATAAGCCAAATAGATACGCCAGCACACCAACCAACATAACTGCCCAAGAAGTTCCTACATAAGCGCTCGTCGGTTTATAGGCGACTAGCTGACTCTTAGTAATCGTGTCATTATTCATCATCATCCTTAATTATAATTAGGCAAATACTTGATAGTAATATAATTTTTATCGACCGCTGTTTTGCCTTAACATAACACAAGCGTGTTATATTGTAATCTAAAATTATTTTTAAAATAAATAGCATTCTTAATGACAGAGTCCTAACATGTCTTTTTTTACCTTACTCATTTTACTTAGCCTTATTCTCATTGTGCCCATCATTTTTGTAATGAGAGAGAAGTCTAAGACCACGCAAACGGAATCTACGCAGCGTCATCAAGAGTACTTAGCATCTGCAAGTATAATAGCTAACCAGTCTCAAACAAATACAGCATCAATAGAAAAGCTAAATAATGAACAAGGTAATGAGCTTTGTGTCATTCATTTCTCAGCAAACCATTCCTTTATCAAGCTGCTCTATAACGAGCAAGTACCTAAAACCTTTAGGGCGACGATGGATGATATAGGGCAGCAATATGAGTCAACTCATCACGATCAAATCACTGAATCACAACTATTTACCCTCAATAAGCTCATTGCCACACGTATTCCAGAGTTGATTGCCGACTATCTTAGCCTCGATCAAAATTATGCAAAAACTGTCATTATTGATACCGACAAACAAAATACCAGCTATGATATGGTGTTAGCGCAACTAAACTTGATTTTGGATTTCTCGCAAAAGCTTAATACCCAAAGCCAAAGCGGTGTTGTTGACAAGCTCCTTGCCAGCCGCCGATATTTAGATGATGTCTATCAAGAAAGTGGCATGGCAGCCGATAATTTAAAGATAAAGTGAGCATCTTATATCTTTGACTATCTGCCATAGATGAGAAGATACAGGAATGTTGGCGGCGCAAATGTTGGTTATTAGCTTTGATACTTAAAAGTATGTGCTCACTCATGGTAGATTGTTGCATTTAGTTTATTATGCTTAAATAAAACCCTGTTAATGGATAGCCATCTTATTATGAAAACTCTTTCCTCTACCTTTGTAAAATCAAAACCATACTTCCAAGCCGTATCTGCTATTTTTTTAAGTCTATCATTACTAAGTGCCTGTCAAAAAACACCAGAGCCTGAAACAGTTAATGAGACAGCCTCTGAAGCGACAACTCAAACGACGCCCGTGACTTCTAACATTAATGCGCCTACTAACACCGATGATATCAATACCAGTACGCCTGCTGCGAATCCAGAACAAGATGTGAGCTTAACGGAGCTAGAAGACAGTCTTGGCACAACAGATAGCTCAATCAATGACCCTGCTCCAGCGCCCAATCCAGAGCAAGCTATTAAAGGCGCCCAAATTACGGACGTTAAATATCGAAGTGCTGCAGGTGAATCATTATCGGTCATTTTTGAAACCTCGGCAGCAGGTATGCTTAATGCTATCGTTACCTTACCGAATAAACCAAAAATGACTTTGAGCGCGCCTGAAGGTCAAGGAAACAATCCTACTTATCGCTCAACCGATGGTAGTATTCAATTGGTCAGTCATGCTGGTGGCGGCACTATCGATTTTATTCAAAATAGTAAGATGACAAGCTTTGACGCCATTAGCGCGGACGCAGAAGTAATTACCGAATAAGCTTTATAAGCATAAAATCATGTCGTAAAGGTAGTGAAAATGGTAATAAAAAGGCGGCACACGTTGATATCGTTGCTGCCTTTTTTATTGCCGTTTTAACTCATTTTTCCGTTATCTAACCAAACCCCGTTGTCTTACCAAACAAACTCACTAGCCAGCTTATCACTGACCACAAACCCCAACCGATAATAACTATCACAATCAGCCCCAACATATCAGGAATATGTAAATACAGCCAAGCAACTACTGGATTACGCCAAAAGAAACCAAAGCGACTCTGCTGCTGCCTATCTTCCAGTGATTGATGCAAAAATGGTCGATCCATATGCATGGTTTCGGTGATGCCGTATTCATCGTGGAGATGTTCGTGCACGATACCCAATGTTTTACGACTGGGACGAATAAAAATATCTAATATTGTTCCAATACCCGGTACGATACCAACCACCATATCAATCAGTGCTAGCCTAACAGCTGGCGTCATTTTATGCGCGGGTACACCCAATTGAAGACCCAATACAAACGCATAACTGGTTAGCGCCAAGCCTGCCAAATCCCCTGCTAAGGGAATGGTTGAAAGTGCCGCATCTGCGCCCATGCCTTGCTTGGTAAAAGGAATACGCACCAGAGAATCCATGGTATTGGCGAACTTTGCCAATTTACGCTCCGTCTCAATAACCTGCTGGCGTGTTAGCCCATGTTCAGCCAATCTTGCCTCATAATCTACGATAGATAGATTGGAAGCACCCTTTTTTTTCGCTTTTAACCTTGAGAGCTTCTTGAAGTTATCCATTAAAAGTCGTCCATATACAAGCGATGGCTATAAGAGCAAAGACGTAACGTCCTACCCAGATATTGGCCAAAAACGCTTGGAAACAAGCCAAAGCATTACGACTGGCACAGGCGCTGTTTTGCTTGGCAAACATCATGGCTACTAACGCCAGTGCAAATATTGGCGTTATACCTAAACTGGTCGAGGCAAAATAATGCCACATCACCGCGCCCATAATAAGTAAAAATAACGTCTGTAGTATCGAGATAATAATTAAATCATAGCGACCAAATAATATCGCTGTTGATTTGACCCCTATTTTTAAATCATCCTCACGGTCAGCCATCGCATACTGGGTATCATAAGCCACTGTCCAGCACATATAGGCGAGGAACAATAACCAACACCAGATATCAGGTGCGCCTTGTATCGCCACATATGCCATCGGTATCGCCCAACCAAAAGCTGCTGCTAAAAACACTTGAGGCAAATGCGTATAGCGTTTCATAAACGGATAGATAAATGCCAATATAACGGCACCAAACGACCAGTAAAATACTCGAATAGGTAAAAAGAGTAGCAAACTGGCACTTAATAATACTAACACTACAAATGCGGCAATGGCCTCTTTACCAGAAAGACGTCCATCAGCAAGCGGTCGACCTTTAGTACGACTGACATGACCATCGACTTTGCGATCTGCAAAGTCATTAATCGCACAGCCTGCCGCCCGCATAAAAATTGCCCCTAAAGCAAATATCACAAATATCTTAAGACTTGGCAGACCCGCTGTCGCACCCTGCTGCTGTGCCTGCCCCATCGCAGCGAATAACACGCCCCATAATGTCGGCCACAGTAGCAGCTCAATACCAACCGGTTTATCAAAGCGTGTCAGCTGAATGTAGGCTTGTAGTTTGTCGTTAAATGTCATGGCGTTTTTATTATCATTGATAGAAAATTTTGCATGAGGGTTTGAGTGCATAGAAGTTTAATGCGTGCTTCTTTTATAATATAAAAGGCGCTAAACTTGCTGCCACATCTTATTTGCTTCAACCAGTGATATTTCAGGATATTGCTTGCGTAGGGCTTTAATCGCAGCAGCCTTCTCTTTTTGTGCTGCTTGCTGACGCAAAAACGCTAACTGCTCTTTAGGATTACTTAATTCTTTTAGACGTGCTTCAAGTCGCAAAATTCTGGTACGCAGCATAATATTGATTAACAATAAAGCCGCGCCCATTACCCAAATTATTAATACAGACATTCCCTGCTCCTAAATTTACAAGCTGTCTTATTTGATATCATTAAATAAAATAACCGTCAAAACGCACCGCTTCATTACTCCAGCTCTCACTTGGTTGTAGTTGAGCAAGCAACGGTGCAAACTGTGGACGCTTTACAATCACCCGCCCTTGTTTTTGACCATTTTGACTGACTATTGCTAGCGCAGATTGTAGTAATTGCTGCTCTTCATCTAGCGTTGGCGGACGCGCCAATTGATGTAATGCTTGCATATGCTTGCCGACTTTCGCGCCCTTGCCCGTTTTGCTATCTTGGTAGCTATCTTCTGGAAACATAGGGTCAAAATATATCACATCAACAGCTTGCTCATTATCAGTATCTACAGGGTTATTAAATTTGGCAAAATTAATACTTTCAAAATAGCTTAGCGCATCAGTATTAATAATTTGCAAACGTGACATCAGCTTCTGCCAATTTGGCAGTACACTCATACGCAGCTGTTCTGTAAGTAACAATAACGCCATCAATGGTTGCTGCTCAAGCATGGTAACTTGGGCGCCAGTACTTGCGAGTATCAGACTGTCATGACCAAACCCAGCAGTTGCATCAATAACCTTGCTATCTGCTGTAATTTTTGCCGCTTGCAGTAATAATTCAGATTTGCGTCCCGCACTCACCACACGTCGCTGCAATTTATCCCATTCGGGAGCAACGCTCAAGCCATCACTTAACCATGAAAGCTTATTTTTTTCATCCAACAGCAAGATAGGTTGGGTAGCTGTCTGGCTTAATTGCTGACGACATTTTTGATTTAATTTGACTCTTATTAGTTCGATATTTAGAATAATGGGTAGCGTATGCTCATCTATCAGCGTTTGCAGGCTCTCGACTTGACTTGCCTGCGACTCACTAACATAAAGTAGTTGGCAGTTTATAACAGTGCTCGGTATTTGGCTAAGTTCTTGGCTCGCTACTTGCTTTATATCGGTCATGACTGCCATTCCTTTCTCATACTTACACCATCATGAATTGCTATCAAAAACTATTCCATTATAAAGCTTAGCCTGCCATTTGATAACCAAAACCCCAAGCGGCTATTAAGACCAACACACCAGTGATAATACGCAACCATGCAAAAACCTTAAAGTCACGACGGCTGACCCAAGCGACCAATAAGCGAATACAAAGTAAGGCGACGATAAATGAAACAACAGTGCCAATGCCTAGCACCAACCAATCTTCGCTACTGGTCAAAACGTCGCGATGCTTAATAAAATCTAGTAGGGCCGCACCAATGATGACCGGAATACCCAAAAAGAAGGAAAACTCAGCGGAAGCTTTACGTGAAACCCCAAGCCACAGGGCACCAATAATCGTAGCTCCTGAGCGTGATGTACCCGGTATTAACGCCAAACATTGCAGCAACCCTATCATTAAAGCTGTTTTTAGGCTAACGTCTTCTGCTTCTTCTGCAATAATGGCTTTCGGGCGATTTTCAACATAAAATATAAGCAAACCGCCGATAATTAGCATAATCGCCACGACAATGGGATTAAATAAATAGGCTTTAATCTCGTCAGCAAAAGTAAAACCAACAATCATCACCGGAATAGTCGCGACAATTAAGCTGAGTCCAAGTTGGCGTGGATTACTCATACCTTCTGCTTTACCAGTCAGCAACCCCATCAATGCTTGCCAGAGTCTGCCCCAGTAATCATAAATGACCGCTAAAATAGCGCCAAACTGCACCACTACGACAAACAAATCGACTTTTTCTTTTGTCCAAAAGCCCATCAAATCAGCAGATAAAATCAAATATCCGGTGCTAGAGATGGGTAAAAACTCAGTGATACCTTCAACGATACCCATGATGACAGCTTGAATTAATAAAACGATATCCACGATGGCTTTCCTAAACACAGACCTATTGTCTGCTTGAGAGTGTTTTTAAAGTATTTTTTAGAGTAGCGTTGATATTTTAAATAGCGCTGATAGTAGCTGACAACAGCTTATAATAGTTACGCCTTACCTTGCTCTTTCAACGTTTTCCATGCCTGATTGCGTAGATATTTTGGTAGAGCTTGCGCAGCTTCCGTTCCACCATTGACCATAAACTGAGCAACGCCGAGTTGCCCTATCACAGCAGCATCGGGATGAATATCAGCATGGATTATCTGAGCATCATGGAGGATTAATAGACCAGCGCCATTACCAACAATAGGAATATTGAGCGCCGTCTGGCTATCATAATCAAGTAACTGCTCGGCATCTGCGCCATTGTCTTGATTAACGAGCTGCATAATATTGTTTATTACTGCATATCGCCCAAAATATACTTGCTGCATACGTGCATCAAGCGCACTATATACTTCGCCTAGACCATGCTGTTGATACGCCGCTTGCGCAATTGCTTGTAAACTTGAAACACCAACACAAGGAATATCATGCGCCACTGATAACGCTTGCACCACTGCCGTATTAATTCGTATACCGCTAAAGGCACCGGGACCTCGGTTAAAGATAAGGGCTTGTATATCAGCCAGTTTTAGCTGGACCTCAGATAATGCCGCGTCAATCATCGGTAAGATTTGCTGCGTTTGCTGGCGCTGACCCGTCTCAGTATGACTCGATAACACCTGACCACTGCTATCCAAAATTGCGATCGAACACTGATCAAACACGGTATCCATTGCTAAAAACATTATCACCTCGGCTTATTTGCTTGCCATTATAAAACAGCGCCTATCATAGCATTTAGGATGGATTAATTGACCGACTTTCTATATTTTTCATAATTTTTAATAGTTTCTTTATAAAAGTTTACTCAAGCAGTTAAAACATAAAAAAACCTCAAAGCCCATTTAGTTTGAGGTTTTTATGAAAAAATTTGTGCTAATAGCAGTAATTATTATTTAAAAACGTTTTTTGAAACTCTTAGGTGCTTGGCCTTGTAGCTCTTGCATCTGTTTTTGCATCTCGTCGCTGCTTGGCATACTATTTGGGTCAAGTCCCATCTGCTTTGCCATTTGCTGCGGATTCACATCTTTGACGCCGCCTTGCTGACCACCACCACCAAATAATGGGCCACCGCCGCCGCCACCTGCTCCGCCGCCACCCATCAATCCTTGCATCGATTTCATCATTTTACTGATGCCTTCAGGCTTAGAAATCATTTTCATCATTTTTGCCATTTGTTTATGCTGCTTGAGCAAACGATTGACGTCTTGAATCTCACGACCTGAGCCAGCTGCGATACGGCGCTTACGGCTTGGGTTAATCTTATCGGGATTTTTGCGCTCAAATGGGGTCATCGAATTAATCAATGCTTCCATTTCACGTACTTTTTCTTCAGGCTTAGCGTCTTCAACGGCTTTTTGCATATCCGAGCCGCCCATACCTGGCATTTTATCTAAGAAGCCTGCCATGCCGCCCATGCTTTTCATTTGCTGAAACTGGGTCAATAGATCTTCAAGGTCGAACTCGCCGCCCTTTTGCATCTTTTTCGCCATTTTCTCCGCTTTATCACGGTCAATCTTTTGCTCAACTTCTTCGACCAGACTCAGGACGTCACCCATACCCAGAATACGCTGAGCGATACGCTCAGGATGGAACAGCTCTAGGGCGTCAAGTTTTTCACCGCGACCCAAGAACTTAATCGGTTTACCGGTGATAGCACGTACAGATAATGCCGCACCGCCGCGAGCATCACCGTCAGTCTTGGTCAAAATAACGCCCGTTAATGGTAGCGCATCGTTAAATGCTTTGGCAGTGTTTGCCGCATCCTGACCAGTCATCGCATCAACGACAAATAAAGTTTCAGAAGGATTGACCGCAGCGGTAAGCGCCTTGATTTCATCCATCATGGTTTCATCGATAGCCAGACGACCCGCCGTATCAATAATCAAGATATCTTGATATTGGATTTTGGCTTCTTCGATAGCACGTAAGGCGATATCAATTGGGTTTTCGTCGCTACTTGAATTGACGAACTTGGCGTTCACTTGACCTGCCACTTGCTCAAGCTGGGCAATCGCCGCTGGACGGTAGACGTCAGCTGAGACTAACATGACTTTTTTCTTATGGCGCTCTTGTAAAAACTTTGCCAATTTACCGGCAGTCGTCGTTTTACCTGCACCTTGCAGACCTGCCAGCAGATAAACAACTGGCGGCTTACCCGTCATCTCAAGCTGCTGATTGGCACTGCCCATCATTTCGGTCAGCTCGTCATGGACGATTTTGACAAATGCTTGTCCTGGCGCCAACTCTTTAAGTACCTCTGCACCAAGCGCTTGCTCTTTCACACGCTTTACAAAATCACGGGTGACCGGCAATGCCACATCGGCTTCTAGCAGCGCCATACGTACTTCGCGTAAAGTGTCTTTGATATTGTCTTCGGTTAATTGACCTGTACCTGCGATATTGCGCAGGCTCGACGATAATCGTTCTGTTAAAGTATCAAACATAAATAACTCTCAGTTAAAATAATTCTGGATTCAGCTTAACTCTTCATAAATTAAAGAGCTGATAAATAATATTTGAGTATGCGATGGCAGGCTTTGAAGCTCAATTACCAAGCATTTATCAGGAATACATAAGATGGTGCTCAATTAAGTGCCATTTTATGATAAATTGGGTGATTATTCTAATAATACCACTTTAGCATGAAATTAAGCGCGTATTTTGCGCGCATTATGAGATGAGGTTTTTTATCTTGCAACTTGCATTCTTACTTGCTGCGATGGCTTACTTCTTAGTCAGCATTCATATTGGTTGGGCGCTGATTCAAGATAAACCTATCCATAAAGGCGCAAGCTTAGGCTTGTTGTTTGTGGGTATGCTCGCACATGCAGCGCTGCTCTATCCGCACGTAGTCACCCTTTATGGGCTAAATTTCAATCTTTTTAATACTATCAGCTTAATCAGTTTATTCTTCTTGTTTTTTTACGTCATGTTTTCTCTGTATCGACCAATTGTTAGTCTTGGAATATTGGCAGCACCGACCGCTTTGGTAGGTATGCTAATCGGTTATGTTGGGCGTGCGCCTTATCGCCCAATCACCGATATCAGCATGGGACTTGAGGCTCATATCATATTATCGCTTGCGGCGTATTGTGTGCTGCTCATGGCGGCAGTACAAGCGCTGTTTTTACACCAACAAATACGTGAGCTGAAGCATCAGTCTATTCACCGCTTTTGGGTCAATAAATTGCCGTCTCTTCAAAGTATGGAGAGCTTATTATTCGATATGTTATTGGTAGGATTTATTCTGCTGAGTATTGCATTAGGTATTGGTTTTATTTATGTAAAAGACTTGCTGGCGCAGCATCTTGTCCATAAAACAGCCTTTAGCATTCTATCATGGCTGCTATTTGGCGCCTTACTTATCGGTAATTGGCGAGCTGGGTGGCGTGGCAAACGAGCCGCTAATATGACCATTTATGCTTTTATTCTATTAGCCATTGGTTTCGTTGGTAGCAAGTTTGTACTAGAGATGCTGTTATAAAAACAGCGCTACAGTAGCAATATAGAAAAAAGCCGCGAGTATTAAATGATAATACTCGCGGCTTTTTTCTTAATTTGAAATCGCCTTGATAAAAAGCTAATTAAATACCACGGTTTTATTCCCCGCGACAATCACCCGATTTTGTACATGCCAGTTTACTGCGCGTGCCAATACATTGCGCTCGATATCACGACCAATAGCTCGCAACTCGGTGACGCCTTGACGATGGGTGACGCGGTGCACATCTTGCTCGATAATAGGTCCTTGATCAAGCTCAGCGGTCACGTAATGCGCCGTTGCTCCAATAAGCTTGACGCCTTTATCATAAGCCTGACGATAAGGATCAGCACCGACGAACGCTGGCAAGAATGAATGATGAATATTGATAATCTGCATCGGCCAACGCTTGACAAAATCTGATGACAATATTTGCATATAGCGGGCTAATACCAATAAATCATTGCCTGTCATTAATTCATGAATCTGTTCTTCTGCTGCTACCTTATTGTCTTTGGTCACTGGCACATAATGAAAGGTGATGCCAAAATTTTCGACGGCTTGACGTAACTCTTCATGATTACTGATAACAGAAGTAATCTGACAATCAAGCAATCCGCGCTGATGACGCCACAGTAAATCTAATAAAGCATGATCAAATTTAGATACCAAGATACCAACTTTGGTCTTAATCGCATTGTCATGTAAGCGCCACTCCATATTGTGCCGTTTGGCAACCGTATGCGCAAAACTGGCCTCAAAGTTATCAATAATCTCGCTCAATCCTGCTAAGGCAAACTCTAAACGCATAAAGTATTGACCGCCTTCATGAGCAGTTGAATACTGATCTAGCGTAATGATGTTGCCGCCATAACGATGAATAAACTCCGATACCGCTTGTACGATACCGGCTTGGTCACGGCATTTAATTAACAATGTGGCTGTAGCAGTAATAGCGGGAATCTCTTTAGCTGCCACTTGAAGTGACGTTTTTGGTGAAGCAATCGTTGCAGTGTCTGACATAGCGCGCCCAATTAAAAATAAAACTTGCTGCTAACTTTAAATACTGCCAGCAGTATAGAAAACTAACTATTCTAATCGTTTTTGCAAAACTTTGCTGATTGAGTTGGTTGTTTTTAATTATTGAAATTATAAATACAAAAACCCTCAACTTTGAGTTGAGGGTTTTATTTCATTAACTTAATAGTCTTAAATTATAATACAGCGATAATTTCAGTGGTAGTTTTACTGTTCGGTGCAGGCGTAGTAACGGTCAATCTAATCTCATCACCTACGCTACAGTTCTGTGATCTGATCGTGTACGTTTTATCAGCATCATTTTGATTATTTCCAAGTATGTTGTTGTTATCAGGAGTAGACAAATTCACCAGCATTGGCACTGTTAAAATATTACTGAAGATACCTTCACTCGCTATCTGCGCTGTACAATTGAGACTACCACTACCACCTGTCTTATCTATTGCCTGTATGCGAACCGTCGTATTTGAGGGCATAGATATTTTTTTAATGCCTAAATTACCGCTACCATTCATAGTAAACGTTTTTAGCTTAGTTCCATTAGCATCTGCTACTATATTATTAAGAGTAGGGTTAAAAATAGGCGTAGTATCGGCAAACCCAACAACAAACTGAGTAAAAATTATACCTGTGGTTGACGGTAGTTTAAATTCATTACTGTCGAAAGTGCCATTTTCGTTTTCATCAAGGAAAATACCGTTACCGTTAATCTGTTGAGTATTAGTCCCTGTGGTATAAGCCAGTACCGTAACCCGTCTATCATTAGGGAGTACGCCTGTAGTATTTAATGTTACGCTACAGCGACCATTACTCACAACGCAAGAGTTAGCCGACAAGGTTCCGCCTTCTGCGACAAAACGTATCGTAGAACCATTTACGAAGCTATTTGGTGTGTTGGGTGATGTATCTCGTGCAATGACATTCAATGTGGTGGAGTCATTTAAGCGGCTAACAGCCATAGTAGAGGTGTTAGTAGCTGTAGCAGCTAGTACATTTTTGGTAGGTACTACTGTAAAACCAGCTTGCGTAGGTACACTACTTATTACTTCAATATTTGTCACTTCGGCAGTCACATCCACTCTACTAATCAAGGTCGCTCTGACTGTTATATCAGTTGCTGTTGTGTTGCCTGCGTATAATGGCACTGTGATGCGGCCAGCACTGTCGGTAGTGAGGGTAAGTGTTTGTTGATTTCCACGGCTACCTATCCCAAAATCATTGGGTGCATTTAACAGCTCAACTTTCACCCGCTCATTAGCAAATGGTGTACCCTCAGCGCTCACGATAAACTCAATGTTACGTACTGAAGGTAATGTACTGCCTAGAGCGCCTATTACCACAGTGTTAGCACATTGATCATTACCTGCACTACTTGCAGAAGAATTAGGGAAGTTTGGTGTGTTACCAGAGATACATCTGATACTTAAAGCACCAAGATCTGTACTTTTACCAATAGTCACTGGTAAACGAATAGTCGCGCCACTTTCTTCTATAGAAGCGACAATCGTTTGATTGCCTTCACATACCCCAGCATTATAAGTAGCTCTAAAGCCTAGAATATTAGTCACTGCGTTGCTAACGCTGCCACAAGTGGCCGCAAAACTCACTGTTATACCCGTTTGAGATTCCATGTTACCAGAGCTTTTGACTAAGCCTGTGATGTCCGTAGACCCGCCAAAAGGTAATGTGCTTTGCGCTAATCTAACCTCATCAAAAATTAAGTTAGCACTTTGTAGCGAAAAGAAATAATCAGAGGATATAACTTCAACTCCTTCAGAATTTGCCTTAGCAGACAATAAATAACTACCAGAGTCTAATACGCTAACCGCTTTTAGGGTCATAGTCGCTATACCGTCAGCATTGGTCAATACTGTACCATTAGTATTGCCAAACTTTACTGATGATATCGGCGCATCAGTACCAAAAGTTACTAGCGCACCACTGACAGGCTGACCTCTACTATTAGTGACTTTTACGCTTGCTGTTGCCCCTGAGCTAGTCAGGATGCGAGTTGTACTTCCTGAATTATCACTAATGCTAACGCTACTAACATTAAGTGCTTGTATAGGGCCAGAGTTATCAAATGGTGGAGCAATGATATCCGTGCCATCTCCACCACCACAACCTGCTAAAGCCAAGGCACAGGATAAAGAGGTAAGCTGAAATAACTTAAAAGCAGGTAATGAGGAATATGACATTCTTGGAGCTCCGCAGCAGCAGTAATTTATCTGATTAAATGTACGTAATCATTACGTAGCCTCATATCAGCTTGGTAAAGATACATAGACTTACAATAATAGCAGTTATATTAACAGATTGTATTAAATTTATGACTGCAACTTTACTGACTTTTTTTATAACTTACAACTAAAAAGTGAATCCTTATTATTAAATAATCAATCACATAGACTGCTTAATTCAAGGTATAATAGCTACCGTTTAAACCAACAACTACTACAAAAATATTTGAGTATTCATTACTTTTATGGTATAAATGTCGGCTTTAAAATTTTCTGAATTGATTTACCTGTTATTTGCCTTTAATGACAGTAAATCAGCTCAACCTTCATATAGTTTTGTTTGGTGCAAAGCTGCCGCTTGCTGTGTCCATGCCGCAAATACGTGCAACTTGCCCAGACTGGTATGAGAAAACCTCATACTTCATAGATCAGGAGTTCGCCATGTCTAGAGTTTGCCAAGTGACTGGAAAGCGCCCTATGGTGGGTAATAATGTTTCGCACGCAAACAACAAAACCCGTCGTCGCTTTCTACCAAACCTTCATAACCATCGTTTTTGGGTAGAGTCGGAAAATCGTTTTGTACGTCTACGTGTGTCTACCAAAGGTATGCGCATCATTGACAAACTGGGTATCGATAAAGTGCTAGTAGATTTACGCGCACAAGGTCAAAAAGTATAAGTGACTATTGGCAGTTTCATTAGCTAATATAATTGTTAATTAGACTGCTTTTAAGCGATATGTTTGTGAAACTCATATTTATGTCATAGACATGTCGCCACTTAACACTTTAGATTACTACCTATCGATTGAAGACCGCTCATTTACAGGAAAGCTATCATGAGAGATAAAATTAAATTAGTATCAACCGCTGGTACTGGGTATTATTACACCACTACTAAAAACAAGCGCACTATGCCTGGCAAAATGGAAATGAAGAAATTCGATCCAAAAATTCGCCAACATGTGCTCTTTAAAGAAGCAAAAATCAAATAATTGCTGTTATATATAGAATACATTTTTATAAATACTTTCTGTATATAAGCTATTTAAACAAAAAAAAGGGTTTATCAATTGATAAACCCTTTTTTTTATTGCTTAATGTTTTATATTCTACTGCTTGCTTATAACTTTAACTATAATGCGTCGGCTCTTTATCATAAACATGGGCATGCCATTGGCTCATCTGCTTTTGCATAATCACTTGAATCGCCGCATGAATCATATGCTGACCAATCGCTTGCGTATCAGTGCCGAGTATCTCTTTTAGTTTATCAGAAAAATCAATGGTCATCAGTGGCGCATCATCTTGTTCAGCGTCACGTAAGAGCAATTTGCCGTCGTCTGCTTCTACCAGTTCAAGAGTCGTCTCTTTTGCAAACCCTGCAAACTGATCGGTACTGTCATTATCTACTTCGATCTCATTATCGATATCGTATGGCATTTATTGTATCCTTATTATCCCGTTTACCGCTGTAAAAAACGTGTTGCTTCATTTCCTAAAGCCACCATCTTACAGTCATGCGGGCAAAACTATCTTATTCATACAATGGACGCTTTGAGACGATAATTCAAGAGCCATTCTGCAAGTCTTTGACAGAATCTAGCTTTAGCGTTGATGATTTTATAAAAAGCTACCAACGATTAACGCCAGTAACGCAGCTTTGCCAAGGTAAATAAGAAAGCAACAAACATACCAAGATAGTAGACTAATTTAAGCTCAAGAGTAGGATCACGATATTTAAACGGTAGCGCCACAGTGGCAGTCGCGGTTGGCAATATCAACAACATCAGTAGCCAGTTCTCAAACACATGCAACCAGCCTTGTAAGTCAGTACCATGTCGCAGTGACGATAGTCCTAGCAGCAGACAGCCAATAATTAAGCTGGTAAATAAACCATTCGGTAAGTCTTTTGGATAAATGATATTGGCAATATTGGTCGGTACTATTCTCATGTAAAATTCCAGTCAAGCTTAGAGAGCATGACTTAACGATTAAAAAGCATCTCAAAAAGAGCTTAAAGAAAATTGCAATACTCTATATATTAAGCAACTTTATCTTTGCTCATATAGGTTTAACTGTAAGTACCCATTAACCAGAGCATCGATATACAAGAGGTTAAATATCCTAAGCTAATGGCGTTCCAGGTGGCGATATCCATACCTTTAACCTTATTCAGTATGAGTGAACCGATCCAAAATAAGAAAGGAACACCGATCATAAACGCCGGCACTATCACCACAGCATGGCGTAATACTTCACCTGTATCATCACCCACCATTAAGCGAAAACCATAACCTGCTAAGCTTAGAATAAGCGCAAACATGGCTAAGCCAATAGTAATACCCTTAGGCACCAAGCTACGTGGTTGCAAATCTTGGTTTTGATGTTCTACATTTTGTATATTCATATGGCACCTTTAGCTGACACGTTGCTTAATATAATCAGTCATATAACGGCTATCAATAGTATATGACGCTCATATTTACTAGTAGATATCTTACTATATGGGGCATTACTCTCCATTTGCCAAGGCAAGCTCTACGCGCATTGCATCGATAGCTGATTTATAGTCTTTTTGATTGAATATTGCAGAACCTGCAACGAACATATCAGCCCCTGCTTCGGCAATGGCGCGAATATTACTGGCCTTGATACCACCATCGACTTCCAATCTAATGGGACGACCGCTAGTAATGATACGCTGACGGACTTGGCGAACCTTGTCTAGCGTCCCTTCAATAAATGACTGACCACCGTAGCCTGGATTGACGCTCATCAGTAGGATTTGGTCAACCTTGTCCATCACGTAATCCAAATAATGCAGCGGCGTTGCTGGATTTAGTACCAAACCACACTCAGCCCCACCATCTTTAATCAGCTGTAAAGAGCGATTAATATGCGAGCTGGCTTCAGGATGAAAGGTAATAATACTCGCACCTGCCTCCAAAAACTGCTCAATCATACTATCAACAGGACTCACCATCAGATGCACGTCAATTGGCGCATCAATCCCATAATCACGCAGCGCCTTACAAATCATACTACCAAAGGTCAAATTGGGCACATAATGATTGTCCATCACATCAAAATGAATGACATCAGCACCCGATTCCAACACTCGCTCAACCTCTTCACCAAGTCTGGCAAAATCAGCAGATAAAATAGAAGGTGCGATTAGATATGGCTTAGAAGGACTGATCATAATTGAGCTACCTAATTTGTATTTGACTAAGGGTTTAATAAAATGTGCAGACCAAGCAGATAAAACGCATTTCTATTATAGCGGAAAATCAGGATTTATAATGGCTGCTAGGTATCGATATTACAGTTACACTTATCAGCTGTAGACAGGCAGATACATAACTAGCGCTGTTTATATTGGGTTTTACAATAAGCGCGACCGACGACAAAACCTCGCATCGATTCGTGTTTGGTAGCACGGCTGCTCACCCGCTTTCGCCATAAGCGAAAAGACGATGGTTTTAGCTCTTGACGCATCAGCTTAATGACACCCGCTTCATTGAGACCATAGCTATGCTCTATCGCCTCAAACGTCGTTCTATCTTCCCACGCCATCTCTATCACACGTGAGCGCTGAGCGGCGCTCAGTTCTCTCTCGTGCACGTCATTTACTGACTGTTCGATACATTCAATTACTTTACTAATATTGGTTTCACTATCATCTATATCGATAAGAGTGCGCTGCTTATTTTTCAAAGCTGCTTCCATATCTGCTTGCATAGTGGCAAGTGTAGATTTATGAATAGTAGAATCTCCGTGCTTATCAGCTGCTAAATTTTTGTTGAATTCAGATGCGGTTAAATCTTGATAACTTGCCATAAATCTGACCTTTTAAACATAAAATACTATAGTAAATAAATAATTTACAGTAAGAATTTAGCTAAGCTGCGCCTTGCGCCAGTGATGTTCGATATGATCGTTAATAACGCTTTGAATAAAGTAATAGCTATGGTCGTGACCGGCTTGATAACGCAAGGTTAATGGCTGATTAGCGCTTGTACAGGCTTGCTGTAATTTAGAGGTTTGTAGCTGACCATCAGCTAAAAACTCATCAGTTGCGCCTTGATCAACCAAGATACTTGAGTACTGCTGACCAACTTTTTCAATAACTTTCGACGCGTCTGCTTGTAACCATAAAGCTTTATCTTCACCGAAATATTCTGTATAAGCGGCTTGCCCCCATGCCGACTCACTAGCAGCACACACAGGCGATAACGCTGAGACACTCACAAACTTACCTGGGAACTTAAAGCCCAGTAATAATGCTCCGTGACCGCCCATCGAGTGCCCAGTAATACCGATACTATGAATCGGAAACTCTGAGCGTAACAAGTCATACAGCTCATCGACAATGTAGCTTTGCATATTGAAGTTTTCTGCCCAAGGCGCTTGCGTCGCATCCACATAATAGCTTGCACCTTGACCGACAAAATAACGCTCATCGTTTGCCACTTCACTGCCTTCACTAGTTCTAGGAGAAGTGTCCGGTGCGATAAATATCATCCCAAGCTCGCTACATTTTTGTTGAAAATGCGCTTTATGGGTGACGTTATCCGCATTACAAGTAAGACCTGATAAGTATAAAATCGCCGGACAACGCTGCCCTATTAAGGCTTCATCAGGCAGATAAATACTAAAGGTCATCGGCGTCTTAGTAGCAGTAGATTGATGACTATAATAATGTTGCTCACCATCAAAGCAGCGATTGACACTTTTTTGCGTGAGCTGCGTGTTGGCTGAGAGACTGTGATTATAAGAATTATTCATAAGTATTATCCTTTGTATCTAAGATAAAATAATAATGATTTAAACAAGCATTAAATTAATAAAATTCAAAATGAGATAAAAATTTAGTTTGTAGAGTTCTCATCATTTACAACTGTATCTGCGCCGGCATCTGGTAAAACATTGATCGTCGTTGTCGTACTAGGATTATCTGTAATGCTAGCAAGCGGCGGTCGGGTTTTATCAAATAATACTTGCTCAAATGCAGGCAAGGCGGTTTCCATCAAACTACCGATGACCATTTGTGGCTCTGATGGCTCAAAACCCATATAAAGCTCGCGCTCTTTTACGCGATAAGCAGCGTCTTTAAAGGCAGCAGAAAAACTGGTATTTTCCCGTAAGCTTTCAGCAAAGAATGCTTGACCAAAATAAGTCATCTCAGCGCTATTTGTACAGCCAAATGACATCTTGTCTGCTGCCGAAGCAGTAATCACCACCGTAGTCGGTGACGCCAATTCATCAATAAACGAGCCTGAATAACACGCCGATACTACGATAACTCGCCAGCGAATACCTGAGGCATCTAACGCCTCTCGCAGCCATGTTGCATCCAGATTATCCATCTCAAGCGGTGGATTGGATAAGTGGACAAAATCTTGATCACCATGCGAGGATAGTGTCATAAAAAGCACGTCTTCATCAGCATTCATCTGCTGACCAATTCTTTTTAAACTCCGTAAGATACTGGTCTTAGTAGCAATCGGCTCATCTAACCAAGTATAGGTATTATTAATCAAGGCAAGCGAATGTCCGCTAGTGCCAAAACGCACATCAAATAACTCACGTACTTTATTAATCTCAGAGCGAAAGACGTTTTGATCAGAGAATCCTGCTACGCCCATAAAGTACCAATCGCTTTTGCCTGGCACACTAGGATCTATACGAGCAAGCGCTTCTTGCAATAAACGCGGCTGCTCATACAATGCCGCTTCCTCTAACACCGGCTCTACTGGTATCTGCTTAAATATTGGCTGGTCAGCGACGTTACGCTGCCAAATCGTCAATAATGCTACCGCCCCGATAATGACGATAACCCGTTCCCACCAAGGTATACGCAAGCGGCGAGAAAATATCCATAGTAATGCCAAGGTCTGCCATAAAAACAGCACCAAAAATAGCATAGGTAAAAACGAATAGCTCCAATCGGGTAACCAGCTATAGCTGCCCAAAAACTGTACCAAACTTTGTAGTAATGCAGACAAGGTATCGGCAACCAACCACAGTACCACTGGCACAAACACCAACGCTTGATTACCAGCGCGCCGTGCTAGAATAATACCGCCGAGTAGAATAATCATCGGCCAGATTAGATAGCTGACCAATCCTTGCTCATTGAAAATACTGCCGTCTGGAGCGGCTAACCAAGAAAATAGGACGTTGCTACCAAGCGCCAATAGCGCGAACACTGCAAACTGAATAAAGGTGGGTTTAACCCAAGAGAACGCCCTTGTTGAGCCTACTAGCATCCACAAGGTTGCAATAATATTGGCAGCGAAATTGAGCGAGAAACGCTGCAGCGAGACGGTTTTTAACGACGCAAGTGACAAAGACTTAAACCTCTAGCCAGTCGAGAGAAATGAAAAATCAATGATAAAATATTTTGATATTGATGCCGCTTACTGTCTTTTATTTAACTATTTATATGGCATACGAAAATCAGTTTTATATTTAATTCACTATGAAATGGATATAAGAGACGGATAGCGCACATCGATATTATTGATTAATATTTTAGCTCGCTAATCTATCGCGATTGTAACGGATTGTCGGTCAAGAGCATAAGGCTGAATTGTAAAATTCACTTAAAAACTCATTAAAAAAAGGAGGTCTTAGATTTAAGACCTCCTTTTATATTAAATTATATCAAACACTAAACATTATCTCATCAATAGCTCATTGACGCGTCTGAGATAAGCGGCTGGATCTTCTAATTGACCGCCATCTGCTAGCAATGCTTGGTCAAAAATCACTTGTGCTAGCTTATCAAAATCTTCGGCAGACTGCTCACTACTCTCAAGCTTTTTAATGATTGGATGATCAGGATTAATCTCTAATGTAGGCTTGCTTTCTGGCACATCCTGTCCCATTTGCTTAAGCATTTGAATCATCTGTGGCGATAGTTCACCTTCACCAACGACCAAGCAAGCTGGACTATCAACCAAACGCGTAGATACTTTGACATCTTTGGCACGCTCGCCCAGTGCTGTTTTGAGCTTATCAACGACTGGCTTTAGGGTTTCTTGTGCTTTTTCAGCTTCGGCCTTTTCGGCTTCATCCTGCAAGTCGCCTAAATCAACCGCACCTTTGGCGATATTCTGTAGCGGCGTCCCATCAAATGAGGTTAAGAAATTCATCGCCCATTCATCAACACGACTGGTCATCAAAATAACTTCGATGCCTTTTTTCTTAAATAGCTCTAATTGTGGACTATTTTTTGCTGCTGCTAAATTATCAGCCGTTAAGTAATAAATAGCTTTTTGACCGTCTTTCATACGCGCTTTATAATCTTCAAAACTGGTCGTTTCACCATCTTGAGTACTGGTCGCATAACGAAGCAATTTGGCAATACGTTCTTGATTGCCCATGTCTTCGCCAACGCCTTCTTTAATGACGTCACCGAACTCAGCGTAGAACTGCACGAATTTTTCTTGCTTATCCGTATCTTCACTGTTGGCAAGGCTTGCCAATAAAGTCAAAATACGACGGGCGTTACCATCACGGATAGATTTAACATCGCGCGACTCTTGTAAGATTTCGCGGCTAACGTTTAGTGGCAAGTCTGCTGAATCAATAACGCCTTTAACAAAACGCAGGTACATTGGCAGTAACTGCTCAGCTTCGTCCATAATAAAGACGCGCTTCACATAAAGCTTTAAGCCATGCTGCTGGTCACGAGTATATAAATCGACAGGTGCTTTTTTTGGAATATACAACAGCTGTGTATACTGCACACGGCCTTCAACACGGTTATGCGTCCAAGTCAGCGGTGCATCCATGTCATAGGTAATGTTTTTATAAAAATCGACATACTCTTCATCTTCAATCTCAGAGGCGCTACGAGTCCATAATGCACTGGCTTTATTAATGGTTTCCCATTCGTCAGTCAATACCATTTGTCCATTGGCAGGTGTGTCGCTACCCTCTTCAACCTCATCTTCTTGCCAAACTTCTTTACGCATCTGAATTGGCAGACTGATATGGTCAGAATATTTATTCACTAACTGCTTAATTTTGCCACGGTCTAAGTAGCTGTCTTCACCTTCAGAATATTGTTCTTTTAAATGCAAAGTGATAGCGGTACCGCGAGTTTCTTTGGTGATAGGTTCAACGGTAAAGCTGCCGGTGCCATCAGATACCCAGCGCACGCCATTTTCAGCCGGCTCGCCTGCCTTGCGGGTTTCAACGCTAATCGTATCGGCAACAATGAAGCCGGAATAAAAACCAACCCCAAACTGGCCGATTAACTGACCTTCTTGCTTTTGTGATTCAGAGAGTTTGTCTAAAAATGCTTTAGTACCTGATTTGGCAATCGTACCTAAGTTTTCAATCGCATCGGCTTCGTTCATACCAATGCCATTATCGGTAAAGGTAATGGTTTTAGCCTCTTCATCAACGGCAATACGAATACGCAGCTCGCCATCGTCTTCGTACAAGCTGTCATCATTGGTGGCTTCAAAACGCAATTTATCACAAGCGTCAGAAGCGTTTGATACCAATTCACGTACGAAAATATCGGAATTAGAATATAGCGAGTGCGTCACTAAGTGCAATAATTGAGCTACTTCTGCTTCAAAGGTATGTTTTTTTAATTCTGGGCTGCTTTTATTAACATTGATGCTATCAATTTTTTGGTTATCAACTGGGGCTTGTTCACTCATAAAAACTCCTTTAATTTATGCTAAAAATTTATTATCAAATAGTGGCACTGAAACCAAACTTACTCAAATGAATATGAGAGAAGCGTAATTTTGAATACCGCTAAGCTGTTTATACTAATAGGGGCGCGGAATAAAATTTCAAGCTTAAAACCTTGATTCCATAAAAAACACCGCCCTAGTTTCCTAAGGCGGTGTCATTGGATAAGCAATGTATAAGCAATTTATTTAAATGGAATTTACCAAATAAATACTAGTAGCTGTACCTAATAGCACATTTACTAACTGTATTTAAGAGCTGAGTTTAATAACTACAGACAGCTAGGTAAATGACGAGCAGGGTCTGAATCACGCGCTGCCATTGCATCTTCAACGCTTAATCCTAATGCTTTGGCAACGCCTGCGCCATAAGCGGCATCACACCAGTTACAGTTACGAATATGACGATACTGAATAAAGTCGGGTACGCCCGCTAAGTTATTGGCCGTATTATCAAACACTATCTGCTGCTGCTCAGGACTCATTAAGTTAAACAATGCGCGAGGTTGGCTAAAGTAATCGCTATCGTCTTCACGGAAGTCATAATGCGCCGCATAGCCGTCAATTTTCAATGGCGGTTCAGCATAATCAGGCTGTTCTTGCCATTGGCTAAAGCTGTTTGGCTCATAGTGTGGGCGACTACCGTAGTTGTCATCGACACGACCTTGACCATCCCGATGATTGCTCATCACAGGGCAGCGTGGTTTATTCACTGGAATTTGCTGATGATTCACCCCGACACGGTAACGCTGGGCATCGGCGTAATTTACCAAGCGGTTTTGTAGCATTTTATCAGGAGATACGCTGATACCGGGTACTAGGTTACTTGGGGCAAAAGCTGCTTGCTCAACATCGACAAAGTAATTGTCAGAGTTTTTATTCAACTCAAACTCGCCAACTTCAATCAGCGGATAATCACCTTTTGGCCAGACTTTGGTCAAATCAAACGGATGATATGGGACGGTATCTGCCTCAGCTTCTGGCATGATTTGTACATACATTTTCCATTTAGGAAAATCGCCATTTTCGATGGCATCATACAAATCTTTTTGATGGCTTTCGCGATCCATACCAACGATATCTGCTGCTTCGGCATCGGTTAAGTTTTTGATGCCTTGCTGAGTACGAAAATGGAATTTTACCCAAAAACGCTCATTGGCGGTATTCCAAAAACTATAGGTATGCGAGCCAAAGCCGTGCATATTTCTATAGGATGCTGGAAGACCGCGATCACTCATAACGATGGTAACTTGATGCAAAGCTTCTGGTAGCAGAGTCCAGAAATCCCAGTTATTGGTCGCTGAGCGCATGTTAGTACGTGGGTCACGCTTGACTGCTTTGTTTAAATCTGGAAATTTACGCGGGTCACGTAAGAAGAATACTGGGGTATTGTTACCTACCATATCCCAGTTGCCTTCTTCAGTATAAAACTTTAACGCAAAGCCGCGAATATCACGCTCGGCATCAGCGGCACCACGCTCGCCTGCGACGGTACTAAAGCGCGCAAACATTTCAGTTTGTTTACCAACTTCACTGAAGATGTTGGCACGGGTATATTGTGTAATGTCATGGGTAACGGTAAACGTACCAAAGGCACCAGAGCCTTTGGCATGCATACGGCGCTCTGGAATCACTTCACGAGCAAAGTTAGCGAGCTTTTCATTTAACCAGATATCTTGTGCTAATAATGGACCACGCTTACCTGCTGTGAGACTGTTTTGATTGTCTGCTACTGGTGCGCCATTGCCCATCGTCAATTGGGTCGGTGCGTAAGGACATTTTTTATCGCTCATGTCGTTGCTCATATCATTGCTCATAAAACATACTCCTTTGAATAACAAATGGATTAAAATACAAAACCTATTCTGAATACGCTTCTATTAACATATCCAAAATAAAGGTCATTTTTTCTGAAAAACGGCTGTTTTTATTCATAGTAACCTATCTGTGCACTCATGCTGCTGTGCTTGCTGTCTTGTTAATTACCATTACAACTGATTAGCATTGATTTGTATAATTAATTAACTACATGCTTTGGTTTTATTTTTCAGGATTACTATTTTCAATTTATCCAAATAGCTTAAATTTAATAGCTTTTATTCATAGAGTAATTTCTGATAAAACAATAAGAGATGCCTACTAAATAATGTTCAGCTTTAGCGCGACATCGGGCGGATGGTCAAAATCTGCTCACTGCGACCAAAAGGTCCTTGAATATCATGCAGTATCGCACTGCTAACACCGATACCATCAGCGCCATATTGCTGCACAGCTTCAATACCCAACCAGCGACCTTGCGGCGCGCGGTGCATATGAATTTGTAAATCAGTATTGGGGAACATCCACTCTAACTCAGACAATCCCAATCCAAGCCTTGGTACCACACCATTAGCGGTGTCGACCATGCCTAACAAGTGCACCATATCATCAGTGTGCTTGCCCTCTACCATGTCAAGATCGTTGGTTATCCATACCATACCTTTGCCGGGACGACGACCTGGTTCGGCGACTAGACGTACGCTTTCGATAAAACCACCTGGCCAACCGCTCATCTCATCCCAAACCGGCAACTCTTCAGGCTTATGAATGGATTTTTGATCCTCAAGCCCTGCAATCTCACTGGTATCTTGGGTCATCAAACGCCATGCCCGCGCGATGATCGCATCACGACCGCGACTACTCATCACTGCTTCAATCAGCTCAATGGTCTTACCGGGGCGAATACAACGGGTGGTAATCGTAAAGTCATCAAGCGGTATTAACCCTAAAATATCTAAGCTGATACGAACAAGACGCATATTTTCTTGTGGCACATAGCATTTTAGCTCAGCCGTGAGCAGGCCTGTCGCTGGTGCCATATGCTGTTCATGGTCATTCCAAGCGCCTTGGGCGTGCTTAGTTGGCTGATAATAAGCAACACTACTGCCATCCGCTTGCTGCTCACGTTTGATAAAATGGTAATAAGCTGACATGGACGTCCTTCTATTCTTTTTAAAATATATTAACGAGGTATAAAATAAGTTTTATTCATTTAGCGTATAAGGGTTTGTTTTTGCAGCGTCAACAGCGTACGACTTTTAGCCATAATGAATAGCAAGAAAAGCATAATGGCAATAAGGATGCCATATACCAGACTGTAATCTCTCAGAAACTGGCTTGCATTTAGCACCAGCATCCCTATCAGAATGACAATCGTAAATGTATTAATTTTCAATTGCTTATTAATCTCATCAAGGCTAGCTTCTGCCAACACAAATTTTCTTTTCTGTTTTTTCATTTCAATTAACCTATCTAACGCTATAGACGAAACCTGCTTATTTTATTTGCCGACTTGCGTCATCGGAATACGCAATGCTTTCGGCAAACTAAAAGTGACATTTTCCTCAATGCCTGATAGCTCACTTGGTAAATTTCCACCCCAATCTTGCAGCTGCTGCAATACTTCTTGAATTAATACCTCAGGTGCTGACGCTCCAGCAGTCACACCTACACTTTGGATACCATCGAACCAGCTTTTATTCATTTCAGTGGCATTATCAATCAAATAAGCACGGCAATTCATACGCTCAGCCAATTCACGCAAGCGATTAGAGTTTGATGAGTTTGGCGAGCCAACGACCAATACGACTTCGCAGCGACCGGCTAAATCTTTAACCGCATCTTGGCGATTTTGGGTGGCATAACAGATATCGTCTTTGCGAGGACCTTGAATGCTTGGGAATTTATCACGCAGCGCATCGATAACGCGTGCAGTATCATCCATAGATAGCGTGGTTTGAGTGACAAATGCTAAACGCTCGTCATTCTGTACAATCAAAGCATCAACATCGGCTTCGTTTTCAACCAGATGAATCTGTCCACCATGACGATGGTTAAAGCGCCCCATCGTACCTTCAACTTCAGGATGCCCAGCATGTCCAATCAATATCGCATCCATACCCTCTTGTGCAAATTTGGCGACTTCGATATGTACTTTGGTTACTAACGGGCAAGTGGCATCAAATACCGTCAAATCACGGCGCTCTGCCTCATCTTCGACAGCTTTTGAGACCCCATGAGCAGAAAAAATAACAATAGAACCATCCGGCACTTCATGCAACTCTTCAACAAACACAGCGCCGCGGTTGGCCAAATCTGAGACCACGAATTTATTATGTACCACTTCATGACGGACATAAATGGGTGGCGCAAAACGTAACAGCGCTTCGTTGACAATCGCAATCGCGCGATCCACACCAGCACAAAATCCACGTGGATTGGCAAGATAAATTTGCATAAGAAGACCTATCATTAGATAATTTATATAAAAGCCTAGGCTTAAAACCTGCTTAAAATTTAAGCCACCAAAGCTTTCATTCAAAAGTTGGATAAAATCGATACTCTACTTTAGCATAATTTGCTTTTAAAGCAGTTTATAATAAGATATTGATTATGATTCCTACCGCCATACTTGATGGCGTTTTTTATTTTTACTAGTCTTTAGCTATTTATTTAGATAGCACTTACGAGTCTATTAAAAGGTTAGTCAGTGGCACATACTCTACTAGCCTAGATCTCTTTAAGGCATATTCCATTAGCAGACACTTCATTAGGACAAACTGTATGACAGGTTCACTATTTATTATTACCGCCGCTTCTGGTACTGGCAAGACATCATTGGTTAAGCAGCTACTAGCCACCACCAATGATTTGACTGTCAGTGTCTCACATACCACTCGCGATCCGCGTCCAGGTGAGATTGACGGTCATCATTATCATTTTACTGATACGCATCGTTTTGTGACGGCAATTGGCGAAAATAAGTTTTTAGAACACGCTGAGGTGTTTGGCAATTATTACGGCACTTCAGAACAAAGCGTACGCACGCAACTGGACGCTGGCGTTGATGTAATTTTGGAGATTGACTGGCAAGGCGCGCTGCAAGTCAAAAAAATCTTTACCGATGCCATTATGATTTTTATTCTACCGCCGAGTATCGCGACGTTACGCCAACGTTTATCAACGCGTGGGCAGGATAGCATGGAAGTAATCGAGAAACGTTTGGCAGGTGCTGTCAATGAAATGGCACAATATGTGCATTTTGACTATGTCATTATCAATGACAGCTTTGAGGTTGCTTTGACAGAGCTTAAAGCCATTATCGTTGCCGATAGACAGACCCTAAAGCGCCAACAGCAGCGCTATCAACGTACAATTACCAATCTACTTAGCAACCAAGTAGACGAATAAATTAAGCATTGAGCTAACTTAACACTTCATCTGGCAAATAGTTATCAGTAGACAAGTAAAAAGCAATTACGCCTACAGGCAAAAAATGCTACAATGTCTAGCTATCACCCTTTATATTTTTGATATTATTTTTATTGAGTGCCGCGCTATGTTGGCGGCTCATAAAAACAACCGAGGTAGCTATTTATGGCACGAGTGACGATTGAAGATTGTTTGGATAATGTTGATAATCGCTTTGAGCTGGTTTTGGTCGCAAGCAAGCGCGCCCGTCAGTTAGCCAAAGGTATTGCTGAGCCACTAGTTGATGTCGATAACGACAAACCGACAGTATTGGCATTGCGCGAAATTGCTGCTGGCAAAATCACCCGCGATATCCTAAATCAGCCTGAGCATAATTTTGCTACTAGCTCAATGGATTTAGCTTTATCAGGCGATCATAGTTTTTAATAAACCGCACGGATAAAGTCTATGATATAAAAACTAAAGCATTTAACAGCTTTATAAAATACATAGACAGATTGACTGATGATAGAGACCACAGCATAGGCTGTGGTTTTTTGGTTGTAATGATACTAAATTTACTGCTTTAGTAACCGTTTGGTACTTAAAACTTACCATTTAGTGAGAGTTTCCCTATTTTTACAGTGTGTACTCGCTTAGCAGTTGACATTGACAGCGATTTACGATTAATTAGAGGGTGGTTTACGCATTTTCCCGCTTTACTCTTAAGCTTTTTATTAATAGCTCAGCACTTATTCAGCCATTCTTTACCTCTATACGCCATCAGTCAAACAGGTAAAAGAACATAGGATCCTGACTTTATGATTCAAACCTTGCCCAAATTCAGTCATCCTTTGGTCGATGACGCTCAATATAATCTACTGCGCTCAGTAGGTTATCTCACGGTCGCTGAACGCCGTGATATCGTTGATGCCTGTGAGTTCGGTGATGTTGCACATATCAAAGACAAGCGTAAATCAGGGGAGCCTTATATTACGCATCCGATTGCGGTCGCTGAGATACTGGCAGGCTTTCGCTTGGATCGAGATACCATTATTGCGGCGATCCTTCATGATACGGTCGAAGATACTGAAGTCAGTGACGAGCAAATTGAGCAGCGCTACGGCAAAATAGTCGCTAGATTAGTTGATGGCGTGACCAAACTGAAATCGTCGACCCATAATAAACAAGAGAATAAAGCCGCAACCTTTCATAAAATCCTAACCGCTACCCTCGCAGACCCTAGGGTACTGATTATAAAGCTTGCTGACCGCCTGCATAATATGTCAACGCTAGATGCCGTACGCCCCGAAAAGCAACGTACTACCGCGCAAGAAACCTTAGATTTCTATGTGCCGTTTGCGCGCTTGATGGGTCTCAATGATATTGCTGATTATATTGAAGTGCTTTGTTATCGCAATCTTGATTCTGAGATGTATAACAAAATCTCTGATAAGCTACTACAACACGGTCTTGGGCGTAACTTCCAAAGAGAAGCTATTCATCGCTATTTAAGTATTGTTCTAAATAATCTTGACCTTAATGGCATGGTTAAAGTTTTAGACAATCGGGTAGTTATTTTCCGTCAATTCTTCCGTAATCGCGGCGAAATCAATGCGCTGTTACGCCATTATGCGTTTGAAATTGTGCTCGACAATATCGAAGCTTGCGATAAACTTGCTTATTATCTGATTAAAAAATATCAAATCGCGGATACCCATATCGCAGACAATATTCGTAGACCCTTGCCTGGTGGCAATCAATCGCTGACACTTATCTATGAGCGTGACAACGATTTTGTCAAAGTGACGATTTTGACTAAGCAGATGCAAAGTGCCGCAAGGCTTGGCGTCATCGGCGCAGAACACGCCTCAGATGTCAGTCAGTCAGTCATTCAAGCATCGTTACGCAATATGAAAGACTTGGTCGATGAAGACAACTTAAATGAAGGCAGCTCCGACTTTTCAGCGGCTGTCTCTACCATTAATGAGTTAATGGATTATCTACATTCTAGCAAAATTATTTGCTACAGCCCGCAAGGTCGCGCTTATGAGCTGCCGCAAGGAGCAACTGCGCTAGACTTTGCCTATGCTGTCGGTCCTATGGTCGGCAATGTCGCGGTTGGCGCCAATATCGACAATAAGCCCGCTAAGCTTGGAACGGTGGTTAATAATGGACAACTGGTTGAAATCGAAGTCAACACTCATTCTGAGCCAAAAGCCGAATGGCTTGGGTTTGTGGTCACCAATAAAGCCCGCGTAGAGATTTTGCGTTGGTTTAAAGACTTATCAGCGGCTGATAAACAGCACCACGGCATGCAAGCCTTAGACCGAGCGCTAAAAACCTATCAGAAAAGCCTTGATGACCTAAGCGATAGTGACTGGAAAAATCTCACTGAATGGCGTGGATTGACTGAAAAAGAGGCGCTATTTGAGCAAATAAGCTCAGGAACGCTATTGCCACAGCTTATCGTCACCCGATTATTTAGCGATGAGGTTTGTGATATCCAATCGCAAGAGCGTGTTGATGATATGACCCAGCCACAGCAGCTGATTGTCAATGCTTCAGGCGTTGAGCTTGATTTTGCCAACTGCTGTCATCCTATTTATGGCGACCCTATCGTTGGTCATTTATCTCGTCATGGGCTTGTCGTTCATCGGCATAAATGCTTTTCACTTGACGACATCCGTAAAGACAATCCTTACCAAGTTATCCAATTGCGCTGGCGCAATGATAAATCTATTAAACAAATTGATTCAGAAGAACAGGGCAACAAAATTCGTTTTCCTGCCTATCTTAAATTGTCTGTAGCGCTGAGTGATGAGCAAATCAGTGAAGTGATTTACCATCTGCGGCAGTTAAATATAGGCGTCGAAAAGGTAGATGTGCGTAGCAGCGATACTATTATTCATATTGTCGTTCGTAGTCGCAATCACTTAGCTCAAGGTATTCGTGAGCTACGCTCACTACTTGGTTTCCCAAATATCATGCGTTTATATCAGTTATAATTATTGACTGTAGATTATTACAGACTTCAAAAATTTAATAGTTTTTAATAAACAGCAAAATTCAAAATAGTATACTCGAAATAATATAAGGAAAGCATATGACTCGTCAAACCATTCAGACCGATAAAGCCCCTGCCGCCGTTGGCACTTATTCGCAAGCCGTAAAAGTAGGCAACACAGTTTATGTCTCAGGTCAGTTAGGTTTCGATCCTACTACGATGGAATTAAAGGAAGGTTTTGAAGCACAAGCTAAGCAAGTATTTGAGAATATCAAAGCTATCTGTGAAGCAGCTGGTGGCAGCTTGAATGACGTGGTCAAATTCAATGTGTCATTAACCGACTTGAATGATTTTGCAGCATTAAACGAAGTATTTATGGCAAATTTAACGGAGCCATATCCTGCCCGCGCTGCCGTGCAAGTAGCAGCATTGCCTAAAGGTGGTGTGGTTGAGATTGAGTCTATTCTATATATCAAATAATTCTGATATTTCATCTTGCTTAAATAGTCATACTTTAAATCGCACTACTATAAGCTTAGCTTCATGCTAAGCTTATTCGTCTCTCCATTTTCATTTCACATTAACCTAATCAAATTGCGAAGCCTTTTATGTTGGTACAAGTTGCTCTACCCGTGCCCCTTTATCGGGTATTTGACTATAGCTTACCGTCCGATACAAGTGCTTTGCCACATAATAGATCAATACAAATACCGCAAATTGGCAGTCGTGTTGAGGTCTCATTTGGTCGTCAGACTTTAATCGGTATCGTAGTCGCTCATATTGCTCAAGTTGATAGTAGCGTACCTATTAACAAGCTTAAACCCATTAAGAAATGCCTAGATGCTGAGCCTATTTTAGATGACAGTATGCTAAAACTCGCCTATTGGCTAGCGCGCTACTATCACTATCCACTTGGGGATGTACTAGCCGTTATATTGCCTACCTTAGTACGTCAAGGTAAACCACTGGATTTACTCATTACCCACTGGCGTATCTTACCCCATATCACTGATGACGACTTTCGTGCCAATGCAAAAAAACAAAAGCAGCAATTTGATATGCTAAAGCTACATGGTGAGCATGGTGCAAGTGAAGATATATTGCTCTTAGAAGGTATGCAGCGTCCATTTCTAAAAGCACTTGAAGATAAAGGTTTGATTGAGCGTTATATCGAACCAAAACAAGCACCTGCTCCTGTTAAATTGGCAAAAATGCCCCTTGACCTCAATGATGAGCAGCAGCTTGCTGTCGATGCCATTATTACTGCCCATAAAAACCAATGCTATAAGGGCTTTTTATTAAATGGTATTACAGGTAGTGGTAAGACAGAGGTCTATTTACAAGCGATGCAGGCAGTATTAGAAGCTGGTAAGCAAGTGCTGATTTTGGTACCTGAGATTGGACTTACCCCGCAGACGCGTGCGCGTTTCGCCAGTCGCTTTGCCGCTCATATCGTCTTGCTACATTCAGGCATGAATAACACCCACCGCTTACAAGGCTGGCAAGATTGCCGTACTGGTCATGCACAAATCATTATCGGTACGCGCTCATCCGTACTATATCCGTTTGAAGATTTAGGCTTAATCGTCGTTGATGAAGCGCATGATGGCTCTTATAAGCAGCAGGATACCTTGCGTTATCATGCCGCTGATGTCGCATTATACCGAGGACTACAAGCTAAGATACCTGTTGTACTTGGTACGGCTACCCCTTCTCTTGAGCATTTGAAGCTAGTCGATGATGACAAACTGGTAGAGTATCAATTGTCAACGCGCCCTGGTAATGCGCAGCTTGCAACGATACAGCTCATTGATGCACGCCTGCAAAGCACCCACCAGCAAACGAAGGACAACGGCGCACGCTATGATACCGGACTGACCGATGCACTTATCGGCGCAATACGCCAAACGCTAGAAGCTGGTGATCAGGTATTGATATTCTTAAACCGTCGCGGCTATGCGCCAGTGCTATTGTGCGAAGCTTGTGGTTGGCAGGCAGATTGTCCGCGTTGTGATGCCCATTTAACCGTTCATTATAATAGTCAGTCGCAACATAGCTCATACTCAAGTCATTCTTATTTAAAATGCCACCACTGTGATTGGCAAGCCTATATTCCAACGATATGCCCTGATTGCGGTAGTCAAAATTTAGATGCCAAAGGTATGGGCACCACAAGGCTAAGCGAAAATTTGCATGCTATCTTTGCCAACCCGCAAACCAGTAAACAGCTTTATCCGATTATTCAAATCGATCGCGATACTACTAGGCGTAAAGATAGCTGGGAGAATATCTATCAGCGTATCAATGAAGGCACGCCTGCGATATTAGTCGGTACGCAAATGGTTGCTAAAGGTCATCATTTTCCCAATGTCACGCTCGTTTGCTTACCCAATGCTGACCGCGGCTTTTTGTCCGCAGACTTTCGCTCACCAGAGCGTACTGCGCAATTGATGATTCAAGTAGCAGGGCGTGCCGGACGCGGTGATAAAGTCGGACGCGTCTTGATTCAAACGCTGCAACCAGACAATGAGTTATTACTAAAGCTGGTCAAAGATGGTTATTTATCTTTTGCGCGCCAACTATTACAAGAGCGCAAAATGATGGGATTACCGCCGCAAAGTCACGCCGCACTGATACGTTGTGAAGGTAAAACCCTTGTTGCCACTACGCAAGCCCTTAAAGACGCCATAGCTATTCTGCCAACAGGACATAATCTGGCTGTTCTGGGTCCTATCGATGCGCCCATGAGTAAAAAGAACAGCCGCTACCATGCTCAGCTGTTGCTATTGGCTAAAGATCGGCAGCAATTACACTATGTATTAAACCAATGGTGGCAGCCTGTACTTGCTCTGCCAAGCGTCAAATATCTTAAGCTTACTTTGGATATCGATCCTGTTGGTTGGTAACGCTTAATGATTATTTATTAGCCACTAAGAATGAGATATATTATTTCACAGCGTTTAATGCCATTATAAAAATCCATTTCACTTTCTATCGCCCTGAGTGTTGTTATGAATCAAAACCATCCAAACTCTGAACAACACAATCATCCTCATCATGGTGAGTCAACTGATGAGCATAAACACGTTCATCAAAATGAAAGTAATCATAACTCCACAGATAGTCATCACAATCATGATCATGATGACCATCTTGAACAAACTATCGCAGCACGTGATACCAAAGGCTATCAGCGCACGCTACTTATAAGTTTTGTGATTATTACTGGCTATATGTTTGTTGAAGCAATCGGTGGCTGGCTTACCGGTAGTTTGGCATTGTTGTCTGACGCCGGTCATATGCTAAGTGATTCGATAGCGCTTGGTGCTACCTTGATGGCTTTTAAAATAGGTGAAAAAGCCGCAACGCACCAAAAAACCTACGGTTATAAGCGTTTTGAGATAGTGGTCGCATCGGTTAATGGTGCGACCCTCGTCATTATTGCGCTGATGATTTTTTATGAGGCGATCAAGCGTATTAACTCTCCACCTGAAATTGCCACCCAAGGTATGCTCATCGTTGCTACTATCGGTATGCTTGTCAACATCCTAGTCGCTTGGATGATGCATCGAGGCAGTCAAGGTGGTGATGCTCATAATCACAGCCATGCTTCGAATGCCGATAAAAATCTTGACACTAAACAACCTGTTAATCTCAATATGCAAAGTGCCTACTTGCATGTATTAAGTGACTTAATGGGTTCGGTTGCTGCTATTATTGCCGCGCTATTAATGATGAGTTTTGGTTGGATATGGGCAGATGCAGCCGCTTCAGTGATAGTGGCGATATTGATTTTGTTTAGTGGTTATCGCGTGGTACGTGATTCTCTGCATATCTTAATGGAAGGCACGCCAGCAAATATATCTTTGCTTGATATTGAACAAAAACTACTTGCTCATCCGCAAGTGCAAACCGTACACGACCTACATGTATGGAGTATTACCAGCGGGTTAAACGCTTTATCTTGTCATGTAATCGTTGATGGCGATATGAGTATTCATGAGTCGAGTTTACTGATTGCCAGTTTAGAGCAAAGCTTACTTACGCTTGGTATCCATCATGCTACTATACAAATAGAAAGCCCATTACATGCGCAAATAAATGCTCATAGCAACGCCCTAGTCTGCGATATCTCAGAGCAGGCAGTTGAGGGTAATAATCATATTGGTCACAACCATTAAAAATATAAATGTAATCATAAATCTATACATCGCCAATTATTGGTTAGATCTAATTAAATCATAAAAATAACATAATATGAGCCACAATAACCATACGGCAATACTTATCCAAATACCTAATCCCATCCCTAGCAATGTGATTCGAATCCAAAAATCTAATGCGCCATCCATGATATGCGGTAGATAAGCGGGTCCCATGTTTGATGCCATTACTAGCCAAAGTCCAACAGTAAGTGCTAATCCCGTACCGACAATGTTTAAGGCTATCTTGCCAATATTTTTTAATAAACTGCGCTGATTAGATATAATGGACGTATTTTCTAAATTATCATTCATAGGCAATCCTTTTTTTTCGTTTTGGCTATATTCAATGCCATATCCCGTACTTAACAATGAGTAAATATAGCAAAATGAAATATCACCATAGTCTATATATCAATATCACACTGACTTTTATCAATGTAATCACATGTTAAAAATGATGAGAAATTTAGCCTCGCTGTCATATTTTTAATATAAATTCTGTATACTGAAAACTGAGACGCCCACCTTGCCACCAATGGATCACCTTCTGCCATGTCTAGACGCTCAGCGCCATTTATCGCCCCAAGCCATATCGATGACCCGACTTCAACAGATGGCAAAAAACACGCCAAAGTTTTGTTATCAACGCTGCAAGAAGATATTGCCAGCTTTCGAGATGCGCAGTTTCCACCTGATATTTTACGCCAAATTCGTGACATGCCTATTTATGAAGGTAATTTAGCTGAGGTGCAAGCCTATCAGCAACGCTGGAACAATTTACTTGAGCGCGCGATGGCATTTTATCCTGCTGCTAATCTGCCGCCTGACCACCTGCCATTACCTGCCAGTCTTGAGATACCGCAGTTTATTTATCATGTACAGCGACTACACTTAACGAAGACGCGTGCCAAAGAATCTAAAAGCTTCGGCTCGGTCGGTGCGCTCACAGACAAGTGCGGTGATTATAGCGCTGATGACATTGAGCGCATGACGGCGGTCTTTGAGCATGATGACGAGGCACGTTTAGTCGCACATCGTGAATTTATTGATCTGCGCGCTTATGTATTTTGCCGTGATAATAAAGGTGAGATGTTAGAGCCTGAACGGGTACGCTTTTATCGTACCGGACTTATCGTCCATGCCCTACCCGATTTTAAAATCGTCGACAGTCGGCAAACACCGCGTAAGCGACGTAACGATGCTTATAACAATCCGTTAGCAGATAATGGCATGTGGAAGATTTATCGCAAAAAATAAATCATGCTAAAATCTTTGTTATTATTTTTGTAGTTCCGCTTTACTGCTTATTTTATCGTTATTGCTAAGGATTCCAGATGCTCGCTGCCGCCGCCGGCTCACCAAACTTAATGTTACAAGCGACCATATTCTTGGGAGCAGCCCTGCTCTTTGTACCCCTTGGTAAACGTTTTGGTATTGCGACGGTTTTAGGTTATCTGATCACAGGACTGATATTGGGTCCAAGCGTGTTAGATGTAGCAGGCGACGCTGAGAGCTTATTACATTTCTCTGAGTTTGGCGTAGTGATGCTGCTGTTTATCATCGGGCTTGAGCTGCAGCCATCAAGGCTCTGGGCATTACGTCGTTCGATATTTGTGTTGGGCGGTCTGCAAGTTGGTCTAACTGGCACGCTATTAATGTGGCTGCTACATCAGATTTTTGGCTTGCAGCTTGATACTGCTTTTATCGTCGGCTTTGGTCTTGCTCTCTCGTCCACTGCATTTGTCTTACAAATTCTGACTGAAAAACAACAGCTTTCGAGCACCCATGGTCGTGAAGCTTTTACGATTTTGTTATTCCAAGATATTGCTGTTATCCCTTTATTAGCCGTTATTCCATTTTTATCAGGAGTACGTGAACAAAGCTATGATTTGCTTTATTTTGGTAAAGTTTTTGCGGTTTTTGCTGGGCTTATCTTTGCCAGTCGCTATGTGGTACGACCATTTTTTAAATTTGTCGCCTTAAGTGGTGCGTCAGAATTACTCACCGCCGTGGCGTTATTTATTGTGATGGGTGTGTCAATTTTGATGGGTCAAATCGGTCTGTCGATGGCACTAGGCGCATTTTTAACCGGCGTATTGCTAGCGGATTCTGAATATCGTCATGAGCTTGAAGCCAGTATTGAGCCGTTTAAAGGATTGCTATTGGGGCTGTTCTTTATGTCCGTTGGTATGCTGACCGATGTAAAATTAATATTAGCTAAGCCCATCTTTATCATTGGCTGTGCAATGGCACTAATGTTTATCAAGTTCGGTGTGATTACAGCAATTGCAAAAATCTCTGGTAATCGCTGGCCGACCAGTATTAGGTTAGGTGTGACACTTGCTCAAGGTGGTGAATTTGCTTTTGTATTATTTAGCGTAGCAACAGCACAAAATGTCTTGCGACCTGAGCTTGCCAATACCTTAAACCTTGTCGTAACTATCTCTATGGCACTAACGCCCTTGGCATTTTTATTATTAGAAAAAATCGGTGAGCCGTTATTTGCTAAGAGCAAGCCAAGTCGCGAGTACGATACGATTCCAGACCATGAGCATCAAGTGATTATTGCGGGTTTTGGGCGTGTTGGTCAGATTATCGGTCGTGTGCTACGCATGCACAATATCGAGTTTACAGCGATTGAGCGCTCTGCAAACCGCGTCGATTTCGTCCGTAAGTTTGGTAATCAAGTCTATTATGGCGATCCAAAGAATCCCGAAATATTACGGGCAGCAGGTATCAAAAAAGCGCGGATATTTATTTTGGCCATTGATGATTTAGAACGTTCTATCACCACCGCTCAATACTTGCGCAAAAACTATCCAGATTTGGTTGTCTTAGCTCGCGCTCGTGATCGCCAGCATTATTACCGTTTACGCGAGGTCGGCGTCCGTCATATTTGGCGTGAGACTTATTTAACGTCTTTAGATATGTCACGTGAGTCTCTACAGCTACTCGGTATCTCACCCGAAAAGGCGCGAGAAACAGTACGAACTTTCCGCGACTATGATGATGATTTGATTGAGCGCCAACAAGCAATCTATGATGATGAAGCCAGTATGATTGAATCAGCACAATCAGCGATGGCCGAGCTTGAGAGCTTATTTGATGAAGATATTGATAAAGCCCGTAGAATGGATTTGAGCGATTTTTATGATGCGCTAAAAAACCCAACTATACCTGTCGATGCTAAAGATAATATTGCGACTGACCCTAAGCACTAATGATGATAAAGCCCTAATCCGCATTACAATTATCAGGCGCTTGCCTCTTATTTAATGAACTGATGCACTCCCAATTATTACTGTTTGGCAGATGATAAAATACTAGTGTCTGGTCATTGAGATAACGTATAGGGAACTGCACGTTTTGAATGGTAGCAATGACCGCACAATCCGTTTGTGAAACCCCAGCTGCACTATCTTTAATCTCAATACGTACCTGCTCGCTATCCGTGTCTATGAGCATATTTAGTGGACATTGTCCTGTCTGACTATACGCTAGCGCCACATTATTTTGCGTGGTTTTGACGGTATCATAAGCATCAAACAGTACTTCGTTTTCTTTCGGTTTGGCGATAATAGGTAAAAACTGTACTTTAATCACCATCAAAGCAAAAGCAAAAAATCCAAAGCCCATTGCTAAACCAAAGATGCTCACCCCGCCCTCTCGGCGCAAATGCTCTTGCTGCAAGTGCTCATCTTGCGGATAGTCATTAATCGCATCGGCAATCTCACGCCGTGCCATCCGGTAATAATAAGCGTCTGTCCAGCGCGCCACCATAAACGACCAAAACAGCCAAATCAGCGCGGCAATCCCAATCCTTATTGGCATATGATACATATTAGCGATAAAAGGCATAGCCAAAAATTCAACCGCTACCAAGACCAGCGCGACATTAAGTTGGATAAATGACCATCCCGCCACGCTATAGACGATTGCATCCATATAACGCTTGCGATACAGCAGCCAAGGAAAGGTCACAAAAAACGCTGCCCAATGCCATTTAGGAGACAAGTAGCCTTGCTGATCAAATTGCTCAAAGCGTTTCAGATAATAGCGCTGGCTACGATGACCAATAAACCATTTATCCAGCTGTGTACGCTTGGCAGCCGTCAGTTTTTCTTGGTAAAAAGGGGGCGGCGAATCCGTCTCGATAAATAACATAGTGATAAGCCCTACTTGCTATTAAGAAAACATTTAATGATCTGTCGTTATTATATGATAACGCTAATAACATGGCATGAGCTAGAGAAACACTCGATAAATAACGTATATCAATGGTAAATGCGTCAAAATTATTAAAAAAGCATTGTTCATTCACAGCCGTCAACATTTCACTTATAATAAGCGCACCCTACCCATTTATTAAGCCTTGTTAATCCTATGAGTCAACATCCTAATATTATTACCAACATCGACGCTAGCATTGACGCCAGCAGCCCTATCGATGAACAAACACCTCTTAACGTCGATGCCAATTCGGCTATCGAAAATGAAACTGTCGACACAGATGTAACGTCTGAAGACAGTAAGCATATTCGTATCGTTAACACCTTTATGAAACGTCGTACACATATGAATAAAAATGCTGAGTTAGCATTAACGGCGCCTGAGTTTGCTCATTATTTGGTCAATAATAGCTTTGGTGACGGCAACCTCGATGGCATTGACGATTTGCGTGCGCTATTTGCTGATTTGCCAAATGGTAGTGAGGCGCCCTTAACCCTTGAGATTGGCTTTGGTCTTGGTGACTCATTTATCGAGATGGCAGCAGCTGAGCCAAACCGCAATTTCGTGGGTATTGAAGTGCACGAACCAGGTATCGGTAAATGCGCCTATATGGCAGGTACGCAGAATTTGAATAATGTCAAAATCATCAACGGTGATGCCATCCAATTACTCAAGCAACTACCAGAAAACCATATTGATCGCATCCAGCTTTACTTCCCTGACCCATGGCAAAAAAAGCGCCATTACAAACGCCGTTTCGTCAGTGCTGAACGCATGGCGATTGTGACTCGTAGCTTAAAACAAGGTGGCTGGTTCCATACAGCAACCGACTGGGAGCATTATGCCTTTTGGATGGTTGAAGTTTTAGACGGTTTTACTGGTTTAACCAATCAAGCCGGCGCTGGCAACTTCACTGACCGCCCTGACTTTCGTCCAATGACAAAGTTTGAGCGCCGCGGTATAAATAGTGGGCATGGTGTTTGGGATTTAATCTACCTCAAAGACTAATATCAAACCTATAACCTATAACCTTAGTTTGTCCTACAGTGGCTAAGATACCTATCCGTATCTTAGCCATTTTTTTATCGCTGTATTCTAGTCATTTTATAGTTATCAGTGCTCAAACCACTAATTCAGAAAGTTTGATTACTTTTGAGAGCTTACTGTCATAACCTACAATGACAATCAAAGGTACTTATATCCAAAAGAATCTATCACTTTTTATGTGAAACATAGGCATCGTGAACATTAAATACAGCAAAATTTAAACTTGCAAAATCAGAAACAACCAAATTTTCAGAGTTATGGGATAATTCTTATCTGCCCAATCATTGATGTTATAAGGGCTTGGTGAGTTCTCCACATAAGCTGTGGATAACCCTGTGTATAAGTCGCTACTTGACAAGCAATTCCTTAGATAGCTTAAAGGCTTAGGTAAAATCGTTCATTTTTTGTACGATTTAAAAAGATATTAAAATCAACAACTTGCATTAAATATTGAACTAAAATAATTTTTTTATAATATTTTTAATATTAATTTAATCTGATTTAATGTTTCACACTCGCCAGATAAATTTTATTTATTTATTGGGGACAACTCCCCGATCTATTGACAATAGATACAATTATGAGGTTCAAATATAAACCATAATTCTCAAAACTCCATACAAATATTATTGTTTTCCTAGACGACATCTATTGTCGCCTAGTATCTCGCTATACTCATAACAAGCCTTGGATTTTGTTATAATCACCTTATCTAATAAACAATGACATAAAGTCAAATTAAGTTATAAACTGATAAGAAAAATCGCAATAGCTATAAACCTTATTATTATTTATGAACTTTTTTTCGCTTTTATCAGCATTCAATTTTACTGTATAGTAGAGTAATATATCTGATATTACGACCTACAAGACTTATCTCATCGCTTACTTTAACCTTGCTTAAAAATGCTACCAGCCATAATGACATGGTCACGGCTATTATTAAACAAGCCTCTTTTAATAGTTATAAAACTTATTCTTATAAATAATTGATAACAAGGAGTCCTACATGGACGAAAATAAAGCCAAAGCCCTAAAAGCTGCATTAGCTCAAATCGAAAAGCAGTTTGGTAAAAATACCATTATGCATTTGGGTGATGATTCAGCAGCACTTGATGTTGATGTTGTGTCGACTGGCTCATTGGGTTTAGATATTGCCCTTGGTATTGGCGGTCTGCCAAAAGGTCGTATCGTTGAGATTTACGGCCCTGAAAGCTCCGGTAAAACGACCATGACTTTGCAAGCGATTGCAGAGTGCCAAAAACAAGGCGGGGTTTGTGCCTTTATCGATGCTGAACACGCACTAGATCCAGTATATGCACGCAAGCTTGGCGTGAATACGGATGACTTATTGCTGTCACAGCCTGATAATGGCGAGCAAGCGCTCGAGATTACCGATATGTTAGTGCGTTCAGGTGCCATCGATATGATCGTGATTGACTCGGTCGCAGCTTTGACGCCGCGTGCTGAGATTGAAGGCGAGATGGGCGATTCACATATGGGTCTGCAAGCCCGCCTGATGAGCCAAGCCTTACGTAAAATTACCGGTAACGCTAAACGCTCAAACTGTATGGTATTGTTTATTAACCAGATTCGTATGAAAATCGGTGTGATGTTCGGTAGCCCTGAGACCACAACTGGTGGTAATGCGCTTAAATTCTACGCCTCTGTCCGTATGGATATTCGCCGTATTGGTGCAGTCAAAAATGGCGATGAAATCATCGGTAACCAAACCCGTGTCAAAGTCATTAAAAACAAAATGGCACCACCATTTCGTCAAGCTGAATTTGAAATTACTTACGGTGAAGGTACTAACCATTTAGCGGAGGTGATTGATTTGGGTGTTGAGATTGGTGCGGTTGGTAAAGCAGGCTCTTGGTACAGCTATGGCGATGAAAAAATCGGTCAAGGTAAAGCCAACTCTGTACTGTTCTTAAAAGAAAATCCTGCTATTGCTGAAGAGATAGAAGCCAAAATCCGTGCTGAAAAACTTGGTACAAAAGACGATAGCAAAGTCGCAGTGGTAGATAAAGCAGATGAAGAACAAGCCGCTGAAGCTGTACAATAACGATTTTCTGGTGAGTATTATCCGTTACTATGATGTCTTATGAAAATTAAAACGTTGGCTGAAATACTCGCTGAGTCGGATACCGATTCAGCGAGTTCTACGCATAAAAATAAGAAATCCATTGAACAACATTCATCTGATAGGTACTCATATAAAGACAAACCTAAAAACACCAGAAAAACTGGCAAACACGCCCAGCATTTCAATAACCATGATTTAAATGAGAACCTTTTAGTAGATAATCATACTACTTTTACGGTAGATTCGACTGCTGCCTCTTCTTCTTTAAAAACCTCATCCAAATCCAAAAAACGTAAAAAACGCTTTCATCCAGCGGCCTCTTTTACAGCTGAGCCTACTGATGCGCCTGCTTATAAACCGACTGCTGCACAAAGTATCAAAGAGATGCTCGCAGAAGTTAAAAACTGTGCTGATGATAATGAAGAATATAGCACCTCTATTAATGACACTGGCGTTGACTCACATTTAATAAACTCCATACAAGCGTTTGAATCGACTACTACTCATCACAGTGAAATAAGTGACCAAAACAGCCAAATCGATAATTTACCAGCGGCTCTAAAGGCGTATTTGCGTACACCTGAACAGCGGCAAGCTGAAGTGGATGCGATAAAAGCAGAAAGCCGCTTACGCTGGTTGGCGTTTTATTATCTGTCACGTCGCGAGTATGGCAAGGCTGAGCTGAGGCAAAAACTGCTAGATAAAGAGCAAGAGGCGGACAAAATCGATGCCCTACTCGATGAGTTCGAAGAGAAAGGCTATCAAAGTGATTACCGCACCACGTTAATGCTGATTCGAGAAAACATCCGTAAAGGACGTGGTAGAGGAAGGATTAAACAGGAGTTTTACCGTAAGAAGATAGATATGCCTGATAATATCGACGAGCTTATCGATATGGCAAACGCCGAGTCCGATGAGTTTAGTGAATTTATCGATAACAGCGCAGACAACTTGGCCGAAGGCATAGACTGGCTCAAGTTAGCAGTGAGCGCGCGTACTAAAAAATATGGCGATACCATACCTATCGAACAAAAAGATAAAGCAAAGCAGCTACGTTTTTTACAGTATCGCGGCTTTAATAGTGATATCTGCTTTGAAGCATTAAACTATACCTTAGATACTTTGGATGAACGTTTTTAGGGGTTTATTAATTTTAATCCTAGGCGATAGCATTTACTGCCATATTCTAGACACAAAAAAGAGCACATAAATGTGCTCTTTTTCTATTTTTAACAGTATAAATGATAACCTGACTATTTTAACGTCCCTAGACGGCTTGATAGCTGAATAATGATTTGATCAATTTCATCATTAGCTTCAGGTTCATGGTCCAAATTACCATTTGGCGTCAACTGGTTCATGACTTCAGGTAACAGTTCAGCCAACCCTTGACGTACTTCTACCTCATTAGCACCTGTATGAGTTGCGACCTGCTGAATTTCACTCTCATCAAATAGACGACTGATATCATTAGGATCAAGGTTATCATTAAGCTCATTATTACTTAACCAAGAGCGCGCTTGGGTTTCATAACCCATACCGGTAATTTTCGACAAAGCCCCACTTAAGCCACCATTGCGTTTTATCCAACTTAATACCATAGGCATGAGGGCAGCGATTAGCATACCTTTACCACCGAAGCCGCCTCTTGTAGTCTGACCCCCGAGTACGCTACCTAAAATATCACCAAGTCCGCCAGTACCAGCACTCATATTGCCGCCACGTTGCCTACTTCCTGTTAAATCGCCACCTGTTAGGCCACCGATGATGTCATCTAAGCCAAAACCATTGTCTGCTGAGCGGCGCTCATACTGCTGTGGATTATAACCAGCAGACTGGTTACTGCCGCCAAGTACGCTACCCAATATATCACCAAGTCCGCCGGTGCGACGTGGGTTGATACGTTGATTGACTGGGTTACGCTGTGTATCCTCTGGATCCATCGCGCTACGTGCTACTTGACTGACTAAATTCCCTAGTAGACTCATAAATTTATCCTTTTTATTATAATTAAATGTTTCGTGACAACACTTTGATATAGCAATCACGATGCATTCTAATATAGCAAATCTCTTTGTTGAGCTAGATAGACATTTTGTTATGACATGTAGTGAATCGTTGATGATGCCAAGATAAGTCAGATAGCAGATTGTAATCACCAATCCTATCTAGATATGTTTACTCGCCGTCATATTTGCTAATACAATAAGCTTTCGCCACTCTTCAGCATTGACCTGATCGCGGAATACAGCGATAGATAAAGGACTTTGATGAGGCTCAACGATATCAAAATCAAAACAGATAACCCATCGAGACTGAGTGACTGCCTTTAGCTGTGCTTGCCACAAGGCATCTCCGCGACCCATACGTATCATTAACTGCCAATCACGATAAATATCTTTACCAAGTGGCGGCTGACTTATATGCAATATAATTGGGCGTGATAATGCTAAATAGCCGATAACAGCCACACTGACAATTAATATAAGAACATATTGCCATAAAGACAATGAAGCCAGCACTGCCAATAATATGATGATACCGCTCAGAGCAATGTAAAACAGTATCTGTAGATAGCTTACTGGATTGATAACGGTATCAATACGTAGCGAGGTCAATACTGTCATAGTCGGCTACCAAGGCATATTTTTGTCTAAAAAATACTTAATACGGCAATCACAATCGAAAACTTAGAGGTAACCATTTAAACTATTAACTCAAGCTTTTACTATGACGCCATGTTTTAATCTTATTGACCAAATCCCACATAGTGTCGTCGTCTGGACGACTTTGATTGGTAAAGTAATCCAATAAATCAGGATCTTCGTGAGTTAGCATTGCTGCAAAAGTTACTTGTTCAGCAGCTTCAGCCGTCAAATACAACTCCTTAATGTAAGGCTCAAAATAAAAGTCCAATTCTTTCAGACCGCGACGGGCTTGATAAATAATACGGCGCTGCTCATTGGTAGGCTCTGGCTGAGTAATATTCGTCATAAAGGTATTCTCATAGGTTTAAATGATACTAAATTATTTTTTTTGATAAGCAGACAGTTGCTGCCATAATGCCACAGCTTGCTGCATCATAGCGACATTATGCGTACGAATAATACTAACGCCCTGTTGTAGCGCAAAAATACCAGCAGCAGTACCTACCGTATCACGCTCGAATGGTTGGGTTGTAGCAAGCGTCGGAACACCTGTTTTGGTCAGTACTTCCGCTAAAAAACGCTTGCGCGAAATACCGAACATCATTGGCAGCCCAAGTGTTTGCAAACTTGTCAGCTGGCTTAGTAACGCCAGATGATGCTCATAGTTTTTAGCAAAACCAAAACCTGGATCAATAATGATATTTTTGCGCTTAACACCATGGTTTATCACTTCATCGATACGAGCTGCTAGCTCGGTATTGACATTGTTAATCACATCGTCATACTGTGCTAGATTATTCATTGTCGTTGGCTCACCGCGCATATGCATCAGCATAACCGGTATATCAAGCTTGGCTGCCATATCAGGCGCCCCCTCTCGCTTAAGCGCCCGTACATCATTCCAAATATCAGCACCTGCATCAAATGCTGCCTGTATGACTTCAGGATTGCTGGTATCAATAGATAGCCATATATCATTGCCTAGCTGCTGCCTAATCGCTGTTACGACAGGAACGACTCGCTTTATTTCTTCGTCAGTCGCCACAGCATCAGCATTTGGTCGGGTAGACTCTCCACCAATATCGATAATAGTCGCACCCGCCTCTATCATTCCCTGACAGTGAGCAACCGCTTTATCTATCGCATTAAACTGCCCACCATCTGAAAATGAATCTGGTGTGACATTCAAAATACCCATAATATGAGGCTGCGATAAATCTAAATCTTTATCGCGACTGGTTACCGTATAAGTAGGTAAAGGTTGGAATAATGACATGACCCATCCAATATATAAAACATTAAAAAAACT